>JAEEOJ010000070.1 GCA_016284175.1 Lachnospiraceae bacterium | reverse complement strand
ATGAAGGCCAGAAGCGTATCCGTTGTTGAAAAGTCAATCGCCTGCGGTATTGGTCTTAATATTGATGTTAAGAGTTCTCAGGGCGTTATGATTGTTGATGTCGGATATAATACAACCGAAATATCTATTCTTTCATTTGGCGGTATCGTAAAATCCAAGCTTGTAAAAATCGGCGGAAATAAATTCGACGATATCATAAAAGCAACAGTTAGAAAAGAATACAACCTTCATATCGGTTCAAAATCTGCAGAAGCATTAAAGATGCAGATTGCAGAGCTTAAAAGAAGCGGAGAGAAGGGTGTTGTTTACGGTAGAAACGTAGCAAGCGGACTTCCCGTTGAATGCATGGTTGATCCTATTGTGCTTGAGAACTGCTTAAGAGAAAGCTTTTTGCAGATTACCGATAATGTTAAGGAACTTCTCGAAAGTACTCCTCCCGAAATAGGTGCAAATATCTATAAGCAGGGTATTTACATTACAGGCGGCGGCAGTATGGTAAGTAACCTTTGTCAGAATGTTGCAAACGGTACCGGCCTTAAGGTAAATACATCAGATAATGCTGAAAACAGTGTTATTTTCGGTCTTGCAGAAATTATTAGAAACAATAAGAAGTATAAGAATTTAACTTTTGAAGTATAATGAGCCCTTTAGTAAGAAAACCTCAGGAAAAATACAAACTGCCTACAAAATACTGGTTGCTGATTCTTTCGGCAATCTGTGTTATTTTGATGCTTTTTACATTCGTTTTTGACATTCCTTTAAGACCTTTAAACGAAGTTGTTTCCGTAACTGTTGTTCCTTTACAGAAAGGAATCAGTATCGTCGGAGAGAAGCTTTATTCCAGAAAAGAAATGGTCAAGCAGATGAATGAACTGGTTGATCAGAACAACAAGCTAATGAAGCAGGTTAATGAGCTTACCATGGAAAACGATATCCTTATGCAGGATAAAATTGAACTTAACTCATTAAGAATCCTTTATCAGCTTGATGAAACATATTCTGATTATCCCAAGACAGGCGCCAGAGTTATTTCAGGTTCCACAGGCAACTGGTTTTCAACATTTATTATCGATAAAGGTTCAAATGACGGTATGAAAGTCGGCATGAACGTATTGGCCGGCGGCGGACTGGTAGGAAGAATTACCGAAGTCGGAGCAAACTGGTCCAGAGTTTTAAGTATTATAGACGATACAAGCAATGTTTCATGCATGGTTTTAACAACTAACGACCATTTAATGGTTTCAGGAAGCCTTTCAACCATGGAAAACGGATATATTACTTTTAACCAGCTTTCCGAAAACGCAAAAGGCGTAGAAGTCGGAGATAAAATCGTTACAAGCAATATTTCCGATGTTTATTTGCCGGGAATTCAGGTTGGTATCATTTCTTATATGGAAAAGGATTCCAATCATCTTTCGGTGTCGGGTTATATTACCCCGAGTGTTAACTTTGAGCATATCAGTGAAGTACTGGTAATTACCAAGCTTAAGACCGAACTCGAATAAGGAAAAGAATGAAAAGATTTTTCATAGATTTAGCTTTAATACTTATCTTTTTCGTATTGCAGACGACAGTCTTTCCCATGTTAAAAATATCCAGCATTATTCCGAACATTCTTATTATTTTGGTATCCTGTTCGGGCTTTATGCAGGGGGACAGGGAAGGAATGTTTGTCGGTTTTGCATGCGGTCTTTTACTGGATGTCTGTTCATTTGACATATTCGGTTTTTATACCATCCTTTTTATGCTCATAGGTTATTTAAACGGTTTGCTTCATAACTTCTTTTATCTTAAAGACCTTAAAATTCCTGCAATCATGATTATAAGCAGCGACCTGGTTTGCTGCTTTGCCACATATTTTTTCCTGTTCTTATTAAGAAGCAGGTTTGATTTTGGATTTTATTTTTTAAACATTATTTTACCCGAAGTGGTTTATACGGTTCTTGTGGCCGTTATCATTTATCCTTTGCTCTGGGTAATCGAAGCTTATGTATTTAAAAAGAAAAACGCGGAGAGTTCATAAATGTTTGAACGTTTCAGAGAAGAATTAAAAAGTTTTTTAAAATCGCGTCTTCTTTTGCCGATTTGCTTATTTATTGCAATCGGTGTTGTTCTTATTGTCAGAATTTTTAATCTTCAGATCATAAAAGGTGAAGAATTCGTAAATAACTATGAACTTAAAATCATCCGTGAAAAATCTATAGACGGTATCAGAGGAAATATTTACGACCGTAACGGATATCTGCTTGCATACAATGTTCTTTCATATGACGTTAACTTTGAAGACGTTATCGAATCCGGTAAAACCAAAAATATGCAGCTTAATAACACCATTTACGAGGTGTACAAGATATTAGAAAAAAACGGCGATGATTTTAACATGGATTTTAAAGTCTATGTGAATGAAAACGATGAATATGCATTCAGCGTTGAAGGAACGCAGCTTTTAAGATTTTTAGCCGATATTTACGGTCATGCAAAAACTCAGGATTTAACTTATCAGGAAAAGAATTCCACCCCTGAAGACGTAATTAATTATTTCTGTGACAGAAAGAAATATGCAGTCGGTTATTATGAAAACCCCAATGATAAGGAATCATTCGTAATAGGTGGCGGATATACCAAGGAAGAGGTTATAAGAATTGTAGCCGTTCGTTATGCTCTTTCCTTAACCGGTTATCAGAAATACATGGGTACCACAATAGCCAAGGATATTTCTGAAAAATCCGTTGCAAGTATTTTGGAGCATGAAAATACACTTCCCGGTGTAACCGTAAACCAGAATTCCGTCAGAAGATATAACGATCCTTTCTATTTCTCTCAGATAATCGGCTATACAGGTATGATTTCACAGGAAGAATATGATTTATATTCCCAGGATGAAAACAGCGATTATACTTTAAACGATTATGTTGGTAAAACAGGTATCGAATATTCCCAGGAAGCTTATTTAAAGGGTGTTAAAGGTAAGGAAACAGTTTATGTAGACGTTCTCGGTAAAGTGCTTGATTCCACCAAGACTAAAGAAGAGAAGACCGGTAACGATATTTATCTGACAGTTGACAGGGATTTACAGATAGCGATTTACAATCTGCTGGAGCAGAGAATCGCAGGTATTCTTGTTTCCAAAATCGATAACATAAAAGAATTTACAATGACAGAAAATACCAAGCAGGCGGATATTAAGATTCCGATTGATGATGTATATTTTCAGCTTATCAACAATAATGTTATCGATTTAAACCATATTTCAAAGCCCTATGCTTCAGAAACGGAACAGGAAGTATATAATGCTTTTGTCGCCAGACAGGATGATGTTTTCGTAGAAATCAAAAACGAACTTTACGAAGAAAAGCCTAAGGCATACAGGGATCTGCCTAAGGAATATCAGATTTATCAGAGTTATATTGTTAACTATTTAATGTCTGACAACGTAAAGATTCTTGATAAGGATCTTATTAACCAGGAAGATGAAATGTATATCGCCTGGACCACCGATGAGACTATTTCCCTTAAAGATTATCTGACATACTGTATCAATATGAACTGGATTAATGTCAATAATCTTAATATGAGTACGAAATATTCGGATACTCAGGAAATCTACGACAAGATTGTTGATATCACTCTTGAGAAGCTTCGAAACAACAAAGAATTCTCAAAGAAAATCTATAAATACATGATTGCCGGAAATTATATTTCAGGAAGACAGCTCTGCATCATTTTATACGATCAGAACTTAATCGATGTTCCCGGAGATAAGGTTGCCGCACTTAAGCAGGGCAGAATCTCGTCATATGTGTTTATGACAGACCTCATAAAAGAATTAAAGATTACTCCCGCACAGCTTGCATTGGAACCCTGTTCAGGTTCATGTGTAGTTACAGATGTAAATACAGGCGATGTTTTGGCACTTGTTTCATATCCTTCTTACGATAATAACAGGCTTGCCAATTCGGATAATAATTATCTTGCCGCTTTAAATAACGATTATTCGAGACCTCTTTGGAATTATGCAACACAGTACAGAAGTGCTCCCGGTTCCACATTTAAGCTTGTTTCATCTGTTGCAGGTCTTGAAGAAGGCGTAATTGATTTGAGTTCAACCATTCAGTGTAAAGGTTATTTCGACAAATTAACCGGTGTAGTTCATAAATGCTGGATTTCACCCGGTGCACACGGAAACCTTAACGTTGAAGGAGGTATTGCTAATTCCTGTAACTGCTTCTTTTATGAGGTTGGTTACAGACTCGCCAACGACAACGGTGTTTATAATCCGAAACTTGGAATCCAAAGAATGTATACTTATGCCGACATGTTTGGACTTTCTGAAAAATCAGGTGTTGAAATAGCAGAATCAGAGCCTAATGTGTCAGATGACTTACCTGTTCCTTCTATGATTGGTCAGGGTACTCATGCCTATACAACTGTCGGACTTTCAAGATATGTAACAGCAGTTGCTAATAAAGGTACGGTTTATAACTATACACTGATTGATAAAATCTATGATTCAAACGGCGAACTTTATCTCGACAATTCGGCTGAAGTCAGAAATTACATTACACTCGACCAGACTGTATGGAATACTCTTCAGAGAGGTATGAGAGAAGTAGTAGAACATAAGGCATATTTTGATTACGATCTTGAAGTTGCCGGTAAAACAGGTACCGCACAGGAAGCATGGAACGAAGCCTGCCACGCTTTGTTTATATCATATGCACCTTATGCAAACCCTGAAATATCAGTAACTGTTCGAATCATGAACGGTTATGATTCAAACAACGCAGCACAGGTTGCAAAAGATGTATATGCTTATTATTACGGTATATACGAACAGGATGAACTGTTAAACGGTGAAGCTAACACGCCTATAAATAACGGCCAGGCCGGAGATTAATATGTTTAAGAATTATAAGTTAAAAGACTACGATTTTAAGTTAATATTGTATCTTTGCATTATAACAATCATCGGAATTCTGCTTGTAAATTCAGCTCAGCCTGAAAATACCAGAAAACAGCTGATGGGATTTGTTGCCGGACTTGCCATTATGATTATTCTGTCATTTATTGACTATCATATATGGCTTAAAATATGGCCTGTTTACTATTTTCTGATGGTAGGCCTCCTTGTAGCGGTGCTCATAAAAGGTAATACTGCACTTGGTGCAAAGAGATGGTTTACGCTTTTTGGTATCAGGTTCCAGCCCTCCGAAGCGGCAAAAATTTTGTTGATTCTGTTTTTTGCACAGTTTATAATGAAGTTTAAGGAGCGAATCAACCAGTGGTACATGATTTTAATCATGATTGTACTGGCTGCGCCTCCTATGGCACTTATATTTAAAGAGCCTGACTTATCTACAACAATTGTATTTGCTTTAATATTCTTAAGCATATTGTTCCTGGGAGAAATAAATTACCGATACTTCATTGCATTGGCTGCGGTCGGAATTCCGGCATTTATTATTGTATTTCTCTTACTGATTCAGCCTGATTCGGTACTGGTTGGTAAAAACGGTGAAGACGGACTGATAGAACAGTATCAGCAGTTAAGAGTTCTGGCATGGCTTCATCCCGATGAATACGAGCTTGAGGAAGCTTTCCAGCAGCAGAATTCCATAATGGCGATAGGTTCCGGTCAGCTGACCGGTAAAGGCTTAAACAATACAGGTGTCAATTCGGTTAAAAAAGGTAACTTTATTTCCGAACCTCAGACAGACTTTATCTTTACGATAGCAGGAGAGGAACTTGGCTTTGTCGGATCTTCGACAATTATCATTCTCCTGATGCTGATTACTATAGAATGCTTTATTGTGGCCTTTAAAGCCGCGGATTTGCCCGGCAGGATAATTGCCGGGGGTATGGGAGCCTTCATAGGGTTCCAAAGCACTATTAATATCTGCGTAACTACGGGACTTTTCCCGAATACGGGTATTCCGCTTCCGTTTGTAAGTTACGGCCTTACTTCTTTGCTTGTTATTTATATAGGTATGGGATTTGTAATGAATGTCCGCCTTCAGAAGCAGAGAAAATTTAATAACGACTAAAAATATTAAGCAAAATATATGGGGTAAAAAATATGAACATTGCACTCATTGCACATGATGCAAAAAAGAAACTGATGCAGAATTTTTGCATAGCTTATCGGGGGATTCTTTGCAAAAATGAACTGTATGCTACCGGTACCACCGGAAGACTTATCGAAGAGGTTACAAATCTCAATGTACATAAGTTTCTGGCAGGCCATCTCGGCGGCGAACAGCAGATCGGCGCTCAGATTGAGCACAATCAGATTGACCTTGTTATTTTCTTAAGAGATCCGTTGACACCCAAGTCACATGAGCCTGATCTGAACAATGTTATACATCTCTGTGATGTACACAACATTCCTTTGGCCACTAATTTAGCCAGCGCGGAACTTCTTATCAAATCACTTGACAGAGGAGATTTAGAGTGGCGTGAAATGTATAAATAAATATACTTTATCTATAATTGCTGTTCTTATGTTGTCTTTTTTGTGTGCCTGCAAAAAGGACAACATTCCTTATGCATTTGAAAGAAATTCGACATCGCCCACGCTTGCCGTATCAAATGCGAATACTCTTTATCTTGAATCGAATACATTTGCAAAAGATTTGTGCATTGACGAAGGTGGCTACAAACCTGTAGTTTTAAATTCGTCTTATGCGGCAGGTCTTTTTGACATTAACTCAAAATCCGTTATTTACGGTCAGAATATGTATGAAGAGTTAACCCCTGCAAGTATTACCAAACTTTTAACCGCTTTGGTAGTATTAAAACACTACGATTTAAACGAAACTCTTACATTTACGGAAGAATGTGAAATTAATGTGGCAGGAGCACAGAAGCTTGGATTAGAGCCCGGAGACAAGTTAACCGTTGAGCAGGCTTTAAATATACTTCTTTTATTTTCTGCAAACGATGTTGCAAACCTTCTGGCTATTAACTGTGACGGCGGCTATGTTGAGTTTTTAAGATTAATGAAGGAAGAGGCTGAAAGTCTGGGCGCAACTCATACAAATTTCGTCAATCCTCACGGTCTTACCGAAGAAGGTCATGCTTCAACCGTATATGATCTTTATCTTATATTAAATGAGCTTACAAAGAATGAAAAATTCTTAAAAATCGTCAACCAGAGCGGTTATACAACTTCATACACCAAGGCTGACGGAACAATTAAGACAATTGAACTTAATTCGACCAATTTATATCTTAACGGATCCAGAGAAGTTCCCGGCGGATATACGGTTATCGGAGGCAAAACAGGAACCACCGACGCAGCAGGTAAATGCCTTATTCTTTATTTTAAGGATTCGGCTGAAAATCCCTATATTGCGTGCATTTTAAAGTCCGAAGATTACGATACATTATATGCCGATATGGATGCTCTTATTTCGAGTGCGAATTAAGTCTATCGTCTTGTTTTTTGAACTGAAATCAACTATAATATTTACATGCACTAAACTATAATATTTCCAATCGGAGGTGTGTTACAATGGTCAATTTAATAACAGGCAAGAACGGAAAGGGCAAATCCAAATTTTTGCTCGAAAAAGTAAACTCTCAGGTAAAGGAGATTTTAGGAAACATCGTATATCTTGATACATCAACCAAGCATATGTACGAACTTAATAATAAGATTCGTCTTATCAATGCTTCGGAATACAATATTTCATCAGGCGATATGTTTATAGGTTTTCTTCTCGGAATCATTTCCGGCGATCACGATATTCAGGAACTTTATTTCGACAATTTCTTAGCATTGTCACATACTTCGATAGAGGATTTGGAAACAATCATTACACAGCTCGATGAACTGAGCAAAAATTTCGGAATAGACATTTATGCAGCTATTTCCACAACTGACGGGGATATTCCCGAATCTCTTAAAGATAAGGTTATGGAAGCATTATAAAATAGATAATAAATTCAAGTTTATAATAAAGCCTCGGTTTTTCCGGGGCTTTATATACGAAAAGAGCAATGCAGAGCAGATTCGATTTTAACAACGAAGGCAACAACAAAAGAAGAGGCATTAAGACCGAGAATCAGTCACAAAAAAGTGATTCCAAAGCGAAGAGTACTAAGAATAACAAGAAAAATGACGAGGAATCTTCACCTAAAAAAGGTCTTTTATTCTTTCCTAAAAGAAACATCATTTCTTTCAGGATTATTTTTTATGCTTTCATTGCTTTAATCGCTGCTTATCTCATATATAACGGATATAAATACGTTAATTCAAAGAACATTTCCACATACCAGGTAAAAGAAGGCGCTTTAAGCGAGCAGAATTCATATACCGGACTTATTTTGCGTGAGGAACAGCTTTATTATGCAAAGAGCTCCGGTTATTACAATTTCTATTTAAAAGAAGGCGAAAAAGCTTCTCATAATGATCTTGTATATTCCATAGACGGTTCCGGAAAGATAAAGGAAATGATGACCAATCAGACCGGTGATGCAAGTACGCTTTCACAGGACGACCTGGTTGAGATTAAAAGCGAAATAGTAAAATTCTCGAAAGAATACTCACCTGCTGATTTCGTAGATGTATATGATTTTAAAGATGATTTGGACAGTATCAGTCTTAAAATGTCCAATTTATATATCTTAAACAAGATTTCCTCAATGAGCTTAAACGGCACCAATGTAAACAAGTATTACTGTGCCGACGGAGCAGATAATGCCAAGACAGGCTATGTCGTTTATTATTATGACGATTATGAGGATGTTAAGCTTGAAGACATTAATTCTGCGTATTTCGACAAAGATCGCGAATATACGCGTCATATGATCGCAAATAATGAAATTGTTGAAGAAGGTGATTTTGCATATAAACTTGTCACATCCAATACCTGGCAGCTTGTATTCCCGATAGAAGAGGAGAAGGCTAAAGAATTTGACGGAAAAGAGATGAAAGTCAAGTTCTTAAAGAACCAGGAGACCCTTAAAGGTAAAGTAAAAATTATCGATGCAATTGCACCGGGCAAAAATACTTCAATTGAAAAGATCTGCGTTGTTACATTCAATGTTTCCGTTGCAGATTATTTAAACAACAGATTTATTGATTTTGAAATCTTTATGAATGAAAATTCGGGATATAAGGTTCCAAAGAGTTCGGTTGTAGAAAAAGAATTCCTGCTTATTCCCGATACTGTTGCGTTTGATTTTAATGATACAACCAATACGGTTTGCGTTAAACTTGATAAATATCTTGAAGACGGTACAAAGACATATGTAACGACAGAGCTTAATGTTTATCGTACAGACGGCGGAGAATACTATGTTGACGGAAATATAGTTAAACTCGGCAATACCGTCTATGGTGCAGACGAAGTCACATCATATACAATTAATCGAACAGCGACTCTTTTAGGAGTTTATAAGATAAATCAGGGCTATGCCGATTTTAAAAACATTAAGAAGCTTTACGAGAACGAGGAATATATAATCATTGATCCTCAGTATACTATGATTAAGCCTTACGATTACATAGCTCTCGATGCGTCCAAAGTAAAAGACAACGAATATATTTATGAGTGATTTTGCAGAAGATACTAAAGCAACAGAAGAAATCGAAGAAAATGACGGCAAAAAGATAAATTTCTGGAAAGTATTGGGAATAGTAATCCTTTTGCTGTTATTTATTTATACTGCTTTTACATGCTTAAGAACGCTTAATTTAAAGTATAATATAAAAAAATATTACGGCATTTCAAAATTTACAATCACTGATTACCGGATGAAACCCGAGTCCAAAGAAGTGTTTAATTCTTTCTTCTGGTACGGAGACGAAATTAAATATCCTTTGTTTTATTTCAGCGGAAAAGAATCGAATGAAAACTATGAAAGTGGGTATACTGATTTCTTTGGTAATCTTGTGCTGGATTCATTTGCTGAAGATTATTATCACGATGATATCAAGAATTATTTTATAAATTCCGTTGATTTTAAAAATAATTTTCCGGATGTCAAATATTTTGTTTCCGAGCTTTCATATAACAGAATGACGCTTACAAAAGAAAGCAGGGATTTTGACGAATATCTGCATTCATCGGTTGTTGTAACAAAAAAAATAAACGGTGGTTATCCAAACATTCTTGTATATTTAAATACTGATGATTACGATACGGTACTCGATATAAAAAGAACCTTAAGAAAAAACAATTTTCCTGTCTACGTTGAGTTTAGATACAATTCAGAATTAACTGATGAAACTAAAGAGGCCGATTTGCATTATTATCAAAAAAAAATAGGAGATTATTATCCTTTCGGTGAAACTTATGATGCAGGTGTTCTGGGTGAACCGTATATAAAAGAATATCGTTTGAAATATAAAGACACTGACAAGTATGCTGCATATGTACAAATAATAGAAGACGGTAATATTAAAACTGACTATGTTTTATATGCTAACGGAAATATTGTTAAAACAGAATATCATGGCGATACTAAAATAGAGATGAATGCATCACTTTATAATGTAGATTATCAGTATGTTTACAGATTCTTTTCAACTAGTTTTATGGATAATTATAAGACTGACAAAGATGATGTTAAATCAGGTCCGATTTGTAATGTTTACTTAAGACAGGGAATGTTTGTCACATCAGAAATGGAGTTTATTCATAAGGATTGTGACTATAAAACTAAATATGACGAGGAAGTTATAGAATTAGGCGATAAAGAGATAAATACATTTCATTTATACAGTGTTAAAGCTGATGATGAAGTGATATTACCGTTGTTATTTTATTTTGAAAAATACTTTACAGAAGGATTATAATGAGCGAATTACTTGATAATATCAAAGATGTTGAAAAGAATATCGATTCTTCGGTTAATAAAAGTAACAGAAACAGAGAAGATGTTACTCTGATTGCTGTCAGTAAAACCAAGCCTACAGAAATGATACAGAAATTGTATGATGCTGGCTACAGGGATTTTGGCGAGAACTATGTTCAGGAATTAAGTGAAAAAATGAATTCGCTTCCTGACGATATCCGCTGGCATATGATCGGACATCTTCAGACCAATAAGATTAAGTATATTATTGATAAGGTATACATGATTCATTCTGTGGATTCGATTCATCTTGCACAGGCCATTGGAAAAGAAGCTCGTAAAAGAAATATGACTGCCAAAATTCTTTTGGAAGTAAATGTGGCAGAAGAAGATACCAAGTTTGGTTTTACGAGCGAAAACCTTGAAGAGAATTTCAGACAGATTAAAGATATCGAAGGTATCGAAGTTCTGGGCCTTATGACGAGTGCGCCATATGTAGAAAATGCCGAAGAGAACCGTCAATATTTTGTGAAATTACGGTCTTTAATGGTTGACCTGAAAGATAAAGGATTATATAATAAAAACAGGTTTTTTCTGTCAATGGGAATGACTTGTGATTACACGGTAGCCATTGAAGAAGGTGCTGATTTTGTAAGAGTCGGAACCGCAATCTTTGGTGCCAGAAAATATGTTTAGGAGGAATTCAAAGTGGTTAGCAGCGTAATGGATGTATTTGACGACGATAAAGAAGAAGGAAAGAAAAAATCTGGAGGGTTTTCATCATTGCTTAAGAGATCTTCAAACAAAAACAGCGGTTCAGGTTCAAGCAGTTTTGAAATTTGCAATATAATTGCAAGTTCTTTTGACAACGATTCATACGAAATTGCTGATACTTTATTAAACGGAAGAGCAGTTATCCTTGATTTATCAAAGGTTAACAAGGCAGTTGGTCAGAGACTTATCGACTTCACAGCCGGCAGCGTATACGCAATCGACGGTTCAATGCAGAAAATCTCTGAATTCATTTTCCTTATCTGTCCTGCAGAAGTTGGTATCGTAGGCGATAAGAGAGACGAAGACGAAGAAGCTGACAGCATGCTGTAATTAAACTAAATATAATATGGGCAGGGAATATCCCTGCCCTTTTTTATAGTAAAATTTATCTAAAAGGATTTACCGAAATGATATCTAAAGAAGCTTTTAAAGAATTAAGTGTATCAAATATTAAGGGCTCTGACCCTAAAGATTACATTACTTTAATGTCACATGCTCTTAGACTTGGCGCATTATATAAAGCTAAGTTTTTTATGTGGCTTGAGAACAATAATTACGAGCTTATAGCACAGGATGAGGAGACTCTTGAACATTTTATCAAAGAAGCCTTAAACGTGCATAAAAAGGCTTATGATGAAGCAGAAGAGAGTGATATATATTTTGCCGATAATATTTTTTATGAGGTATTTAAAGAAACAGGTAAATTCACGGAAGCAGACTGTGTTTCGTTAAGCCTTGTTTTGCTCGCGTTTGTATCATTTAAGTCAGATCTGATTTCAAACGAAGAATATCTCGAGATCAGAGATCTGCTTGTTCCTTATAAAGTAATGATTTCGCAGTGTAAATGTAAAGCTAAGGATTTATTTGATATTTATAAGAAGCAGACTGAAAAATCTGACGGAAATACAAAGCTTTTATGCAAGCTTGGAAAAGGTATTGAAACAAGCCTTCCCGGCGACGAAATTATTTTATCAGCATTTGAAGAGATTACCTATGACGAAAAGTCCTGGGAAAAGGAATAAATGAGCGATTTTACGACTTATAAATTCATAGCGGACGATAATGAGGACAGAATAGACGTTTTTTTAAGCAACGTCTATAAAGATGCGTCCAGAACTTATATTCAGAAGCTCATAAAAGAAGGAAACATCACCGTAAACGGTAAAATCTGTTCAAAATCTTCATATAAATTAAAAGAAGATGATGAAATAGATTTAAATGTTCCTGATCCTTTACCTTTAGAAATTCTTCCCGAAGACATTCCTTTGGATATCATTTATGAGGATGATGATTTTCTGATTGTTAATAAGCCTAAGGGAATGGTTGTTCATCCTGCATGCGGACATTTAGACGGAACACTTGTAAATGCTTTGTTGTTTCACTGTAAAGACGCATTATCAGGCATTAACGGCATTTTAAGGCCCGGAATCGTACACAGAATAGATAAAGACACTTCAGGCTCATTAATTATTTGTAAAAACGATTTTGCGCACAGAAACATCGCAGATCAGTTAAAAATACATTCTATTAAGAGAGTTTATTGGGGAATAATAAACGGACGACTCAAAGAATCAGAAGGTAAGGTAGATATTTATATCGACAGAGATAAAAACGATCGTAAAAAAATGGGCGTATGCGATTCTTTACATGGTAAGAAGTCAATTACTCATTACAAGGTTTTAAAAGAATTTGACGGTTATTCTTTGGTTGAATTTACTTTAGAGACCGGCAGAACGCATCAGATTAGGGTTTCCATGGCGTATTTAAACCATCCGATTTTAGGAGATACGGTATACGGCTCGCCCAAGAACAAATTCGGTGTTGAAGGACAGGTTTTACACGCTAAAACCATAGGATTTATGCATCCTACGAAGAATGAATATGTTGAATTTGATGCTCCTTTAAATCCTGAATTTGCACGCCTGCTTAAGATTCTGGATAAATAGAAAAACTGTTATTTTAAGCGAAAATATAGTATAATTTAAATAGAAACATGGGATAAATGAAAAACTTTTTATGAGGGGATTACATATGAAAGATTTCATCATTTCTATCGGCAGACAATACGGTTCAGGCGGACATGAGATAGGAGAGAAGCTGGCAGAGAAGTTAGGCGTCAAATTCTATGATAATGCTCTTATTGACCGTGTATCAAAGGAATCAGGGCTTTGCAAGGAAATAATCATGGAACATGACGAAAAGCCCACATCCAGTTTTCTTTACAATCTTGTAACAGATCCTTATTCAATCAGTTTTAACAGAGGTTCCGTAACAGACATGCCTTACGGACAGAAAATCTTTTTAGCGCAGTATGAAACAGTTAAAAATATTGCCAGCGAAGGTTCATGCGTAATTGTAGGCAGATGTGCAGATTATATCCTAAAGGATAACGAAAAACTTATCTCAATATTCATTTATGCTGATAAAGACTTCCGTCTTAAAAGAATTGCTGCAGAAAAACCTGAAATGTCTGAAAATAACTTAAACGGACTTATTGATAAAAAAGATCGTGCTCGTGCAAGTTATTATAATTATTATTCAGACTCAAAGTGGGGCCGTGCATCATCATATGATTTGTGTATAAACTCTGCAAAAACCGGTATTGAAGGCGCTGTTAAGCTTATAGAAGATTACATCCAACTATTCGCAAAAGAATAATTTAACGCAGAGTTAAGGCTGTAAAAGTAGTGGAAAGTGGTATTTTTAAGCCGCCTTAACTACTGCGTTAAATTATTTGTGTGGTTAACGATTAAAAATATACGCTTATAATCTATTGTGATTATTATATTTTTCATCCGCACTTTTGCTTTTATAAATATATATCTTAAATTAAATTTATCTCAAATTATTATTTGTATATTTATATTTTTAGAAATCAAATAAAAAAGCCGAAAATTTGATATTATTATCAATTTCCGGCTTATTTTATTAATAAGTATCTTTATATTATAAACTTATTTATTTTCTTGGTTTTCGTCTGTATTTTCATTATTTTCAGACTTATTTTCATTAATTTCCAAATTATCCGCCTTATTCTTGAAAACTTCCTTAGCTAAACGTTTTTGTTCTTTTTCTTTACGTTTTTCTTCCTTTAAGGCAAGTTTTTCGGCTTTTTTACGAGCCAATTCGACGCTTGGAAGTTCTTTGTCGATAAATTGCTTACTTTCAAGGTCAATATGATCCAGATAAATATAATCGCCGGTATCGCGTGATAATTCTTTGTTTCGAAGCGTTATGTCAAGTGCTGACTGAATTAATGTATAAATTACAGCCATCAAAGGAACGCCGATAATCATACCCGGAATTCCCCAGAATCCGCCAAATACGGTAATCGCGAAAATAACCCAGAAACTCGAAATTCCCGTCGATGAGCCGAGAATCTTGGGTCCGATGAAATTTCCGTCCAATTGCTGCAGAATAATGACGAAAATAAGGAAATAAAGCGCATGTAAGGGATTTATTACCAGTAATAAGAAAAGACACGGAATTGCGCCGATAATCGGTCCGAAAAACGGAATTATATTGGTTACACCAATAATTAAAGCAAGCAATACCGGATATTCCATACGCATTATCTGACAGCCGATAAAGCATAGAATTCCGATTATAAAAGAATCCACGATTTTTCCGATGATAAATCCTGCGAATTTGTCGCTGGCCATACGTACATTTTTTATGATTACATTACCGTTTTTGGCGTTAAAAATCGAATATACGATCTTTTTTGCCTGGCCTTTAAAGAGCTCCTTTTTAGATAAAACATATATAGATACAATAAAACCGATTACAAAGTCTTTTAATGCCTGGAATAATAACAGCAAATAAACCGATGATTTTGATGCTAGCTGTGTAAGCCATGGAACCAGTTTTGTATCTGTCCAGTCACTAATTATTTCTTCGTTTTCTTTTATGTAATTTCCTAAATATTTGTAAACTTCAGGATATTTGAGCGTCAGATTGTTTAACCAGTCGAGAAAATTTTCTTTATATTTGGGAAATAAAATCGAAATATTAACAATACTGTCGCTGATCTGCGGAATTACGGCGATTATAAAGCACGCAAGCAGAATCAGAATAAACATATATGAAAATACCATCGATAAAACTCTGTAAAGGTTCTTTTTCCATTTCGGCAGATAACGTCTGTCGGGAGCTTTTTTGTCAAAAATTGTAAAAAACGAAACTTCAAACCATTTCATCAGAGGATTTACCAGGAATGCAATAACAAATCCCAAGATTATAGGCAATAAAATCTTAACCAGAGCTGCAATGGCATTTCTGATTGCCACATTCTGATTAAGCAGGAAATTAAACAAAACCACAATTGAAAGAACAACAAGTGCAGTTACACCCCAGTATAAATATTTCTTATCCCACTTAAATTTCATGCTTCTTCCTCTTCTACCAAATCTTTTAATAGTTCATCTCTTTTCTTCTTTACAGCCTGTTTATAAAAACCTTTTGAAGTTGACTTTTCAGCTTCGATTAAAGCGTCATTATAAGTTTTTTCTATAAGCTCTTTATCTGTTACATTAGCAAATTTATACTTATCAAGTAAAAATGCATGGTATAAAAACGGTTCGTTAGATTTTAAAATATCCAGGATTGAATCAGCTTCATTGAACTCTTTTTTGAATAAAAGATATTTAAGCTTTGTTTCGTATAAAACATTGGTTAAATAATCATATTTAGCAATACAAAGATTAAATAAAGGACTGAAAATCGAATATATTTCTTCGACTTTTTCTGCATTGTTTTTTTCAACATAAAAGCTGATTGCGGTATCCAAAAGGCCGAAATATGTGACCATATTAGCTCTCATAGGATTATTTGATTCGATCTTCATCTTATCTTTTAATTCTATAAAATCGAAGTCATTAAGTAACTCTTCCGCTTCGTCGTACCTCTCTTCCATCGCCAGATAATTTATCATCATATTAACGCTTCCGACATATCCTACGCTGGCTTTGTTTTTCTTATAAGTATTTTTTCTTTTAGAAGCTGCATTGTAAACGGTTTCCGTAAGTCCGTTATACATTAATTCATTGTTAAATAGCTTCATGAAATTAAATTCTTTTATGGTCGAGACGCCTATTATTATGAAGGATACAACAAAAACAATGCAAATAAGGCTCCAGAAAATGATTCTCATGATATTCCATGTCAAATCATAATATTGAGGAACAGCTATTTTTACGACCGTTAATATAATTCCGCAGCAAAGTCCGCAAAATGCTCCAATAGCCAGTGAAACGATTAATTTAACAATGTTTTTGCCCATGTTATCCTCTAATTATCTGATATACATACAATAAAATTATAAACCATAAATTATTATAATTCTATATAAATATGATATAATCAGTATGGTAAAAAAGAAATAAAAAGGTTTAAAAATGAAACTTCAGCAGATAATGTCAAAAACGCGAAAAGCGGTTGATGACTACAATATGATAAATGAAGGAGATGTAATTGCAGTTGGCATTTCCGGAGGAAAAGATTCCCTGGCTTTGCTACATTCTCTGGCAGGCATGAGAAGGTTTTACCCTAAGAACTACTCTCTCATCGCCATTACATGCGATCTCGGCTTTAAAAATGTTAATTTTGACGATATTAAAAAGATATGTGAGGAACTTGAAGTCGAATATGTAATCGTCGAATCTGACATTTCTGATATCGTATTTAATGTAAGAAAAGAAGAAAATCCTTGTTCCTTATGCGCCAAAATGCGTAAAGGCGCAATGTATAATTATTTAAAGGACCGAGGAATTACAAAAATTGCTTATGCCCATCATCAGGACGACGTGGTCGAGACATACATGATGTCTTTAATATACGAAGGCAGACAGAATACATTCTCTCCCGTTACATTCCTTGACAGAACCGGAGTAACAGTAATAAGACCTTTCATTTATATGAAAGAAGCCGATATTATCGGATTTGTTAAAGCAAACAATGTACCTGTTTTAAAATCTCCATGCCCCGTGGACGGCTTTACAAAAAGGCAGTACGCAAAAGACCTCATAAAAGAAATAAACGACGAGGCTCCGGGCGTAAGGGAAAGAATATTTACTGCTATTCAGAATTCAAACATAAAAGGCTGGAATAAAGGTAACTGATGGAAAAGAAATCTTTAAACTATCATGAAAGTTTAAAAGCGAAAAATGTACTTAAATTAAGGGAACTTTTAAAAAGACTCCCTTCTTTTTGTGCGGATTATTTCATAGGTAAAAATGATGTTATTTCTTCCAGAACAAAGATTGCTTACGCTTACGATTTAATAGTTTTCTTTGAATATCTGCATGAAAATGAAGATAAATTCAAATATCCTATTCAGGACTATAAAATAACAATTCTTGATGAAATCACAAGAAACGACATACTCTTTTATATGGAATATTTATCTTACTATGAAAAAGAAGGTAAGGTATATACTAATGACGAACGCGGAAAAGCCAGAAAACTTGCTTCTTTAAAGAGTTTTTATCATTATTATTTCGTAAATGAACTTATAAAAACCAATCCTGCGGATCTTGTTCCTATGCCAAAACTTCATGAAAAAGAAATCATTCGTCTGGATGTAAATGAAGTTGTCGATCTGCTTGATTTAGTTGAAAACGGAGCCAAGCTTACCAAGGGTGAATCAAGATTTTTTGACAGGAACGCTACCAGAGATTTTACGATACTTACCGTAATGCTTGGTACCGGAATCCGTGTGTCTGAATGTGTAGGCCTTAATATTTCTGATGTTGATCTTGATGAATTCAGGTTTAAAGTAAGAAGGAAAGGCGGTAAGGAAGCAATTATTTACTTTGGAGACGAAGTCTGTGATGCACTTTCCAATTATCTTGATTTAAGAAATACCATCATTCCTGTAGAAGGTAATGAAGATGCACTTTTCCTAAGCATGCAGAACAAAAGAATGTCTGTACGTGCAATGGAAAACATGGTGTCCAAATACACAAGCAAACTAAACACATTAAAGCATATAACGCCTCACAAGTTACGTAGTACGTTCGGTACGAATCTTTACCGTGAAACTAATGATATTTACCTTGTGGCTGATTTCTTAGGCCATAAAGACGTAAATACAACCAGAAAGCATTATGCTTCAATTTCCGACGATACAAGGCGAAAAGCTATAATGAATTTCAAATTACGCGAAGACGAAAATGATGTTTCTTCAGATAAAGGAAATGACAAAAATGATGAGGATTAAATTTCCTCATCTTTTTTATGAGTTTAAATCGAAAATATGTTTGCTATTTGTTTGTCTGTATGTTATGATATAGAAAATATGTTCGATTTATTTAGGGAGATATGTTATGTCCAGAGAAAAAAACAAGCTTACAGAAACCGATTATGCTTTGCTTGAATACATAAAAGAAAATATTATGAAAAAAGGCTTTCCGCCTACTGTTCGTGAAATGTGTAAATTCACCGGTCTTTCATCGACTTCAAGTATATTTGCTCATTTAAATAAACTTGAAGCTAACGATCTTATTAAAAGAGATCCGGCTAAACCCAGATGTATTGAAATAATTGATGATTCATTTAATTCAATCAGAACCGAAACCGCTTCGGTTCCTATCGTTGGTCAGGTAGCCTGCGGCGAACCTATTCTTGCGACACAGAACATTGAAGGTTACTTCCCTCTTCCTGTGGAAATGCTTCCCAATGATGAAGTTTTCGTTCTTATGGCTAAGGGCGACAGTATGATTAATGTCGGTATCTTTAACGGAGATTATGTTTTTGTAAGACAATGCAATACCGCTTCAAACGGAGATACGGTTGTTGCTCTTCTTGATGACAGTGCTACAATTAAGACATTTTATAAATTCAAAGATCACATCGAATTAAAGCCTGAAAACGATTCTATGGATCCTATAATCGTAAACGGTAATATTCAGATTTTAGGTAAAGTTTTCGGTGTTTTCAGACTTTGTAAATAAATATTTATTTTATAACATAAACAAAAGGCCTGTGAATAATTTCACAGGCCTTTTGTTTTAAAGAAGATGAAAAGTACTTATTGAACTACTTTATTATATTTACATGCATGTATAGGTTCCACATAGTCTCCCTTTAAATAATTAGGATCGGGATCGGGCCATAAGCGGTACTGAATATATCCGTTTGTAACACCTTCGCCATCTGTTCCCGGAGGTGTATAGCAAGCCCATACTTCTACACGACCGTTGTTTAGATTTTTTGCACATCTGAAAGCATGAAGATCATTATCCTGAAATGCCATACTTGCAATATTAGTTTTAAGTTCATCTTTCATGGTTTCATAAAGAACCGGACAGTCATTGGCATTTCTCGCATTTCTGATTTGTCCGTCACGGAAGTTCTTCCAATATTTTCCTGTAATCATACCTTCCCTGGTCATACTGAATTCAAATACATTTGTAAGAATATATTCGTCCTCGGTACCCTGATTAACTATATATTCTACATGATTTGAACTGCTTTTATTGGTCATATTATTCCATTCTGTAGCAGCTTCAGGATCAACAGCACATATTCTTTCAAGAGTTTCCCCGATAATTTGTGCACCTTGAAGATCCCTTACTCTTCGAGCTCTTTTTGTATATTGCATTAAGTTTGGTGCAATTAGTGCAACAAGTATCGCAAGAATTGCGATTACAATAATCAGTTCGATTAATGAAAAACCATTGTTTCTTAACTTCATCTTCATCATATTATCACCTGCTCTTCCAAAATTATTAGGAAAAAATTATACAATGTAAGATGTTGCAATTCTTATAAAATAAAAAAAGCTTTGTATAAAATACAAAGCGGAAAAATTGCAACTGGCTACCATTTTAAAGGCCCTATAGCTTTGCGTCACTGGATTTCTCCGGCTTTGCCAAATGTTTAATTCTATATTTTATATCGGAAGGTTTGTCCCTCTTCTTAATATTTATTTTATATTTTATTTATAAATTAATCAATTATATTGTATGAACTAATAATATATTGTTATGAGATTCAAGTAATAATTATGAGTTATATTTTTCAACTTTTTATCTTTCTGAAATCAGCTTTTTATAAAAAGAATATGTTTCTTTTGTAAGAGGATCAATTTCCTCATTCAATGATTCGAGATAATCGAGAGTATCTTTTAGGATATTCATACAGACAAGGTTTATATCAGCCATTGCTATCATGCGATACATGGGAAGCTTCTCAGAGTGTGTTCTCCCAGGTTCAATGAAATCCGAGACAAAAATAATCTTTTCGATTAAAGACATATCCGGTCTTCCGGTTGTATGATATTTAATCGCGTCTAAGATTTCTTTGTCTTTTATGCCGTATTTCTCATATGCAAGACATGCACCCGCTTTTGCATGAAGAAGTGAATTTTTCTTCTTTTCCAGTTCATTTAATTCAATGAAATTTCGCTCGCAGATAGCTATCATTTCATCTAACGGCATATACTTTGCGCAGTCATGTAATAGAGCTGCTTTTTCGCATTTCTTTATGTCTGCCTGATATGCTTTGGCTAAAGCCGAAGCTGTATCTATTACGCCGAATGTATGCATTAATCTGGAATCTTTAAGCTCTTTGGAGAGCTGCATAATCATTTCGGCATCAGTCATTTCTTTATAAAGATGATTCTCTTTTATGTATTCAAAAACATTCTTATCGAAGTATATGTTTTTGAATTCCTCGTAACTGTTATTTTCGAATTCATCGCGTATTTCAGTCGAAGAAATATCTATTACATCATTATGCATGAAGCGGATATCCGCATTATATTTTTCTTTTAATTCGTTAGCTTTCGCAACGCTGTCTGCATCGCCTCTTTTAGCAACAATAAAGATAAGATTATTGAAAAGATACTCAGGCTCATACCATTTTTCAAGCATAAAAAGAGTATCCGTTCCTATTAGGAAAAAAAGCTCATCATCAGGATAATTCTCTTTAAAATAAGCTACGGTATCTTTAGTATACGTATATCCTGCTCTTTTAATTTCAAGATCGCTTATTTCAAACTTGTCTATTCCTTCAATGGCAAGTTTAAGCATATTGTAACGATGAATTGAAGGCGTTACATCGCTCTTCATATATGAATTGCCGGTGGGCATGAAAATAACCTTGTCCAGCTCAAACTGTGACAAGGCAATTTTAGCAATCTCTATATGTCCGTTGTGAATGGGGTCAAAAGTACCGCCGGAAATACATATCTTCATATCTACAGATTAATCTTCTTTTCTTTCTTTGGGAAGAATAATTACAGGATTATCCTTAAAAGGTTTGTATAAAATGAATTTCTTACCGATAACCTGAACAAGTTCTGAATGAGTTCTTTCTGCTATAGTAATTCCGAGTTCCTTGGGATCATCGGGACAATTCTTTAAGACGCTTAATTTAATAAGTTCATGTGTATTAAAAGCTTCAAGAACCGCTTCATTAAACTCAGGAGTAAGGCTTGATTTGCCTACCATAAATAAAGGTTCAAGATTATTTGCAAGAGATTTTAAATATGCTCTTTGTTTGCTAGTCATAATATCTCCTTTTATTTGAAGTACTCAAAACTGAATCCGTAGATTCTTACAGTATCGCCTTCTTTGATTCCTAAAGCTTCAAGTTCGTCTAAGATACCATTATCCTTAAGGAAGTTCTGGAAGAAAGCAAAACCTTTTTCGCTGTCAAGATTGGTATAACCGAGCATTTTCTCGATTCTCGGACCTTCTACTACAAATTCATTTGCAGAATGGTCAAATGAAACAGTATAAGGCTCGTCAGATACAGGCATATGCATTTCAGGGTCAAATTCCTGCTCAAATACAACAGGCGTCTTATCGAGCGAATTAAGCACGTCTGAGACATAATAAAGTAATTCTTTAACGCCTGCTTTTGTATAAGAACTGATAGGGAATACTTTGAATCCCAAAGGTTCATATTTGTCTTTTATTCTCTGAACATTATAATGCTCTTCGGGGTAAATAAAATTACCGTCATCATCAATATCCGAAGGTTCATTATTAATAATATCAATCTTATTTGCAGCAATTACAATAGGTCTTTTTAATAAATCGGGATTGTATTTTTCAAGTTCGGCGTGAATCTTTTCAATATCATCCAAAGGATCTCTGCCTTCGGAGCCTGAAGCATCCACAACGTGAATAAATACTTTAGTTCTTTCTATATGTCTTAAGAAGTCGAAACCTAAGCCGACTCCTTCGCTTGCACCTTCAATAATTCCGGGAATATCAGCCATTACAAATGATGCACCATCCAAATCAACCACTCCCAAATGAGGAGATAATGTTGTGAAATGATAGTTTGCTATTTCAGGTTTTGCATTCGTACAGCTGGATATTAAAGTGGATTTTCCTACATTGGGAAAACCGATAAGTCCTACATCTGCGATAACTTTTAATTCAAGATATAAATCAAGTTCTCTTGCAGGCTGACCGGGCTGAGCGTACTTTGGAGCCTGCATTGTACTTGTGGCATAATGCTGGTTACCGTTGCCGCCTCTGCCTCCTTTAAGGATCTTAAATTCCTTGATATCGCCTGACATATCTACTATAACTTTACCTGAATTAAGTTCCTTAATTACTGTACCTTTGGGAACTTTAAGATAAATATCGTCTCCGCTTTTACCCTTGCAGTTTCTTTTACCGCCAGGTTCACCATCCTCAGCTTTGTATTTTCTGACATGACGATAATCAGCCAAAGTGTTCATTCCATCGTCTACCACGAAATAAACACTTCCGCCGTCTCCACCGTCTCCGCCGTCAGGACCACCGTCGGGAACATATTTCTCTCTCCTAAAAGAAACATGGCCGTCTCCGCCCTTACCGCTTCTTATGTATATTTTTGCTCTGTCAGCAAACATAAATTTCTCCTAAAAAATACGCCTCAAGTTAATTCTTGAGGCGTTTGATAATTACTGTTCTACCGGATATACACTTGCCTGCTTCTTGTCGCGGCCCTTACGCTCGAAACGTAATACTCCGTCAACTTTGGCATATAATGTATCATCTCCGCCGATACCTACATTCACACCGGGATGAATTTTGGTACCACGCTGTCTATATAAGATATTGCCGGCCTTAACAAACTGACCGTCAGCTCTTTTAGCTCCTAAACGCTTAGATTCTGAATCTCTGCCGTTCTTAGTAGAACCAACACCTTTTTTGTGTGCAAATAATTGAAGATTCATCTGCAGCATAGGTTTATACCTCCTTAACCGAAATTTTCAAATATTTTCCGTTATCCTTTGAAATCGCATCTAATCCTAATTCCAAAGATTTTACAAGAAGTTCTGTGTCATGAGAAATATTCTCTTTTAATTGTAAACTTGTTATACCGTCTTTGCTTGTTTCCGATGAAACAAAATCTTCGGTAAAACGCTCGACAGAGTTGAAGCAATTTACAACCAGTGCTGAAATTGCTGCGCATAAAATGTTCTCTCCTTCAGGAGCATCTCCTGCATGACCAGAACATTCAACTCTGTAATATGAACCGTTTTTCTTGTAAATAATAACAGATACCATAATTAAGCATTAATCTTGTCGATTTTAACTTTTGTAAAGTACTGTCTGTGTCCGTTTTTCTTATGATAACCGGATTTTCTCTTGTACTTGTATACTATAACCTTCTTACCTCTGCCCTGCTCAAGAACTGTAGCAGAAACAGTGCTGTTAGCGCAGTCATCACCAGCTTTGAATGATGAATCGCTGATTGCAAGAACGTCATCAAAAGTAACAGTATCGTTTACTTCAGCTTCGATCTTCTCAACGTTGATCACATCGCCTTCAGAAACCTTGTACTGCTTACCTCCTGTTGCAATAATAGCGTACATAAGGCACCTCCTTATTAACAATCTCGCTAACTGTGGTGGGCATAGTTGCCTCTTTTACCTCGTTATGCGGCATACTCTAATATAATAAGTGATTTTGTTTCTTATGTCAACAATAAAATATTAAAATATATGGCATAAAAAAAGACCCGCATTTGCAGGTCTTTTTTTATTTTATAATTCACTCATTAACTTCATCTTGTAGTTAGTAAATTCATCTGTTGAAAGCATTCCGGTCTTTTCAAGATCCATGAGTTTCTTAACCTTTGTCTGGAACTCTTCTGTAGATCCGTTTCCGGGAGCAAAGATTTCATCAACGAATTCCTGCTTCTTAACTTCGAAGTCGCCCTGTGAAATAAGACCGATCTGAGGAAGTGCTAAGTAAAGCTGAACCTTGGTAACGTAATCTTCAACATTAGCAACCTTTCTGAGAAGCTCGACTTTCTTTGAGTGGAAGTCAAGTTCTGAAAGCCATTCACAATCTTTGAGAGCCATAAGTCTTTCAACAACAACTGTGAAGCTGGGAACATCGTTCCAAGGAGCATTTGTAAATGCATCGATAACATCGTTCTGTTTCTTCTTGAATTCGCCTTCTGAAATGAGTTTAGCCTGTACAAGAAGCGGCCACTTTTTAAGTTTAGCACTGAGTAATTCGATGCTGTCGAATTCGGAAACATCGATGTGATCAACTAACTGCTGAACTTTAATCTTGAATTCGTCTTCTGTAAGCATTTCAGCATCACGAAGAACGGGCCATCTTTCAAGTTTTCTTAATGTGATTTCATCGGGATCGAGATCTGAATACTCAACTTCTGCAAGTACTCCGTTCTTCTTCTCAATGAATTCAGCTTCATCAATCATGCCACCGAGTTTAAGATAAGGAAGTCTCTCAACGTTTCTCTTGTATTCGCCAAGGTCTTCAACATCTGTTGAACAGCACTCTTTAATGATATCAACTTTTCTGGAATCGAATTCTTTTTCGGAAAGCATTCCGCATTCCTTAAGAACAACGAGCTTCTGAACCTTTTCGTTGAAGTCTGTCATTCCGCAAAGTTCTGAAACAAGTTCAAGTTTCTTTGCATCAAATTCTTTATCTGTTAACATTCCGCAATCCTTGAGAACGTAAAGTTTTTCCATTCTCTTCTGGAAATCTTCGGAATCATTCTTTTTCTGCTGCTGAGGAGCGGGCTGTGCGGGAGCTTGAGCGGGAGCAGGTGCAGGTGAACCCTTCTGCATAACTGCGCTTCCTACGGCATTGGAAGCAGTTCTCATGGGTTCTGCAGGTTTTCTGTTAAGAAGTGCGCCACCGATAGCATCGCTTCCGCCGATACCGGAATCCTTCTTAACAACAACACTCTGTGTAACTTCCTGCTTGATGCTCTTTGCATCGAGGCTTGCTGAAGGTACAGGTGCTGTAGGAACAGCCTGTGCTGCGGGTGCGTGTGCGCTGGGTGTGGGAGCTACGGGACGAGCTATAGGCTGGCTCTGTGTTGTAGCTGCTCTAGGTGCTCCGCCTGCGCTGCCTGCTGCAGCTGTCTTCTCCTTTAATTCGCCAAGGATCTCAACTACTACATCGATATCCTTAATTGCAGGGAAAATAGTCTGAGCTTTTTTGGTTCCGTACAAACTGGTTATACGTGTATTCATAATAAGAGCTACATCACCCTGATAATCGCCCTTATATACTTCTCTTACATCATTAATAGGATATTCGAAGTTATCGATATATCCGTTACGTCCTTCCTCGTTACAGATGAAAGCCTTTCCGGAAATCTTGGTGTCCTCAATCTTTAAGAACAACTTATCTCCGCCTTTAAGCAACTTATTCTTGATGCTGCCGCTATAATTACAAGAAAATACCTGAGCAGTTGCCATTCCTTAACCTCCCTTTCGTTCCCCTTTAGCGTGGAATCATGAAAAATTATTATAAAAGCGAAAAAAGATAAAATCTAACATAATTAGATTCTCTCTTGAACGCTTATATCACTTAATTATATTACCAAATTTTATATATTTATTCAAGAACTTTTTTGAGTTATGCAAACTTTAATTTTTTAGTTATATATATTGTGTCTAAAAAAGCAAAAATAGGTATCATTTAACAATATCGCTTAATGTAATGCCTTCTTTTTTGCGTGTAATTTCAGCGATTCCAAGTGCAGTTATGTCAACCACTTTTGTAAACGATTTCTGTGTTTTTGCCAGAACGTTTAATTCATCCAAAAGAATTTTGTACTCTTCGCGTTCAAGATTGATAAAATCTATCAGTATAATACCGGATAAATTCCTTAAATTCATTTGTCTGAATATTTCTCTGGCAGCTTCTTTGTTTATCTCAAGATAAGAATTGGTATTTTTGTTATCTTTTTTGGCCGAATTAACGTCAATTACAGTAAATGCGCTCGTTTCCTCGATAACAATATTTGCACCGCTTTTAAGCCATATTACCTTCGAAGTTGCCTCTTTTAATCTGGCGCTCACCGAATATAAAGTACTCAGCGAAACCATTAAATCATTATACAGAATAACCTCGGACAAATCAATGACATTACTCGAATTTATAAATTCTTTAATTTCTTTAAATATATTGTCTATATCGGTCAAAATCCTGTCAAATTTATACCTTATGAGAAGTTTTTCATAAGTTTTTTGACCATATTCTATTACAGACAAATCTGATCTGTGTTCAATGTCTTCATCAATTATACTTACTGAAGGGAGTTTGCCTTTAGAAGATACTCTGGTTATTTCAACCGCTATATTTTGTTCGCATTTTAAGTCGGTTGAAATGTTTTTAAGGAAAGCCTTACTTTTATCAGGCAGCAATATATAAGCGGAATTTATATCTTTTGCGATTTTTGAAACTTTACCTACACATTTTGTGCCAATCGGAAGTTCATTCTCTTTATCAAACTCAATATCGATCAGTTCTTTGTTCTCAAAAACAAGATAAATAATGCTATCGTCTTTTTTTACGATAACAAGTTCAAGCCCTGAGGAATTCACATATTTTTTTGCATCTTCGTTTTTGACTGAAGGTTTAATCATATACTTCGCCCTGATCTTTTAAGCTCATAAAAGAATTATCCGAATCTGTTGTATAAAGATCATATCTTTTAAATTTTAGACATTTAGCCTTTAATCCAAACTTTTCTAATGCTTCAATCACAACATCGGCCTTAAGGTTTCCGGCAGATGAAGAATTCACTTTAACAAGAAGTTCGGTATCACTTAAAATCTTATATTCGTATATATCTTCCATCAGATCTTTAACTTTGGTCTTTTCTTTTCTGATGTATTCAAAAATATAAGTTTCCTGCGAGAAAAACTTATCTAAAAGTTCTTTTGAATCCGCAAGAGAATCAAAGGTATAAATATAATCGGCTGCTTTTACACTGCTCATACCGTTTGGGACATCATCATTAAGCAGTGTAACGTTTATAATCTCGATACCGTCCACGCATTGTTTGTTCATCTCGGCAACCAATGTAGTTAAATCCGGAAGCGTGTTCATTTCCAGATCAAAATAATCGCCGTCAGTTTCAACGCCTACACTCAAAGGCTGGGCAAAACTAAGCTTAAGATGAGGAGAAAATCCTTCCGTATAAGCCGCATCTATACCGCTTCGTCTTATAGCTTTCTGAAAAAAGCGCATAATATCAAGGTGTCCGATATAAACGATAGGTCCGTACTTTTTAAATTTGAATCTTAATACTTTCTTATCTTCCATCTTTACTGTTTAAAACAAAACTTTCCTGCACCGTAAACATTTGCTCCGCAACCGTTGCATTTAATCATGCAGTTTTCAGTAACTTTACCTTCCATTGCGCGAAGCCATTCTCTTTTAAGATAATTCTTAGTAACACCGATATCGATAAAATCCCAGGGGAATACTTCATCAAGTTCCCTTTTTCTCGTGGTGTAGAATTTCATATCGATATTATTATCTTCAAACGCCTTAAGCCAGATATCATAATTAAAATAATCGTTCCAGGCATCATAAATGGCGCCGTTTTTATATGCATCATAAATAACTTTGGCCAGTCTTCTGTCGCCTCTTGCAAATACACCTTCAAGAACAGATACATCCGTATCATGCCAGTTATATTTGATACTTCTCTGGTTTAACTGGTTCATAATGCTTGTACGTGTCAGATAAGCTTTATCCCTGAAGTCTTCAAGTGTAAACTGAGATGCCCACTGAAAAGGAGTAAAAGGCTTGGGGATAAAGAATGATGTAGAAGCCGTAATTGAAACTCTCTGTTTTCTCTGTTCTTTGGGAAGAGTTTCGTAATATTCTTTGGCAACCTTTTCGCAAAGTTCGGCTATGGCGACTACGTCTTCATCCTCTTCAAAAGGAAGTCCGAGCATAAAATAAAGTTTAACCTTATTCCATCCTCCTAAAAAAGCCAGTCTTGAGCCTTCAAGAATCTGCTCTTCGGTAAGTCCCTTATTTATAACATTTCTCATTCTCTGAGAACCGGCTTCGGGAGCAAATGTAAGGCTTGATTTCTTTATATCCTGAACCTTGCTCATTACATCCAGCGAAAACGCATCGATTCTTAATGAAGGAAGTGAAATATTAACCTTCTTTTCGTTACAGTAATCAATTAAGTATAAAAGAAGTTCTTTTAATTCAGGATAATCAGACGATGAAAGTGAACTTAAGTTAATTTCTTCATAACCAGAGTTTTCAATCATCTGTCTTGCAAATTCTTTTAAAACTTCAACATCTCTGGTTCTGATAGGTCTGTAGAGCTGTCCGGCCTGACAGAAACGACAGCCTCTCGGACACCCTCTCATAATTTCAAGAGTTATTCTGTCCTGGGTGGCTTTTATAAAAGGAATAATGGGTTTTACGGGATAATAAGATTCATTTAAATCCGTTTCAACTTCTTTTTTTACAACGGTTCTTACACCTTCTTTTACGGGCGTGAATTCTTTTATCGTAAAATCATCGTTATATTCGACATTTATCAAAGACGGAACATAAATACCGTCTATTTTAGTAGCTTTATAAAGAAAATCTTCTCTTGAACAGCCTTCTTTTTTGCATTCTTTGTATAAATCAAGCAATGCTCTGTAAGCAGTTTCGCCTTCTCCGATATAAAACATATCAAAGAATTCAGCTATAGGTTCAGGATTATATGAACAAGGGCCGCCTCCGATTACTATAGGATCGTCTTCGGTTCTGTCTTTAGCCCAAACAGGAATCTGTGCCAGTTCCAACACTTGCAAAATATTCGTATAACACATTTCGTACTGAAGTGTTATACCTAAGAAATCAAAGTCTTTTACGGGATCCTGGCTTTCAAGCGAAAAAAGAGGGATATTTTTATCCCTCATTATTTTGTCTAAATCAGGCCATGGAGAATATACTCTTTCGCACCATGTATCTTCAAAAGAATTAAACATGGCATATAAAATCTGGATTCCTAAATGTGACATACCGATTTCATAAACATCCGGAAAGCACATACAAAATCTGATATCGATTTCGTTTGGATCCTTCATAACGGAATTGAATTCTCCGCCGATATATCTCGCCGGCTTGTCGACAGTCATTAAAATCTCATGACTAAGCGCAGTTTTTCTCATATTTACCTTTTTGCAAGTTCGTCAGCAACCTCTTCCCAGGTTACACCCTTTTCAACCATCAGTACAGATAAGTGATAAAGGAAATCTGCAATTTCATATTTTATTTCTTTGGGTTCTTCGTTCTTGGAAGCAATTACGATTTCGCATGCTTCCTCTCCGACCTTCTTTAATATCTTATCAAGGCCTTTGTCAAAAAGATAGTTGGTATATGAACCTTCTTTAGGATTTACTTTTCTGTCTTCGATTACCTTGTAAAGATCTGTAAGAATCTTCGAAGGGTTCTTCTCTGATGAATCACTTACAAGTACATCATTAAAGAAGCAAGTATCCTTACCTGTGTGGCAGGGAACACCAATCTGCGATACTCCGCAAAGAAGCGTATCAAAATCACAGTCAGCTTTAATATATTTAACGAACTGGAAGTGACCGCTGGTTTCGCCTTTAATCCACTGCGAATTGCGGGATCTTGAATAATAATTCATGAGGCCTGTCTTAAATGTGTTGTTGTAAGCATCTTCATTCATGTAGGCCATCATAAGGATTTTATCGCTCTTATAATCAACAACAATCGCAGGAATTAAACCGTCAGCATTCTTCTTAAGTTTTTCCCAGGGAATCTGGCACTTAAGAGAAAATACGTCAATTCCGTTATTCTCATAAAGGCTCTTTATAGCAAAAATATTATCCGAACCCGAAGCGTTGTCGATAAAATAAAATGCTTCTTTTTCGTTTAATTCTTCTTTAGAATAACCGATTGATAACGGGTTAACGCAGTATGAATCAAAATCTGAAGAAATTTTAGCAAAATCCTTTTTATAAACTACAAGCTTTTCGCCAAATCTCTTTTTACCGTCTTCGATTACTGAATTTTCGAGAGTAGTGCCTTCGGAAGCTATTATCTGACAAACATTTGCATAATAAAGTTTTTTCATATCCTCAAAATGTGTAAGAGGAAATTCAACGTATACCTTCTTTTCGCATAAAGAAGCAATTTCAATCATATTGTGGAAGAAATTCTCTTTATCTGCGTCAGAATATGCTTCGCCTTTTACATAAAGATAATCATAACCCTTGGTATTTACATCATTAATAACATCAGTAAAGTCCCTAAAAGAGTTATTATTCCCAAATTCAATTTTCTTACCAAATAAAACCATTAAAGAGCTCCTTTCGTGGAAAGAATTCCTTCTCTGTCAGGATTCTTTGAAGCTGCTATTCTCATTGCGTTAGCCATTGCTTTAAATATAGCTTCGATAATGTGATGTGTATTATTACCATCCATGATCTTGATGTGTAAATTCATACCTGCAGCATAAGAAACCGAGTATAAAAACTCTCTTAAAGTTTCTGTTTCAAAATCTCCTACAGTATAAACATCAAAATCAGAAATTCTCTGATCGTCAAAATCATATGAGAAATTAAGATAAGGTCTGCCTGAGAAATCAACCGCACAAAGAACCAAAGCATCGTCCATAGGCATTACAAATGATGCATATCTGTTGATACCTTCCTTGTTGCCAAGTGCTTCTTTAAAGCATGTACCGAGTACAATACCTATATCTTCAACCGTGTGGTGACAGTCTACATTTAAATCCCCTTTGCATTCAAGGTCTAAATCAAAATTTCCGTGCTTTGCAAAGGAATTGAGCATGTGATCGAAAAATCCGATACCGGAATTAATATTACCGATGCCTGAACCGTCAATATTAAGGCTCATTTTAATCTGAGTTTCTTTGGTGTTTCTTTCCTGGGATGATGTTCTCATAGCTTTCCCTTTCTTAATTTATTATTTTTCAAATCTTACTTCGATTGATTTGGAGTGAGCATAAAGGCCTTCACTCTGAGCAAATTTCTCAATCTTGGTGTGACATTTTTCAAGCGCATCTTTTGAGAAGCAGATTACACTGCTCTTTTTGATGAAATCGTCTACCGATAAAGGTGAGAAAAACTTAGCCGTTCCGTTTGTGGGAAGAACATGGTTGGGACCTGCAAAATAATCACCGAGTGGCTCGGACGAATACTCTCCTAAGAAAATAGCGCCTGCATTTTTAACCATTCCCATGGTTTCAAGAGGATTCTTTGTTAAAATCTCCAAGTGTTCGCTTGCAATATCATTTACTGCATCTACAGCGTCTCTCATATCTTTAGCAACAAGAATGAAACCGAATTTATCTAAAGATTTCTCAAGGATTTCTTTTCTGGGTGCATCTTTTAAGAATTCTTCTACATATTTTTCAACATTAGAAGCAAGTTCTTCGCTTGTAGTAATAAGGATACCGCTTGCCATTTCGTCATGTTCGCACTGGCTCATTAAATCTGCAGCTACAAATTTAGGATTAGCTGTTTCGTCTGCAAGTACCAGTATTTCACTTGGTCCTGCAATTGAATCGATTGATACATGTCCATATACGTATCTTTTGGCAAGGGCAACAAAGATGTTTCCGGGTCCTACAATCTTACTAACTTTAGGAACAGTTTCTGTACCGAAAGCAAGCGAAGCAATCGCCTGAGCACCACCGATTTTGTATATCTCATTAATACCGCAGATTTTAGCTGCAGCAAGAGTTGTATCACTTACCTTTCCTTCGCTGTTGCATGGAGTTGCCATTACGATTCTTTTGCATCCTGCTACAAGTGCAGGAACAATATTCATTAATGTTGATGAAGGATACGCAGCCTTACCGCCCGGAACATATACTCCGACAGTTTCAATGGGCATAATTCTCTGACCTAAAAAAGTTCCGTCTTCGGTTGTATCAAAGAATGAATTACGAACCTGCTTTTCATGATAAGCTTTGATATTTGAAAAAGCTTCCTGCATGATTGAATATAATTCGGGATCAAGGTTTTTAACTGCCTCATCTACTTCAGCTTCCGTTACTCTGATATTGTCTTTGTTTAAAGCATATTTATCATATTTAAGTGTGTATTCAAAGAGAGCCTCGTCTTTTCTTTCCTTAACATCTTCGCAGATTAAAGCAACCTTCTTTTCATATTCGGGATAGTTCGAAGTACTTCTTTTAAGAAGATTGTTTAAGAGATTCTGCTTATTCTCTTCGTTCAAAATATATTTATTCATGATTTATCCTTTCAGTTATAAATTCTTCTTTATATCCTCTACGAGCTTTTCGATTCTCTCCTTCTGCATCTTCATACTTACTCTGTTAACAATAAGTCTGGATGAGATAGGACAGATTTCTTCGAGTACTTCCAGGCCGTTTTCACGAAGCGTTGAACCGGTTTCAACTATATCTACTATAACATCCGAAAGTTCAACAATGGGGCCTAATTCAACGGAACCGTTTAATTTTATGATATCCACGGTCTGATATTTCTTATTGTGGAAGTAATCTTTAGCTATTACGGGATATTTGGTTGCAACACGAATCTGCTCACGATGTAACAAAAGCTCACTGGCATCCTTGGGACCGCATACGCACATTCTGCATTTTCCGAATCCAAGATCCAGAAGCTCTGTTACTCTCCTTTGCTCTTCATCTATAATATCACTTCCCACAACGCCTAAATCAGCTGCACCGTATTCCACATATGTAGGAACATCGGGACCTTTTGCAAGGAAGAATTTTAACTTGTTCTTTTCGTCCGTAAAAATAAGTTTTCTTGTGGACTTGTCTTTTATTTCATCGCACTTGATGCCAAGATTTTCCAAGAGTTCCATAGTCTGGTTTGCAACTCTTCCTTTGCAAAGCGCAATAGTCAAATATCTGTCGTTCATAAAAATCTCCGTTTAGCAACTTATTATTTCATAGCCGTTTGCACTGCACATTTCTTTTAATTCATCATCAAATAAATTCTTTGAAACGGTTATGCATTTAATATCATTGTCTCGTAATTCGTTCGCTTTCTTTATTGCATCAATTTCCTTACCTTCTTCATAAACTACAAACGAAACCTTTTTTGCATCGATATCAGTTGCAATTTTCTGCTTCTTAATGCTCTGAAGAATATTGTCTACAAGGAATACGCATCCGACAGCCGGAGCTGCATCGCCGTATTTCTCAAGGAGTGAATTATATCTTCCGCCTTTACAGATTGAATCGCCTACACCATATGTATAAACCTTAAAAAGCATTCCTGTGTAATACTTGAAGTTCGAATCGATATCAGGATCGTATGTTACATATTCCGAATAACCCATGCAGTCTAAAAGCTTAAGCATTTTATCGAGTCTGTCTGTGTTGCTTTCCTTAGTGTTAACACAAATCTTGAATTCTTCAAGTCCGATTGAAAGAAGATTCTTTATTACAAGTTCAATAACTTCAGCGTCTCCTAATACAGTATCATCCTTAAGAAGCTCGATTCCCATCTGGGTCACTTCAATAGCTTTTCCTTCATATTCGCCTTTATTTGAAAAAGCATTACCCTTATAAAAGAATCTTAATGGCTTATTCTCATCGGAAAAGTATTTAACTGCGCATCTTGCAACACCCGGTGTATAATCCGGTCTTAAAACAAGTGTGCTTCCGTCTCTGTCGATAAATCTGAAAGTCTTGGACTCATATGCGTAATCTTCGTCTTCAAGAAATACATTTAAGAATTCAAGCGTTGGTGTCTGAATTTCATCATAACCGTAAAGCTTAATATTCTTTTCAAATTTATTCATTATGTAGTTTTTAAGATCAAGCTCGGCTCCGTAAAAGTCTCTTACTCCGTCGGGCGTATGTAATAATGATAAGTTCATTTTTTATCCTCGTTCACTTTAGCGCTTTAAATTGCTACCCAATTACCAAATTACCAAACTATTGTAACAAAGTATAAAGGACACTAAATTAATTGTCAACATTTATTTTTATTATTTTTTTGCTCAATGAATTCCAGGAATCACCGTCTTCAAATTTGGGAAATACAAGTTTATACGCAATAAGCTCCTGATATTTAAAGACAGAATCACTTTTCCCGTTGTATTTCTTATCTCCGAGCAAAGGATATCCCAAATGAGCCAGATGTGCTCGTATCTGATGACTCTTGCCTGTAATAAGCTCAATTTCCAGTAAAGAATAATCTTTTTCGGATTTAAGTACGTTTATCTTCGTAGAAATTGGAGAATATTTTATATTCGCAGGAATATTCTTTATATCATCATAGATTGTAACTTTATTGGTTTTCTCATCCTTGCTTAAATAAGCTTTATATAGACCGTTTAAATCACATCCGCCTTCGGTTTTTGCAAAATAAAACTTTTGCAAATCTCTCTTTTTTATGAGCTCGGATAGTCTCTGCGATCCGGCGAGCGTTTTACCGAATATAACAAGTCCTTTTGTATTTCTGTCGAGTCTGTTAAGAACTGACGGTTTGAATTCCTTTAATGACTTTTCATTGATAAAGTTTTTTGACAAAAGATAACCGATGCACCATTCGTTTAATGAAGGAATGCTGCTTTTATCTCTCTGCGTCAAAACGCCTTCGGGTTTATTTACTATCATAAAATCTTCATGTTCGAAGACAATCTCAACATTTTTTATATTTTTATATGCATCAAGGAAAATATTTAAGTCTTCTTTTACGGATTCAGACATTTTGGAGAATGTATCGTCCGAAAAGAAGATCTTTATCGAATCGCCGGATTTAAGAATTTCATCACCCTTCGCTCTCTTTCCGTTCAGTTCAATGTTTTTCTTACGAAGCATCTTATAAAGGAAAGAATTGGATGATGCAGGAAGGATTCTTTTAAGATATTTATCCAGTCTCTGGTTTTCGTTTGTCTTGTTGATTATAAATTCTTTCATGTAATTATAAAGAAATATTCTTAATTAATGTATAAGCAGTCAGATCGGCTTCAGATTTGGCATAATCGCCAGTTACGCTTCTTAATCTGTCATAAAACTTTTCTTTGTTTTCAAGTATATAAACCTTAAAGCCGTTAATGGCATTGTTTGCAAGGTACTTTTCTATATGTTCCCTGCATTCCTTGGCATCAAGCTTTGAGTCGCCTGATAAACAGATAATTGAACCGTCATAAACAAATGCGGAAAGCAAAGGGAAATTAACCTTATAACTTGTCAGGTAAAAATCATATCCGAGGCAGAAATCTTTTTCACCTGCAATTGCATCAATTTCATTCTTAATAACTTCACCGCAGGAATACTTTTCAGCTTTAATATACATGATAAAAGAAACAATAAGCTTTGCTACTGGAAGCAAACCAAGAACCGCAACTATGGTAAAAATATTCTTGGCATCGCCTTTATTGATATAACCTATCATAAAAACGCCCGCGCACATTATTAGTAAAATAAGAGAAATAAGTCCGACTCTGACAGGCTGTTTTTTTAGATATTTAAACTCTCCTTTTTTGTTTGAAAACATATAATCACCTTTAGCTTAATTTATACATTAAAAATGACCTCTTTAATTAAGAGGTCATTTATTTTAGAAATCGTCATCATCAACAGGCTCGTCTTCATATTCCTCTTCTTCGGGAACGTATTGCTGCTCCGGCTGAATCTGATTAGAAGGTTCCGGAACATTTTCTTCAAGCAAAGGAGCGATCTCAGCTCTGTTTTCTTCAATCTTAGAATACAAAGCATCAAGTCTTGCCTGTGCATCTTCGAATGTTTTATTGTTCTTAAGCATAACTTCTTCGATTGCTTTCTGCATATCTACAAGAACGTCGTCCATATAGAAGTTCATGCTCTTAATGATGTCTTCTTTGTAATCTTCAGCTTCATCAACGCTTCTCTGTGAAAGAATCTGCGCTTCTTCTACCAAAGCATCAGCCTGCTTCTGAGCCTCAAGCATAATCTCGTTTTCAGAAAGCTTGTTCTGAAGCATTTCTTCTGTCTCAGCAGCTTTCTCCATAGCTTCCTGCTCGATTTCATAAGCCTTTGCATTAGCTTTGTCAATCTTGTCATGAGCAAAAGCTTCTGCGCTCTTTAAGAGTTTCTCTCTCTTCGAAAGAACGTTGTTAGCAAGCTTAATCTGATCGGGAATCATTGATTTGAGTTCTTCGAGCTTTTCAAAAATAAGATCGATTTCAACAAGAATCATTCCTTTTTTTAATTTGGAAGGCTTGCTTTCTTCAAGAATTTTTTCGATTTCTGAAATCTTGCGTTCAAGTCTCTGAACATCAACATTATCTTTTTCGGCTGCCATTGAATTTTCCCCTCTAAAAAATCAATTTTTTATTAATAACCAAATTTCTTGTATAAACTTTCTTTTACGCACTCAGGAACGAATTTTGAAACGTCACCGTGGAAGCTGGCAATCTCTCTTACAGTTGTTGAAGAAAGATATGAATATTCCAAATCAGTTGAAAGAAAAACGGTTTCAAGCCATCCGCCGGAAATCAGATAATTTGTCTGAGCCATATGAAGCTCGTATTCGAAATCCGTAAGAGCTCTCAAACCTCTTAAAACAACGTGAACGTCTTTTTCGCGGGCATAATCTATTAAAAGACCCCTGAATGTTTCGATTTTGACATTGTCAAAATCCTTAGTCACATCTTTTAACATTTTAACACGTTCTTCAACTGTAAACAAGGGACTTTTTTTATTATTGTCCAAAACGGAAACATATACGGTATCATAATTTTTTGCCGCTCTTTTGATAATATCGATATGGCCGTAAGTTACAGGATCGAAACTGCCGGGATAGATGATTGCTCTGTTCATTTCAGTGCCTTTCTATTTCTTTTCAATAAATACATGTTTATTGGTTTTATACTCTTTTATCTTAAAAATTTCAAGGTTTAAATCATCAAGAAAATCAAACTCTGCATCATAATCGCATTCTACTACAATTATCGTATCTTCGCCAACCAAATCCTCTTTTACGAGCAAAGGAATGATTTCTTTCTCGGAATGAAGTTTAAAAGGCGGATCCAGAAATATAATATCCGGAACTTCTTTTATGCGGTTTTTAACAAAAAACGAAACGTCCTCTTTGTAAACAACAGCCTTATCCGCGAGTTTGGTTTTGGCAAGATTTTCTTTTACGCAGTTAATGGCTTCCTTGGAATTATCACAAAAGTAAGCTTTTGCAGCCCCTCGGCTTAAAGCTTCAATTCCGATTGCTCCGGAACCTGCAAATAAGTCCACAAAAACGCAGTTACCCACATATGACTGCAGACAATTAAAAAGAGTCTCTTTGTACTTGTCTGTCGTAGGCCTTGTATCAAAGCCCTTGGGCGTTATTAAATTAATGCTTCTTGCAGTACCTGCGATTACTCTCATTACAATCTTAACTTGGTTCCTTTTGCGTCACGGTTTGCGAGTTTTATCTTTCCTGAAGGAATATCATTATCATTATAATTGATAACAGATTCAATTGCATTACCTGTAAAGAATACTTTGTCGATTAAAGCATCTCCGTTTAACTTCATACCTCTTACGCCGACAGCCATCTTTTTCTTTTCGGGAATCTGTTCAATCGGGAATTTAAGGAAATATCCGTCGTTTGAAACAAGAATTATGTTCTTCTGCTCATTGTAAATACTTACAGAGCAGATTCTGTCGCCATCCATAAGCTTTGTAGCCTGGATGGTCTTTCTTGTAACATCGAATTCTCCGCCGTCGACAATCTTCATGTAGCTCATCTTGGATACAAATATCAGTCTGAAAAGATTCAGATCGGATTGTGAGCATAAAAGAAGTATCGATGAATCGTTGGATGTATAAGTAGTAATATTATCGATAGGAATACCCTTATCTCTGATTTTTCCGAGTGGAATGTCGGAAACCTTTGCGGTATAAAGCATACCGTTATCACTGAAGAGACAAACTTTACCTGTATTCTTACAGAGTACAGCGAATTTGCTTTCTTCTTTTATGGACTCAAGATTTCTTTCGTATGTAGGAAGATCAACGGCTTTAACGTATCCGAATCTGTCCATAAGAACATATACGTCCATCTCTTCCATCTTCTTTTCTTCGTAAACAGCTTCACCTTCATTTGTGATTACGGTTCTTCTGGGAACTGCATACTGCTTTTTGATTTCTTTTAATTCTTCGCAGATAACCTGAGTCATTGAACTTTTACGTTCAAGAATATCTTCGTATCTGAAGATGTTTGCCATGGTCTGTTCGTGTTCTTTTACGAGCGCATCAAGTTCAAGACCTATAAGCTTATAAAGTCTCATTTCAAGAATGGCATTTGCCTGCTTTTCCGTGAACATAAGCTGCATAGCCATAATCTTGGATTCTTTGCTCTTAAAATGAATGCCGTCTGTAATACCTTCTACAAGGCATTTCTTGGCCATTGCACGGTCTTTTGAACCTCGTAAAATCTCAATGATAAGGTCAATTACGTTGCAGGCACGGATTAAGCCTTCCTGAATTTCACGTTTCTCTTCTTCCTTGGCTAAAAGATTGGTGTATTTTCTGTTATTAAATTCATAAGAAAACTCAACGCATGCTGCGATAATATCTCTAAGAGACATCGTTTCGGGTTTGCCCTTTGAAATTGCAAGCATATTTACGCCAAATGTATCTTCAAGCTTGGTTTTCTTATAAAGCATGTTCTTGAAGTTTTCGATATCGGTATCTCTCTTTAATTCAATAACGATACGAATACCTTCTTTAGAACTCTGATTTGAAATATCAACGATATCAAGAGCCTTCTTTGACTCATATAAAGCTGCGATATCTGATAAAAACTTCGAAATATTGGCACCAATCATCGGATAAGGAATCTCTGTGATAACAAGATTGGTCTTTCCGTTCTTACCTTTTTCAATTTCGACTTTACCACGGACCTTTATTTTGCCGACACCGGTCTCGTATATGTTTAAAAGTTCATCCTCGTTTATTACAATACCGCCTGTAGGAAAATCCGGACCTTTAACATATTTCATCAAATCTTTGGTGGTTAAGTAAGGATCGTTTAAATATGCAAGTGTTGCATCAATTACTTCACCGAGATTATGAGGAGGTATACTTGTAACCATACCTACCGCAATACCTTCGGAACCGTTTACAAGAATGTTAGGAAATTTAACAGGTAAAACACTCGGTTCTTTTTCAGTCTCATCGAAGTTCGGTACAAAATCAACGATATCCTTGTCCAAATCAGCAAGGAAAGCTTCTTCTGTTATCTGCTGAAGTCTCGCTTCGGTATAACGCATTGCAGCGGCTGAATCACCTTCTATATTACCGAAGTTACCGTGACCGTCTACTAAAGCAAGTCCCTTCTTAAACTCCTGCGTCATTACGACAAGCGAATCATAGATTGAAGAATCGCCGTGAGGATGATATTTACCCATTGTATCACCGACAATTCTTGCAGACTTTCTGTAAGGCTTGTCATGTTTTATACCGAGCTCATGCATATCATAAAGAACTCTTCTCTGAACAGGCTTTAAACCGTCTCTGACATCAGGAAGCGCTCTTGCTGTAATAACACTCATAGCATAATCCACAAAGGATTTGCTCATTACTTCGGAATATTCTGTTTTAATAACTTTTCCGGCCATTATAATAAAATCTCTTTCTTAAAATTCTGATTAAATATCGAGTTCTGCTTCGTTAGCATGCTTGTAAATATATTCACGTCTGATTCCGACATCATTACCCATTAAAAGTTCGGTCAGTTTGGACGCCATAGAAGCATCTTCGATAGTTACCTGCTTTAAATTACGTCTCTCGGGATCAAGTGTTGTCTCCCAGAGCTGCTCGGCATCCATTTCTCCAAGACCTTTATATCTCTGTAATGTAAAAGGACCTTTATGTTTCTTTCTGTAAGCTGCAAGCGCCGCATCATCATAGAGATACTCTTCCTCACCTTTTGAAGGAATCGCCTTGTAAAGAGGCGGCATTGCAATATATACATGTCCTTCGAAAATAAGCTCGGGCATAAATCTGTAGAACAAAGTAAGTAAAAGTGTGCTGATATGAGCACCATCGACATCGGCATCTGCCATAATAATGATTTTGTCATATCTTAATTTGGTAATATCAAAATCGTTACCAAAGCCCTCTGAAAATCCGCAGCCAAATGCGTTAATCATGGTCTTAATTTCTGCATTTGCAAGAATTTTATCCATACTTGCCTTTTCTACGTTAAGAATTTTACCTCTGATAGGAAGAATTGCCTGGTATTTTCTGTTTCTTGCAGTCTTTGCGGAACCTCCTGCAGAATCACCTTCGACGATAAATATTTCACATTTTTCCGCTTCTTTTGACTCACAGTTTGCAAGCTTTCCATTTGAATCAAAGGAAAACTTCTGCTTTGTAAGCATGTTTGTCTTGGCTTTTTCTTCGGCTTTCCTGATTTTTGCTGCTTTTTCGGCGCATCCGATGATAGTCTTTAAGGTTTCAAGATTTCTGTCGAAGAAAAGCTGAGCTTCGTCGTTAATTACTTTTGAAACTGCTTTTGCTGCATCCTGGTTATCAAGTTTTGTCTTGGTCTGACCTTCAAATCTGGGCTCGGGATGCTTGATCGAAAGCACGCATACAAGGCCGTTTCTTACTTCGGCACCGGTAAAATTCGGATCTTTGTCTTTTAAGATGCCCAAAGACCTCGCATAGTTATTTATAATCTGTGTGAAAATAGTCTTAAAACCTGTTACATGCGTTCCACCTTCAGCGTTGTAAATATTGTTACAGAAACCTAGTACGTTTTCATGGAACTCATCCACATACTGGAAAGCGCAGTCTACAATCACATGCTCGCTCTGACCGTGCAGACAGATTACGTCATGCAAAGCTTCCTTTTCGGCATTTAAATCTTTTACGAAGCCTTTAATTCCTTCCTCTTCGTGATAAACGATTTTTTCTTTTACGTCGCGTTTATCTTCGAATATAATCGTAAGTCCGGGGTTTAAATATGCAGTCTCGTGAATTCTTGACTTAATATCCTCGGATCTGAAATATGTCTTTTCAAAAATCGTATCGTCCGGCATAAAAGTAATGCTGGTACCGGTTTCTCTGGTCTTACCGCACACGGGCAAAAGTCCGTCTTCAAGTTCGAGAACGGGCTTTCCGAATTCGTAAGCATCTTTATAAATGCATCCGTCTCTTTTAACCGTAATATCAAATCTCTTTGACAACGCATTAACTACAGATGAACCTACACCATGAAGACCACCGGCATTTTTGTAGACATCATTGTTAAACTTACCGCCGGCGTGAAGTGTGGTAAGCACGATTCTCTCGGCCGTAATGCCTTTTTCGTGTCTGTCTACGGGAATGCCTCGTCCGTTATCGGAAACTGTCGCAGAACCGTCAGCATTAAGTGTAACATTGATGGTATCGCAGTAACCCGCCATATGCTCATCGACAGAGTTATCCATTATTTCGTATACAAGATGATTAAGTCCTTTGGTAGATGTCGAACCGATATACATACCGGGTCTTTCCCTGACGGGTTCAAGACCTTCGAGGACCATAATCGAACTTGAATCATAAACTTCTTTTTTAGGTGCCATTTTAATCTCCGTTTATTTGAGAATTCTTTAAATTGCAAGAATTTTAAAGTCATTTTTAAACTGAATGCCTTCATGCGAACATTCTTTCGCATTCTTTCAAATTATATCATAAAAGATACACAAATAAAAGAAAAAAAATACACGATATGGTGGATTTATAAACAAATAACCACATCATGTATTTTATGATTAAAAACATAAAATTCCGGGACAGAGTTTTCTGCCCCGGATATCCAAAACGAATATTATCTTAAGTCATATATCGGTAAATTCTTGTCGGTCAGTTCCTGATAATATTCATCCGAATACAAATTGCCATAATTATATTCTATAAAATTTTCATTTTCGGATACGGTAATTTCAAAGATAAAAGTCTTTTCATCGTTGACGGTATTTACTATAATCGCTGAGTCTCCGAGAGGCAGATCCGTTATATCTTCATATACGATTGTCCTTTCATTAGCGTTATAAATTTCAGCCGGGAAATTAAAGTAAAAGACTCTTCTGTTTCCTTCATATTCGTCAGCCAGATCATTTAATGAATTTTTTATTGCATCAATATCTGCGTTTCCGGCAGCTTCTCTTAAACCGGCAATAATCTGTGCCTTTTTGTCGGCATCCTGAAATTCTTTTAAAGTGTACCAAAAGCAGCCTTTAATTGTATAGTAAAGTTCTTCTGTAGAAGCACCTTCGTCAACACTGGCGGATAAAAGAATAAAATCATCCGTTCCGTCGCCCTTAACTTTTAAATAAAGCGAATATTCGGTTTCGCCGTCTTCAATGGGATTGTAGAACACAACTTGGTCATCCTTAAAATCAACCTGCTGGACATTTTGGCCGTCCATTTCAACAAATGAAGTTTCGGTATCGCTACCGTTGCCAAATACATAAAATCTGTTGTCGATTACACCTTTAACATATTTTATTATTCCGTTATCGGTAGCTGCATTTGCGATGATTCCGGTTCCGAGAACTATTGCGAAAAACGATGCTGCAATTGCCGCCACGCGTAAAATATATACATTACTCTTTTTCTTGCCAACGTTTTCTATTATTTTCCTGTTTAATTCATCCGAAGCATTTATATCAATTTTTAAAGCTTCTTTGATCATTTCTTCTTCTTTACTCATAACCTTTTTCCTCCAGTTTAATCTTAAGCGAGCCTTTTGCCGTGTTTAATCTGCTTTTTACGGTACCTTCGGGGATTCGTAAACAATTACCGATTTCCTTTAAAGACATATCCGCAAAATAAAAGAGATAAACCACTTGTCTTTGTTTAATGGGAAGTTCATGAATGCCTTTCCTTAAAAGAGCGTAAAGTTCTTTTTCTTCGACCTTTTTCTCGGTACAAAAGTCCGATGACAGATTGGAATTAAAATCAAACTGCTCATCATCCAAAGATTCTTCTTTTCTTCTTATTTTTTTTCTGATGATATTTTTATATAATCTCGTAGCTATTCCCAGGCAGTAATTTCGTTCTTTTATAAAAGAAGAATCCTCACTTTCCTCAATCTTTTGTATCTTTTCAAAAGCTTTGTAAAGAGTTTCCTGGTACAAATCATCGGCGTCTTCACGGCTTCCTGTTAAGTGATAACAAAACTGATATATATCCTTACCGCGTATTTCAATCAGTTTTTCCAAATCATGTTTAGTCATTTAGTACCTCTCGCAGTTTCTTGAAAGCTTTCACTAAATAAATGTCGCAAAATCATAAAAGGTTCATTTTTTCATAAAAAAAGGTTTCTCATAAAAGAAACCTTTAATATAATGCATCGGCAAATTCTTTTGCTTTAAAGAACAAATCTCTGTCTCTGTAAATATCGGCTATTTTAAATCTTACATCACCGCTTTGTCTGACACCGGTCAAATCTCCGGGACCTCTTAATCTTAAATCCTCGTCGGCGATATAAAAGCCGTCGTCCGATTCAAGCATTACGTTTAATCTTTCATTCTCTTCTTCTTTGCCGGAGCCGTTTATGAGTATACAGAAGGATTCAAGTTTACCTCGCCCTACTCGGCCTCTTAACTGATGAAGCGTCGCAAGGCCGAATCTTTCGGCATTTTCGATTAAAATAACTGTCGCATTCGGAACATCGATACCTACTTCGATTACGGTGGTGGATACAAGTATGTCTATATCGCCGTTTGCGAAATACTGCATTACGCGGTTCTTTTCGTTGTTTTTCATTCGTCCGTGAAGAATTCCTATTCTTACGTCTTTAGGCATTAATTCTTTTAGAAACTTTGCGTAATCGGTTACATTTGAAAGATTTGTATCTTCGTTTTCTTCAATCATAGGACAGACGATTATTGCCTGCTGACCTGCTTTAACCTTCGTGTATAAAAATCTTAATCCGTCAAGTCTGTCGTTTGCAGTTCTTAAACCGGTTTTAATCGGTATTCTGTTTAAAGGCTTATCTTTTATAACCGAAACCTGAAGACCTGTATAATAAACGGATGCCAATGTTCTCGGAATAGGTGTTGCGGAAAGACTTAATACGTGAGGTGTATTACCTTTTTCATTTAAGGTTTCTCTCTGTAAAACACCGAATCTGTGCTGCTCGTCTGTTATTACAAGCGCAAGATCTTCAAACTCTATATTGTCTTCAATAAGCGCATGTGTGCCTACTACCAGGTTAATATCACCGTCGGATAAACCGCTTAAGATTTCCTTTCTCTGTGAGGCTGTAGTTGAGCCCGATAAAAAGGCTATATTTAAATTAAGCGAATATCTCTCGTTTAAATCTTTAAACTTAGTAAAATGCTGTGCGGCAAGAACTTCCGTAGGAGCCATAAAAGCGCTCTGATATCCGTTTGAAGCACATAAAACGCAAGAAAGAAAAGCAATGATTGTTTTACCGCAGCCAACATCGCCCTGAACAAGCCTGTTCATTACATATCCGCCTGTTAAATCTTCCAAAATATCATTTAAGGCATCATTCTGTCCCCTGGTTAATTCAAAAGGAATCTGAGTCTTAAAACGAGCGTATTCGGCAGTCTCTATAAATACATAATTTGATTTTAAACGATTATAAGCTTTTTTGATTTCATTTAATTCAATAAAGAAATCATAAAACTCTTCAAACGCAAGTCTGTTTCTTGCATTAATATAATCTTGTGAATCTACGGGGAAATGTATATCCGCCAGGGCTCTCGATAATGTCGGAAATTTAAACTCTTCAACTATCTTTTCACTCAAAGAGTCCTTAAACGGCGAATAATGTTCTATAGATGCATTTACGTACTTTGAAATAGTCTTGGAATTAATGCCTTTTGTCAGAGGATAAACAGGCTGAAGATTCTTCAGGCTTTCAATGTATTCTGAAATCTTATGAATTTCAGGCATTTCAAAGGCATAGTGTCTGCCTTTTCTTTTAACTACTCCTAAAAACACCCATTCGCTGCCTTTTTTCAGTAAGTTTCTAAGATATGTAACTCTGAAGAAAGTCATGGATACTTTTCCGGTTGCATCATATCCCGAAACAGTAGTTACTGCATTATTGGCTGTTTTCTTAAAATAAAAATCATCGTCGACAGTAAGTCTGACAGCGCAGAGTTCTCCCTCTTTAAGCTCATTTACTTTAGAAAGAGGCGGCATTTTCTTATAAGTTCTCGGGAAATAAGAAATCAGATCGAATACGGATTCTATCCCTAAACGCGCAAAAAGGGCGGCGTTTTTATCGCCTACCCCTTTTAACTCTTTGATTGATACATTCTTTAAATCGTTTAAATTCATTGAATTACTCTACTGATACGATGTAATAATATATCGGCTGTCCGCCTATCTGGATTTCAACTTCAACATCTTCGTAAAGTTCTTCCAGATCGGACTTTAATTGTTCGTAATCTGTTTCTTCAACATCTGAACCAACATAAACGGTAATGACGCAGGTGTCGTCATCAACCATTTCTGCAATCATTTCTTTTGTTACAGAATCTCTGTCGGAACCGACTGATAAAATACCTTTATCTCCGATGCCCATGTAATCGTCTTTCTGGATTACCTTATCGTCGATTTCTGTATCTCTTACTGCATATGTTACCTGACCGGTTTTAACATTGTTAGCACCTTCAGTCATATTATCTGTGTTTTCGTCAACAGATGAATCAGGTAAGAAATTAATTAATGCTGCAATTCCCTGAGGAACAGTCTTTGTAGGAATAACAATAACTTCTTTATCTTCGGTTAAATCTCTTGCCTGGTTTGCCGCAAGGATAATATTCTTATTGTTCGGGAAAATGAATACATGCTTTGCGTTGACTTTATCAATTGCATTTAAAACATCTTCCGTCGAAGGATTCATGGTCTGACCGCCTTCGATAATATAATCAGCACCGATTGACTTAAAGATTTCACTCATACCGTCGCCGACAGATACTGCAATAAATCCGTATTCCTTGGCTTCTTCTTTAATCTCGGGCTTAATTTCCTCTTTTACGGGCTCTGCTTTTGCTTCTGCAGTTTCTTCTTTTCCTTCAAGCTTTAAGTTTTCAACCTTAATATCGGTTAAAACACCCTGCTTAAGTGCTCTTTGAATAATAAGACCGGGATCGTTGGTATGGCAGTGAACTTTAATATTTCCGTCTGTCGGAACAATATTAATGCTGTCACCAAGAGCCTCGAGGAAGTTTTTAAGATCCTGTTCTGTCTTTGCATTAAATGGTTTGTTTAAAAGAATCGTAAAATCAGTTCTGTAACTGTATTTAAGCTCATTGGCTATACTGTCAGAACTTTCTTTCTTTTCAACTTTAGCGGAAGCTTTCTGTGAAGCAATATTTGTTTCAACATCTTTTCCTTCAAAAAGATCAAGCGCACCGTGTAAAAACTCCATCAGACCCTGTCCGCCGGAATCGACTACGCCCGCCTGTTTAAGTACGGGTAAAAGATCGGGAGTTTTTAATAAAACTTCATCGGCGTAAGCTATTACTGTTTCAAGGAAAACAGTCAAATCTGTTTCGCCGTTCTTTCTTAATTCTTCTGCTTTGTCATAAACTCCTGAAGCTACAGTAAGAATTGTACCTTCCTTGGGCTTCATAACAGCCTTATATGCAGTCGCTACAGAGTTTTTGCATGCATCTGTAATAATATTGATATCAAGCTCTTTTTCTTCACAGGCAATTTTTGTAAAGCCTCTGATAAGCTGAGATAAAATTACACCGCTGTTTCCTCTCGCACCTCTTAAGGAACCTGAAGAAATAGCTTTGCATGTAGCTTTCATGTCCGGGTCTTCAAGATTATTAAGCTCTTTGTACGCTGACATTATAGTCATTGTCATGTTGGTTCCTGTATCACCGTCGGGAACAGGGAAAACATTGAGCTCATTTATATAATCTTTGTTTTTTTCAAGATTACATGCACCTGCCATAAACATTCTGGCAAGCAGTTTTGAATCGATCGTATTCTTAGACACGATAATCCTCCTTATTCAACAACGCTGACGCCTTCGATGAAGACATTGACTTTTTCAACATCCAAACCGGCGAACTGTTCAACATTGTATTTAACTTCACTCATTACGTTATTTGCAACGGCTGTAATTGAAACGCCGAAAGCAACGATGATGTGAAGATTGATAGTAAGTTTATTATTGTCAAGAGAAACAGAAATACCCTTTGACATGCTGTCTCTTTTAAGGATGCTTGCAACACCCTCGGCAACATTAATCTGAGCCATGCCTGCAACACCGTAGCATTCCAATGCTACATTTCCTGCGTATTCAGCTATGACATTGTTGTTAATGGAAACGTTACCTAAATGCGTATCAAGAGTTCCTTTCATATAGTCCCCTCCTCGTTTTTTAACACACTGCTACACATTATATTACCTGAATTCAAAAAAATAAACAATATTCACATAATGTTAATAAAATTTACAATTTTTTCAATTTATAGTTGCCTTTTAAATTTATTTTGGGTATAATACTAACGTTGTGGATTGTGGAGAAGCATTCTCCTTATCCTTTTTGTCAGTTTAAGGAGGTGTTAAAAAATGGCTAAATGCGATATTTGTGATAAAGGCGTTCATTTCGGTAACAACGTAAGCCATTCACACAGACGTTCAAATCATATTTGGAATTCCAATATCAGAACAGTTAAGTGTAAGGTTAACGGTACCACAAAGACCATGCATGTTTGCACAAGATGTTTAAAGTCAGGCTTGGTTGAAAGAGCGTAATTATTACTAAAAAGATTATTCGTGCTTGTCCGATTGGACAGGCACTTTTTTTATGTTTTTTTCTCATAAAAAAAGCAGGTAGTAAAATTACTCTCCTGCTTTTATGCTTTCATCTGTATATCATGCAGCAATGTCTCGTATTCCCTGGTAATATTCTGCAATGTATAAGTATCTCCGGCATCCGTGTCCGGATGAAAAACCTTTACAAGGTCTTTATATCTCTTTTTAAGAGCTTTCTCATCAGTAATGCCTTTAAAGAAAATTCCCTGACGGTATTCAAGCTGCGGCACTTTTCTTAAAGTATTACTGCGATTTTTTAAGTTTTGAAATTCTGCTTTTTCGCGGTTTAATTTAAGCCTGTCTTCATCCAGTTTCTTTATTTCATCTTCAAGCAGACCTTTTCTTATATTGTAATCATTGATGTCTTCTTCAAGATTCTTTCTGGATTTTTCTATACGTTCATTTATTTCATCGGCTTCCTGTTCGAACTGCCTGCGGCCTTCTTCAAGTCTGGCCATGGACTCTTCAAGTTCTTCCTTTTCTTTAAAAACCGATATTCTCAATTCCTCAAGATCAGCCCTATCGGTTTTGATTCTAACATTTTCTCTGTAAAGTTGAACTTTTAATTCCTCAAGTTCTTCAGGAGAATTTGAATCGCGAAGTATTGAGATGAAATTATCCATATATTATTCTTCGTTTTCCTTAGGGAATGCTGTTTCTATTGCGTTGGCGTCTGTAACTCCGTCCTTATTCTTCTTAACTGCGATACGGTCAAGAATATCGGGAACGAGATCGATTAACTTGGTAACGGAATCCTGGTTCTTAATATTGACTAATCTTGTATGTCCGTTTGAAATAACAAGAACTGCAGAAGGAGTCATTTTTCCCGATAAAGCACCCATTCCTCCGTTTTTCTTATCACCCTTGGCTGCACCAGCGCCAACACCGAAGGAAACATCCACAAGGGGAACTATAATTGTATCTCCGACTTTGGTAGGATCTCCGACAACGGTTTTTGTGGATAAAAATCCATCCATTCCTTCCATCAAAGAATTAATCAAGCCGTCAAAATTATTTTCTGCCACGAATCTTTCCTCCTTTTAAAATCAGTATAACCAGTTTCCTTAAATGTCTGTTTGCAAATACCTTAAATGCAAATCTCAGGAAAACGATTAACTGTACTCTTCCACTTACGTATCCGTCAAATTCAAATTCGTTTCTATCCCAGACGGGAGTAAAATCAATTTCTCTTCCAAACAATCCTCTTGCCATGCATATGTAACCGTGTACTTTGCCGGTAAGATAAGGATCTTCATCGCCGTATTTAATCTTAAGTCTCCATTTCCTGGGCCAGATATGTTTCATGAACTTTATCATTAAATCCCAGAAGAGTTTTAATGTAGGTTTTACGGACGGATGATTTAAAACTTTCCAGTAGTACTTGATGTATTTCTTGGTCTTGTTCCACTGGTCTATTTTCTCATTTACAAACCTCTTAAAATTATACCACTTTTTCCTGATGTTTAAAATAAAATCTTTTATGGAAGACAGAAATGTTATGTTTTTTTCAACAGCATTCATTTCGTCTATTTCATCCGGCTCATTAAGGAATGCTTCGACTTCTTCCTCAGTAATGGTATATTCCTCTGTATCGGTCTCGGGAATTGTATCTTCTTCCAGGTTTGCTTCATCGGTAGTGGCTGCTTCTGTTGTTTCAGATTCGGGCTTTTTTTCTTTCTTTGATAATTTATCCGAAAGCTTTTGAACAAACTCTATCAGTTCGGGAATTTCTTTATCAAAGATTTTAATTCCGAATATCCTAAGCGACATCCATCCCATCATTTCTTTGTAATAAACCCTGACTCTGAAGAACGACAGGAAAAACGTCATCAGAAAATAGAAATAAAGTTTATCTTTATTCGAACCGCCGATTTTATATCTGAACGGAACAAACAGAAATATATTCAAAATAATAAGTGCAAGAACAATTAATGCGCCAAGCACTATTCCGATAATTGCAAGAACTTTAAGCATACATCTTTCCTCCGGAAATCTTTAACAATTTCGGAAGTACCGTGCCTTCTTCTATTTCGGGAAGTGATGCAAGATATGCAATATAATCAAGATTCTTTACTTTTATGAGGCAGTTCTCAATCATATGGCATGTTAATTCTTCTGCAGAATCATAATCCTTTGCCAGTCCGACAATTAAAGGCGGATTGTTTTTATAGTGTCTCTGAAGCAGAAACATCCAGTCGCAAAATTCAAGTTTTGAGGTATATTCATTTAAGATTATTACAAAAAACGGATCTGTAATAATCTTCTTTCTTTTTTCCATATTCTCTTTTATTTCGTCGATTTTTGAAAAGCAGTAATCATCGACATAAATATAATCAGAGAAGTTCATAAAATATCCTAAAATCCAGTCTTAAAAATGCAACACATACACAGAAAATTATACAATAAAACACGTTTAATTGAAAGATAATCTATAGAATGCCGTTCTTCATGTGGAAAGCCGTAAAATCATACGGAGGTTCGCTGTTTATACCGTTAAATACATTCTCAAAGAAGTCAGTAATTTTTTCAATGTCATTAGTATTCTCATCCGTAAAAGAGAAAATAAAACATCTTAAATGTCTGTCTTTTAAACGGTTAAAATACTTATGTAAAGATGTAGGCTTGGAATTATAAATCGTATTAAAGCAGAGCGAATCATCACACTGTATATAAACTTTAAAATCTACGCCGAGTCTGTCTTTAAGAGTTACAAAGTTTTCTTTATCTGACAAACCTTTCCGGCATTTACCTGTAGTTTTTAACACGCAGTTGGCTGTATGCATTAAAGGCGCTCTTCCGTACATAAGAAAACTGAAACTCTTGTTAATTTCCGGAATATCATAAAGACTTAATTCAAGAGGCGCAGTAATTTCATCAAACAACTTCGAATTTAAAGATGCGCTCATATTGTTGTAGCTGTAGATGTTTACATTAGAACAGATTTCTTTGCTGAAACTTTTTTCTTTTAAGAGCTCATATGCATCATACTGATTAACATAAACGCCTTTTATTAAATCGTTTCCTTTAGCAAAATCAATTAAATCTTCAAATTCGGACAGATTTAATGATCTTAAAACAGGCGGAAGTTCAAGGTATAAGGCCTTTCCGCTCTTTGAGATTAATTCTTTTGATTCAGCTTTACCGATTATATCTTTATTAATCACAACTGAATCATAAAAATCATTGTTTAAAACATATTTAAACTGCTCAATTGTTTTAACAAATGCTCTGTTTTCTGATATTTTATCATCTGTTGCTGTATCAGCTTCTAAAGCATTGTTAACGAATTCAAATAAGTTTTCATTAGAATTAGAAACCGATTCATTTTTACTGTCTAAGCCGGAATTATATATCTCAATTTCAAGCATTTCCACCGCTTCTCTTCTAAGCTTATTTACAAGAGAAGACGGCACAAAAGAATTATCAACCGTAATTTTACATTCACAAAGCTCAAAATCAGTATTACCGAGTTTCTTTAATTGCTTTAAAACATCTTCCTCGGATGTAGGAGCCTTTTGAGCGGTTTCTATTATTTCTTCGGAAACGGCTTCGGCCGAATACTCTTTACCGTTTATAACTGCATAAACCTTTAATACTGCATTTTCTCCGGGAATTGCTTTGAATTCAAATTTAATTTTCTGCTTCAAAGGAGCATCAATATATTTCTCAATTACAACTTTTTCAAGTGCTTCATCAACTTTCGCATATGCGCCTTTTTTAATTGTCACCATTTTACGTGAAGATACTCTGTCATAATATCCAGTACCTGTCGAAGTTCTGGAATACAGAGTTTTAAGTATATTTTTATCTTCTTCGCTTATAATCAGCTCTTTACCGGGATTTTCAAGACAGTAATCAATATATTTTCGATAAATCGCCGTTACACCGGCTGCATAAGAAGGACTTTTAAGTCTGCCTTCAATCTTAAAAGAATAAATACCCGCATTAATCAGTCTGTCGATTATCTCAACAGTATTCATATCAGCAAGGCTTAATATATAAGACTCTTTGTCATCAAGTACATAAGGCTGTCTGCAGGGACCCTTGCATCGTCCTCTGTTTCCGGAGTTGCCGCCTAAGAATGATGAGAATAAACACATTCCCGAATACGAATAACACATTGCTCCGTGAATAAAGCATTCGGTCTCTATTCCGGTAGATGTAATTTTCTTTACTTCAGGCAAAGTTAATTCTCTTGCAAGCACTACTCTCGCAGCACCTAGTTTTTTATAAAACTCAGCACCGTATTTACTTGTTACAACAGCCTGCGTGGATACATGGATATCCAGATCTTTAAAAGTTTCTTTTATGTACTTAAAAACACCTATATCCTGCACAATAACTGCATCAAGGCCGCTCTGATACAAAGGATTTAAAAACTCTTTTAGATTTTCAAGTTCATTGTTCTTTGTAAGCGTATTAACTGTCAAAAATACTTTTCTGTTAAACAAATGCGCATAACGAATGGCTTTTATGAGCTCTTCATTCGAAAAATTTACCGCACTTGCTCTGGCGCCATACATATTGCCGGCAAGATATACTGCATCTGCACCTGCATTTATCGCACCTAAAAACGAACTGTATTCACCTGCGGGAGAAAGTAATTCAACCATTTAAACCTCATAAAAGATAAAGACATGAAAAAACCGCATGAAAAATCATACGGTTTTGTTTTTATTTATTCCAATCGCCTTCAAGTCTTGCTATCATGTTATCCTTCGATATGATTTCTGTCTTTGCATTATCAAGCTTAATCTGCGTTGAAATAAGTTCGTGCTTGATATTGCATAAATCGTTATCTTTGGAGTTTAACTCTTCTTCGAGCAAATCAATTCTTGCTTTGGCCTTGAAATAATCATCAGCCATATTTAAAAGCAAAAGAAGATTCTGATACTGACTGTTCAGTCTTTTATATGCATCTTCACCTTCAAAATCACTGATTTTGGAATTTATATAAGATGCAACCTTTTGTAAATATTCCTCGGATTCATATCCTGAAATATAATAAACCTTGCCACCAATAATTACTTCAATTTCGCTCTTGCCGGTCATTTAAACATACCCCGTTTATATTCTAAATCAAATAAAAGTATACAAAAATAATTAATCCTTTTCAAGCCCAAGATGTGCATAAGAAAGGTCGGATGCGACTCTACCTTTAGGGGTTCTCTGAATAAATCCAAGCTGTAACAGATAAGGTTCGTAAACATCCTCAATTGTTTCGGTTTCTTCTGACAAAGAAGCAGCCAGAGTTTCTACTCCGACAGGTCCGCCTTTGAAACGTTCAATAATCATTTCGAGGTATTTTCTGTCGGTTGCATCAAGTCCGTATTTGTCGATATCAAGCATATCGAGGCACTCGTCTGTAATCTGCTTTGAAATAATGCCTTCATTTGCAACAAGTGCATAGTCTCTGACTCTCTTTAAAAGCCTGTTGGCAATTCTCGGCGTACCTCTTGATCTTCTTGCAAGTTCCGATGCAGATTCGATATCTAAAGAAGTATCAAGTCTGTTAGCGGATTTCATAACGATCCTTGAAAGTTCGTCTATCGAATAATATTCAAGCTTGTGAATTTCACCGAATCTGTCACGAAGAGGAGCCGTAAGCATGCCTATACGTGTTGTAGCGCCTATCAGAGTGAATTTGGGCAGCTTCATACGTACACTTTTAGCAGCAGGTCC
>JAEEOJ010000069.1 GCA_016284175.1 Lachnospiraceae bacterium | reverse complement strand
CCGATATAATTAAATACCGTCTGAAGTGTTCTGCTCTTTGTCAGATCGTCAAAGAAAATCGCCGTCGAATAATATGAATGCGTATTCTTTGAATCAAGAACCTTGTAGAATGTCACAGGCATGTTCATCTCCATGGCCTTTCTGGCGAATACAAGCGTATGTTTTAAATCAAGCACGCCGTCATGGTCACTCTGAATTAAATACATCGGAATTGTAAGTTCATAATCGCCCGGTGTAAGTAAATCAAGCTTCGAATAAGGCTCGCCTTCCTTCCAGTCCTGATCCTTTTCGAAAAGATCGCTTACAAGCTGATTGAGCGCCCAGGGAAGTTTTCCTTCGAAGCAGTAAGGGCCTGCAAGACCTATAAAACCGACAAATCTCTTGGCGCCGATTTTATATTTTTTATGAAGGCTCTTATCATACACAAGAAGAGAACCTAAATGCGCACCTGCGGAAGAACCCATTATTATCACGCGGTTTGCTTCGATTTCCTTACCCTTAAGGTATTTTAAAATCGCCTTGTATTCTATACACACATCATCGATTATCTGATTGTAATGGACTCTCGGAACCTTTCTGTAACCCATAAGGATACATTCATAGCCTTCCTTGGCCATTCTCTGGCCGATGAATTCAAAGTCTCTGGGAGATTTGCTGTTCCATCCGCCTCCGTGAATATAGATAATAATCTCGGAGTGCTTTTTAACCTCGGGAGCAAAATGCAGGAAATACACTTCCTTGCTGTCCTGAAGGCTTACCTTTGTGGGTTTAATCTCTCTTTTATAAGTTAAAAGTTTCGTTCCGATTCCCGGATATGATTGAAGTTCCCTTATAAAATCTTTCATCTTAATCCTTTCTTATTCATAAAGAAAATCTCTTAACCTCGGATGCACTTCTCCGTATGCCATACCGCAGTTTCTTACATGCATGGTATAAACAAGCGAGAGTTTGTTTTCGGTATCCATTATGATGCAGCTTCCCGCAGCGCCGTCCCATCCGAACACTCCCTTGGGAGCCTTGGCTTTGGCTGCTCTCGGCTTCATCAGAATCTGCATTCCGACACCGTAACCGTAGCCTTTTCTGCCCATATTTTCTTCGATATCCTTTAAGCCCTGCGGACATAAAAGATTGGTTTTTATAATATCGATTGTTTTTGCTTTTATGATTCTTTTACCGTCTTTGCTTACACCGCCGCAGGCAATTGTGTCGGCAAATTTTGCATAATCCTCAGTGGTGGAAATAAGTCCCGCTCCGCCGCTTTCATACTTTTCGGACAGCTGATACTGGCACACGGGCTCAATAGGATTGATATTGCCTTTCTCATCACACTGAAACTGTACAGCCAGATTGTTTAAATAGTTTTCGGGCTTTGCGAACATGGTGTCTTTCATGCCGAGACGGTCCCAGATGTTTTCTTTTAAATATTCCCCGAAGGACTTGCCTGACACAACTTCGATTATCGCAGCAACAACATCATGGCTTAAGCTGTATAAAAATCCGGTGCCCGGTTTAAATTTAAGAGGCGTTTCCACAAAAGAATCTACGAGTTCCCTTGTGGTGGCATTCATGCCCTTTTCACTTAAAACTCGTAAAATACCCGCACGCCCAAGATCGTAATCAAGTCCCGACTGCATTGAAACCAGATGTTTAATCTTTAAAGGCTTGTCGCATTTTACGACATCAATTTTATTGCCTTCTCTTTTTTCATATAAAAGATTGCCGTATGCGGGAAGATATTTTGCAACATCGTCTTCAAGCGATACCTTTCCCTGTTCGACTAACTGCATCAGAGCAACCATAGTCTGAACCTTTGTCATCGAAAACATAAGATACTGCTGATTGTCTCTGACGGGAATGCTTTTTGCCTTGTCGCAGGTTCCGTACATATGTCTGTAAATCATTTCGTGGTCTTTGTAAATGATACAGTCAACCGACGGAAAATCATCTTTTATTACAAGCGAATCAAGATAATAAGTTAATTTGTCAAAATCCATTTCTTTGTCCTTAAATTCCTTTGGGATAAAATGCAACTGCTATTGCTCCGGGTCCGGCGTATGTTCCGACCGTGGCACCGACGCTTATCTTTCTTATATCCGAAACTTTACCTTCGTACAAATCTTTACTGTCTTCAAGGTATTTCTGTAAGTACTCATCGGAAAGGCCCGTGTATCCGGTAACAACAGGCATCGTAAAATCTATTCCGCCTATTTCCTTCACCTTTTCAATAAGCATATTGTTTCCTTTTTTGGAACCTCTTGCTTTGCCGATAACATCCACGATTCCGTTTGTAATCGTAATGACCGGTTTGATGGAAAGAATCTCTCCTACAAATGCAGCGGTTGAAGAAAGTCTTCCGCCGGCCTTTAAATATTCAAGCGTATCAAATACGGCAAGTACTATTGCTTTTTCACGGACTCTTGTAATTTCGTCCGCTATTTCTTTCGCACTCTTTCCTTCATCGCGAAGTCTTACAGCATATTCAACGAGCACATAGTAGGAAATGCAAAACTGCATTGTATCAACCACATGTACTTTTCCGTCAAACTCTCCTGCGGCTATATTGGCACTCTGTACGCATCCGGAGACTCCCGAGGAAATTGTAAGGCATACAACTTCGTCTCCCGCATCGACAGCAGACTGAAAACATTCTTCATAATCTGCCGGAGATATCTGGCTGGTTTTCGGAAGTTCATCGGATTCGATTAATTTCTCATAAAATTTTCTGTTTGATAGAGTAACTCCGTCAAGGTATTCATCTTCACCGAATCTTATCTTTAACGGAAGTATTTTTATCCCCCACTCCTTTGCAGTCTCCTGCGATACTTCGCTTGCCGAATCGGCAATAATCATAACGCCCATTTTTTCATGTCTCTCCCAGGTTGTAAATTTTTAGTCTTTTATGAAGGATATTCATATTCAAATGATGCTTTTGTTGTTTTAAACGAGAATACGGTTTTGCCTTTTATTCTGAATTTGTAATATGCCTTGCAGGATTCGGATTCGTGAATTGTACGAATCATCGAACCTCCCACGGGTGCATTTAAAGCCTTGCCCGAAGATTCTATAAGCCCTGCTTCAAATACCATATTACCCTGCTTAATACGCACTTTTCCGTCGCGAAGTTCCTGAATATGAGCTCCGAGATAAGTGGCAAATCTGTATTCTTTTTTGTTGTAATAAATTATTCCGATTATTCCCGTAAAATGAAGCGGTCCGAAAGGAATATCCGCTACGGAAAGCATTAATGAGCCTCCGCTAAAGCAGGTCTGCGTCCAGAGATAATCCTTCGGAAAAGATCTTCCCGAATCGCCTTCCCAGTATCCTACGGCATTTTCAAATACATAGGACTTTCCGTTAATTACAACTTTGCCGTTTACCGAATGACGCATGCTGAAAACATAATGCCTGCATTCCATAAAAGGTATTAGCGCAAACGGTCCCATAATGTCATATTTAATCGGAGTTATCTGACCGAAATCAAGTTTGCCTTTAATCCTTGCATCGGGATTATCAATATTTACCCTGATGCCGTTTTTACCGAATCTGTTTTTTCCAAGGAAAATGTTTTTACAGTCCTTCTTAAAAGCAGTTCCCGGCATATCGATATTCCATGCGCCGTCATCGGTAATAACCTGTAATGAACTGGTTTCGCTCGTTCCGTTTTTATGTCTTGCCGATATAAATGCCACCGTCGAATCCTTCGACTGACATTTCATATACCATCCGTAAAAATATCCGTTCATTGCCCTCTCCCCCGAATAAAATTACTTCTTACTCTCCTCGTAAGCCTGTCTTACCGCAATTGCAAGCTGATCCGCACATGATGTGTTTTTCATGCCGCAGGTATTGCCTTTAAGTTTTTCTTCGATATAATCAACGCTCATACCGTCGACAAGTTTTGAAATGGCTTTCAAATTGCCGTTGCATCCTCCCAAAAACTGGATGTTTGAAACCTTATCTCCTTCAAGGTCAAAACTTATCTGAACTGCACAGACATTCTGTGTTCTGAAATTGTATCTCATAAAATCTCCTTATCGTAATAAATCATCGGGATGATTTAATCTCCACTCTATGCATCTTTTAAGGTAATGGATGTATTCGGGACTCTTGCACATACCTTTGCCTTCAACGTCGGAAATCTTGGCGACATCCATTCCGTTACATGCGGTGGTCTTCATAATAATGTTAAGCGCAGGTACCTTGGTGTCGTTTGCAATATATGTGCCGATACCGAAGGCTACTTTTACGCGGCCTTTGAAATATTTGTTGATTGCAGTTGCTCTGTCAAAATCAAGGCTGTCTGAGAAAAGAAGCATCTTGGTCATCGGATCGATGCCTAAATTCTTATAATGCTCAATCATCATATCGCCCCACTCATAAGGATCGCCCGAGTCGTGGCGGCATCCTGAGAAAAGTGTGGAATAGGTTAACTGGAAGTCCTTAAGGAAGCACTTTGTGGTGATTGCATCGGTAAGTGCGGTTCCGTTTAACACGCCGTATTCCTTTACCCACGCATCAAGCGCATACCAGTTTGAATAAGCGGGATTGTGCTTGTGGTTACCCTGACCTACGCACATAATCCACTCATGAGCCATGGTTCCGACAGGTGTGATATTGTATTTCTTTGCAAGGTAAACATTCGAAGTACCTACAAATGTCGAATTCTTAATATTGCTTTCATGAAGAGTCTTAACAGCAAGTTCCTGTGCCTCTGCGGATAATCTTCTTCTCATACCGAACTCAGAGAAAGAACTGATCTCATATTCGCCGCTTTCAAGTTTTGCAACTTTGGCCGCAAGTCTTTCCTTAAAGCTCTCGAAAAGTTCATCGTAATTGTATGCCATTCTGAAATAAACTTCGTTTACGATGGCAAGTGTCGGGATTTCGTACATGGATGTGTTAAGCCATGTTCCCTTGGTTTCGATTGCAAGTCCGCACTCTGCATCGGTTGTGATTACAAAATCTTCATATCTGGGTTTCCAGAGTCTTAAAAAGTCAACGTAGGAACCCTTAATCCATTTGATATTGTGAAGATATTCAAGCTCGTCTTCCTTGAATCTTAAATCACAATAGAGTCTGATCTGATTCTTAATCTCTTCAACCATTTCGGGAGTGAATTTAACGTCGGTATTACGACATTTAAAATCCCATGTGGTCTTGTAGTCCGAGAACTGATGGTAAATCGCCTGTCCCATCGAAAACTTGTAAGCATCGGTTTCAAGTAAACTTGTGATAATTCTTTCCATTTCAAACCTCTCTAAATTAAATTACTGCTTCATATTCAATCCTGATATCAGGTAATTTGTTTAATGTGTAGTACCAGTTTATAGTCCAGTCGTCTCCCTGTGAGCTGTCGTTTTCACCTGTTGCGGGAGGAGCAAAAATTTTAAGAGTTAAATCTTTGCCTGCTGCCTTTTTGCCTTCGAAAAATGCAGGCATAAAATCAACAAAAGTAGTTCCCGGTGCTTTGTAAAACCATCTTCCGTTTAATTCCATCATAAGATTTGCGTCTTTAAGCTCGTCTTCAAAATATGCTTCACAGAATACCGGTTCTTTTTCAAATGATAAAGGAATTGCAACTCCTTCACTGTCTTCGGCGCTTCCCCATCTTAATTTTACGGGAAGGGTTATTTCGCACTTTTCGGAAATCTTCGGCATAAAAAATTCGTCGTTGATGATTTCCTTAAAAGTATCCATCAGAGGAAGTTTTATACCGACTTCGGAATTGTTTGGATCTTCCCACTCAAGTCCCAGGCGGCCTCTGTCTCTGAACTGATAAAAGGTAAAGCCCTCGAGCCATTTTTCGGGATCAGCCTTTAATCTGTCGCAGAATTCTTTTAGCATATAGCACTGCTCGTAAGGTCCGGTTACGTCGCCGTCGGCATTCATTTCCGATAAAACCATCGGTCGCTTTTCACCGGCTACAGCCTCAAATCTCTTTGCGGTACGCTTGCCCATATCGTAAATATTTGCAACAGTTTCCCTATAATAATTCTTTGTATCCTTCTTTGCAATGTCGTAAGGCCAGCCCCAGTGAAGTGACATATAACGGTCCATTGAAAAGATGTCGCAGGCTTTGATTGCGGGAGCAAATGTATCTTCCATTTCAATCTTCTCGCCGTCGGGTCCGAGACCGTTTAAACAGAGAATTAATTTTACGTTCTTTGCTTCCTCGTGGAAAATATCACATACATGAGCAAAGAATAACGCAATGTCTTCATAGGATGCTCTCTTCGTAAAAGAAAACCAGTCGCCGCCTGCTTCATGATTCACACGAAGCATTACTCTTCCGAAAGTGGAGAGGTCTTTTGCCATAGCCTTAATGTGATCGTCGGAAATATTCGTATCCATTGTGACTGTAAGGCATACGTCCTGACCATGCTTACGAACGTCTCTCATCCAGTTGAAAGGCTCTTTGTCAAGCTGTCCTACGAGTCCGCCCTTGTATGTCTCGTAATCGTCGTAAGGATAGTCCCACTGAAAAGAAATTTCCTTATCCGAGAACGCATCATGAGCACGTGTGGGGAAGGTTTCGTCTAAAGGATAATATGCAGTCATTAAAGATATCGCTCTCATCGGACGTCCGAGAACATTTAAAATATAATCCTGACTTACGTATTCTCCTCTCTCACTGCCGTCGCCCAAATCAATGGCACATTCTGCTTTTGTGAGAAGTATTTTTTTTATTTGGCTCATAAAATAACCTTTCCGTATTCCATCCAGAGTCTCACAACTCCGAAAAATTCTCTTAACATGTAATGAATTCCCACAGGAAACAGCGTAACCGCAGGAACAGAATAAACCTTGTCATAACCTGCTTCCCTTGCTATAAGTCCCGCACGGTATTCGTGAAAACTGTTCGTTATAATGCCGACATGTTTGCTGTCGTCATTTATTATTTCCTTGGAAAATCTTAAATTCTCTATCGTGCTTGTAGACTTATCTTCAAGAATTATTCTTGATTCGTCGACACCGAGTTTTACAAGCTCGTTCTTAATGCATTCGGCTTCGCTGATACTTTCGTAAGGTCCTTTACCGCCCGAAGCTATAAGCAGTGTGTCCGGATTATCGGACATATAGTAGTATGCTTCTTCTATTCTCTTAGCAAGCGGCTTTGAAGGTGTGGTACCGTTTACGCCCGCACCAAGCACAATTACATAGTCAAGATTCTTTTCGGGTTCAGCATTCATTGCCCTGAATACATTGAACTCAACCACGCAAAATACAGTCAGTGCAAAGGCAAATAAAACATAATAAATTATTTTTATCGCCTTGGGAATCTTTAGTCTCTTGTCTTTGTCTATCGCAAACTTAAGCATCATAAATCTTAAGAATGCAAAGGCTCCGATTATAATCCAGATCCATATCCACGAAAGCAAAGGTCCCGCGTATAAAAGAAGCGTAATAATATAAAATATGCACCAGATAAACAGTATAAAATAAGCGTACATTCTGACGGAAAGGAATGAAAACTTTCCGTATCCGAGATACCTTCCGACCCTCTTTTTGTATTCGACGTATTCTTCTTTTAGGGTCTCTTCCAAAAACTTTTCTTCGCTTAAAATCTGAAGATGGAATACAACTATCGCAGCAACCGTGCATACAATTAAAGGAATATTGCAATACATCAGCACTATACCGATATAGAGTAAGTCAAATGCAAGAAATGCGGGATTTCTTGAAAACTTATATATTCCGCCGGTAATAAGTTTCCTGTCTTTTTCGTCCTCTGCGACTCCGACGCGCCATGAATCTTTCATGGATATAATGGCATTAAGGAAAAGGAAGTCCGCAAAGAATGCGAAATAAACTCCGATTACCTTGCCCATAATAGGCAAGAAAGACCTTCCGATTATGATGCTTACAAGTTCAAGCACCGGAAGTGTAAACGATACGATTTTTAAAAGTATCTCTGTAATATTCTTTTTGTTTTTCTCGTTTTGCGCGAGTTTATATACCTTTATCCCTCGTTTTTTCTGAAGGAAAAGTTTGGCAAAATAAATAATATAGAATGTCGCCATGCTTACAAGTGCAAGCGATCTGTAAATCATTTAATTCTCCTGTCGGGCTTAGTCGACGAATAAATCAACACGTTTGAAATCGTTGACGTTTACAAGCCCCTGTGTAGTCATCTTTAATACCGGAATGACGGGAAGAGATACGAAAGCCATGTTCATAAAAGGTTCAATGCCTTCGTTTATTCCAATCCTCTCGGCACTCTCTCTTAATTCAACATTTGCTTTGGCAATCTCAGCCGCAGAGTTTGTGCTCATAAGACCCGCTACGGGAAGACGAAGTTCGGATAAAACCCTGCCTTCGCTTACGACACAGAGACCTCCGCCGATTTTCTTGATATGATTGGCCGCGATAACCATATCTTCCTCACTGGTTCCGATAACGATTAAGTTATGAGAATCGTGTGAAACGCTTCCTGCCAAAGCACCGTTTTTAATGCCTATGCCCTTAATAAAACCGACACCTTTATGCCCTGTGTTTTTGTGTCGCTCTATTACGGCAAGTTTCAAAATATCTTTTTCAATATCGATTCCGTTATTCTTTGAAAAATCGATATCAAGTATACATTCGTTCGTAAGTATTTCGCCGGGAATCACTTCGATTACCCTGCACTTTGTACCCTTGGGATCAATATAAAAATCATCGTTTTTAAGGTCGGGCATATGGAACGAATTAAGCACGCTGCCTGTAATGATATCCTCGGCTTTTGGAATCGAAAAGCCTGAGATTTCTTTGTCTTTTACGACCTTTACGCCGTTTGAATAAACATCCTTGATATCAATGTTTTCAAGATTGTCAAGAACCAAAAGATTTGCCTTGTAGCCGCATGCTATCGCACCCATTCTTTTAATACCGAAGCAGAGTGTGGGATTAAGCGTAGCCATCTTAATGGCGCGTATGGGGTCTTTCCCCGCCTTAATTGCCAGTCTTACGATATTGTCTATATGACCTTCTGCTATGATGTCCGCAGGATTTCTGTCGTCCGTTGCAAGTATGCATCTCTGATAGTAAGGGCTTTCAAACAAAGGAAGGAGCTTCTCAAGATTCTTGGCTGCAGAGCCTTCACGAATCATTATCCACTGGCCTTTTGAAAGCTTTTCCATGGCTTCTGTCGCATCAGAACATTCATGGTCCGAATTAATTCCCGCAGAGATATATTTATCAAGATCTTTTCCTGATAAAAGAGGTGCATGTCCGTCCACAGGTTTGCCTTTTTCCACGCAGGCATTTATTTTATCCATTGTCGGAGCATCATTGTAAATAACTCCGGGATAATTCATCATTTCAGCAAGACCGAGTATTCTCTCTTCTTTGTATAAATCTTCGATATCCTCTGCATTTAGAATGGCTCCTGCTTCATCAAAGCATGTTGCAGGCACGCATGAAGGAATCATTACGAATACATGAAGAGGAATATTCTCGCTCATTTCAAGCATGTATTTGATGCCGTCGACACCGCATACATTTGCAATCTCATGAGGGTCAGTCACAACTGCAGTTGTACCGTGAGGAAGGACCGCCTGCGCAAGTGACGGAGGAACCATCATCGTACTTTCGATATGAATGTGTCCGTCTATAAATCCGGGACAGAGGAATCTGCCTTCAAGGTCTTCAACTACGTCCGCATCTTCATCCTTGTAGTAATCGCCGATACCTGTTATTCTGTCATCTTCGATTAAGACATTTGTAAAATCGATTTTCTCGGTAAATACATTTACGACTTTTGCATTCTTTAATAATGTTTTCATAACCCGGCCTCATTAAATCTGCATATACAGATTTGTAATTACATGTTTTCCAAAAATCCCTTAAGATCTTCTATGAGACTGTCCACATCCATATCGTGAACCATGCATGCTTCTTCTAAAGTCTCATTTTGTGCCGAAGGACAGCCGGGGCAATGCATACCCATCTCCTGTAAGATTCCTGCTGCCTCGGGACACGCACGAAGAAGTTCGCCTATTCTGGTGTTTTCGTTTATTCTAAACATTTTAGTTCCTTTCTTTTATGAGAAAAATCTACATTCTGAGCATCAGTTCCTGCTCAAAGACTTCGCCGTCCTTGATATATTTTCTCGGAACTCTCTTGCTTACAGCACAGGTCAATTCATACGGAATTGTGTTTGCAATTTCGCAGAGATCCTCAATCGGATTTTTCTCGCCGAAAATTTCGACTTCGCTTCCGACCTCAACATTCATCATGTCCGTGATGTCAAGCATACACATATCCATGCATATTTTTCCTCTGACGCACGCAGGTCCGTCCACGGTGTAGAGCTTGCACTTATTTGAAAGACATCTGAAGAAACCATCTGCATATCCGTAAGGAAGCACGCCGATTCGCGTGGTCTTATCCGTAGTATAAATACCGCCGTAGCTTATCTTAGTTCCTTCGGGATAAATCTTAATCGTTGAAACCGTGGTCTTTAAAGTCATAACGGGCTTAAGACCCATTTCTTTTGCAAATTCACCGTAACCGTATAAAAGAAGTCCGGGGCGAACCATATCAAGATATGTCTCGGGGTATCTTGCGACAGCGCCTGTATTGGCACAGTGCTTAATTTCAAAACGTCTGCCCGCTCTTCTTTCTACTTCAGCGCATACATCCTTAAAAAGCTTAAACTGATGCATGGTGTATTCATAAGCTTCATCGCCCGGCTCATCAGATACAGCAAAGTGTGTAAAGATGCCTTCAGCATAAAGTCCCTGCATATTAAGAGCTTCGCAGATTCCTTTTATGCCGTTGTCAAAATAATTGCCCTCGCAGAGATAACCGAGTCTGGACATTCCGGTGTCGACTTTTATATGTATCTTTAAAGTCTTGCCAAGCTTAACAGCTTCTTCGGAATATTCAACAGCTTTGGCTCTGCAGGTTACAGCCTGAGTGATATCGTATTCGATAAGCCTGTCTACCTGCTCTCTCGGAGTATGTCCTAAAATAAGTATAGGCATTTTAATGCCGTTTACCCTTAACTCCATTGCCTCGTCGATACTGCTGACAGCCAGATAATCCGCACCGATTTCTTCAAGCGTTTTGGCTACGTTGATTGAGCCGTGTCCGTAGGCATCAGCCTTAACCACGCCTAAGAATTTTACGTTGTCGCCGATTTTTTTACGTATAATGTTGTAGTTGAATTTTAACGAGTCAAGATTAATCTCAGACCACGTTCTTCTTAAAGTTGATTCCATGATTACTCCGTATCAATAACGTGTAAAATCTATTGTTTCACCTGTTTCTTTTATGGTCAAAGACAGATTGTCCTGATCCATCAAAGCTATAAATCCGTAATAAATGTCATTTCCGTCCACATAGTCAAGTTCGTAGAGTTCAAGACTTCCGGGAGTTGATTCAAAATGACCTTCCACAAAATCCGAAACGACATCAAGATCTATGGTTTTATAAAGGTAGAAATAATCTCCTTCGGTCAAAAGAAGCATCTGTCCGTCATCGGAAACATAGGTTCCGTAAACCGAACCCTGAGAAATCGCAGCCACACCGTCAAAATTCTGTCTCTGAATATTACTCATTTCGTAAGGAATAAACATGGCGCCTTCCCATGCAACATCTTCGCCGTATTTTGAATTGCCTTTTACGAGCGTAAGGTTACCGTCTTCCATTTCGTAACAGAGGTTGAAGGGAAGTCCCTGTCCCATACCGAAATAAACAATATTCATGTAGATATTTGTTCCGCCGTTAACCTTTTCCTTGCCGACTGCATAAGTACCTCTTAAGAATGAAACTTCGGTATTGTAGTTTTTAAGATATGCCTGAACATAACCCTCTTCGGTAAACTCAAAAGCTATTCCGCTCTCGAGATCTCCTAAAAGAATCCAGCCGCCTAAAATTTCTTCGGGAATATCGGTTGTCTCAATATCAAGATCTTCGCAGAGAAGCTTGGCCGAATATTCGTCATCCATATAAGCAAATCCGTCCAGGTAACCCATTTCGCCGGTGATTCTTTCAAGCTTAACTTCTGAAGGAGCAAATAATGTATCACCCGAAGATGTATCATAATTGGTAAATTCAATACCGTCTTCGGTAAATGTCATATCCATTTCTGCGGGTTTGCCGTTCGAAATATAATTTCCGTTATTCGTCAAACCTGAGAAAGAAAGTATCTTAACTCTCATGCTGTTGGCGTATTCGGAAGCAAATCCCGAACGATCGTCGGTAAAGAATTCCATACCGCCGTATCCGTTGCCCGAATAAAAAGCATAAAGATTGTCGTTTACATTGTAGAACTCAATATATTCTTCTACTCTGCCGTCGGAAACTATTTTGTAAACACCCTGGGCACGGTTTGCAAACGAATTTGAATTGTATACTTCAAATCCACAGTTATCAACGCATAAAAATCCGCCCGGAATAATGGGTTTACCGCCCCCAATGACGTTTCCGCTGTCTGTTGTATCCGTACCGTTGTCGATATTTAAGTTCTGGTTGTCTGTGCCATCCGGAAATGTTATCTGTGAATCCGTACCGTTATCGATGGTTTCCTTATCTGTTGAAGGGACCAGTTTTGCCTGATAATTGGTATTGACATCTTTATCGATTGCGGAAAAATTTGAACCGCCTAAAGTACATCCGGAAGTAAACAAAAGCGTAACCATGGAAAGTGTTGCAATACCTTTAGCCGCAAAGCTTTTAAATCCCTTTTTTGAATTGCCTGAAATCATATTGAATTCTCCCTCTTGCATATGATTAATATATTAAATATCCATCTGATTATTTATGCATTTTTCATATAAAAAATAAAAATGCCCTTAACCCATAAATTATATCATTTTAGGGGCAAAGGCACAAGATTTGCAGGGCTTCTTAAAACATTTTTTAGAGGCACTTACATATTCTTTAAAATATCATTTATTTTCGCATAATTTTCGGCCCGGTGAGGGAAAGTACAGTTCGTACAAACCTTTATGGTCTTATCGCCTTTCTGCTTAAACTCCGGGTTTCCGGGACAGTCTTTAAGTCTGTACAGCGGACAGTAGCAGAAAAGACAGTTTATTTCATCTATTCCCTTATGACAGGGATAATATTCACATGCCGTATTCTTAAAAAATTTATATGAGTTTTCCATATATTTTTACCTGTTTATTTTTCTTAATTCTTCCCTAATTATCAGACAAAATTCAAATTTCCTCAAGTCTCTTAAAAAATTTTTTAAAAAATCCCCATAAATCTTTTACGGTGAATCCGTATATGAAATGTAAACGATGAAAAACAATGGAAAAAAAGATCTGAAAAACAAATTAACAATAGCAAAAAACGGAGGAATGATTATGAAAAGAAAAACTGTTTTAAGAAGTATTATCGCTTCAACTACTCTTTTATCTCTTGCAGCATGTGGTCCGGCTAATGTTGCAACAACGACTACTGAAGACTATACCACCGTTGCATCGGAGCCCGCAACAACCGCAGTTGACACAGCACCCATGGAATATATCGATTATACCAACAGCTATTCCAAAACCGCTAACGCAACTCTTTCATATGCGGTAGAAGCAGAAAATTATGACGGACTTGTCGCTGCAGACGAATTCTGGGGAGTACCCGAAGACGGAATTAACTGGAATACGGAAGAATATGACAGCATAAGAGAAAACGTTTTTAAAGATGTTTCAACTTCTCCTTTATCCACTTTTGCGGCAGATGTTGACTCAGCTTCATATTCGAATTTAAGAAGACTTATCAATAACGGCTATACTCTTAAAGAAATTCCCGCAGGCGCGGTAAGAGCCGAAGAAATGATTAATTATTTTACATATAATTACGACGGTCCCGAAGGAAACGATCCTTTCGGAGTAAACGCTGAAATATCAACCTGTCCCTGGAACAGCGAACATAAGCTTTTACACCTCGGACTTCAGACTGAAGCAATTGATTTTTCGGAAACACCCGATTCAAATATCGTACTTCTTGTAGATGTTTCCGGATCAATGAGCGACGAAAACAAGCTTCCTCTGGTAAAGGAATCATTCTCACTCTTAATTGACAATTTATCCGAAAAAGATACCGTATCAATCGTAACTTACGCTAGCGGTGTCGATGTTGTACTTGAAGGTGTAAGCGGCGACAGAAAAGATAAAATCTTAGACGCACTTGATTCCTTAAGAGCAGGCGGTTCCACGAACGGTACAGGCGGTATTGACGAAGCCTACAGAGTTGCCGAAGCCAACTTCATTAAGAACGGAAACAACAGAGTCATCATCGCATCAGACGGCGATTTCAACGTAGGAAAATCTTCTGCAAGTGACCTTTCAAAGCAGATTCAGGAAAAGGCTAAAAAGGGTATCTACCTTTCAGTTTTAGGATACGGTATGTACAACTATTCAGACACAAGAATGGAAACTCTTGCAGATGACGGCAACGGAAATTACGCATATATCGACACATTACACGAAGCAAAGAAAGTACTCGTTGAAGAACTCGGAGCCAACATGCTTACAGTAGCAAAGGACGTTAAGTTCCAGGTTGAATTCAACCCCAAGTACGTTTCAGAATACAGACTTATCGGCTACGAAAACCGTGCACTTAACAACGAAGATTTTGATGATGATACAAAGGATGCGGGCGAAATCGGTGCAGGACATTCTGTAACAGTCCTTTACGAAATCGTTCCCACAACAGAAGAAAACACAGACAACGGCAAAGACCTTAAATACCAAAATAGCAACCTTACCGAAGAAGCATTAAAATCAAACGACTGGCTTACACTTTCCGTTCGTTACAAAGAGCCCGATGAAGACGAATCCAAGCTCCTTGAATACGAAATCGGTTCAAAATACTACACCGACAAGCCTTCGGAAGATTTCATCTTCTCAGCAGCTGTGGCAGAATTTGCAATGGTTGCAAGAAACAGCGAATTTGTCGCTGACGGCAGTTTAGATCACATAGTCGAAGAACTTAACACAATCCCCTTAAAAGACGAGTATCGCCGTGAATTCGCCACTCTCGTCGACAAAGTAAACCTTTAATCTCCTGCTTCGACTGTGATTATATACGAACGACAATCGTTCCCCTTTCCAAAAAGAGTGATGCTCCCCTGGCATCACTCTTTCTCTTTGGGAAATAATGCACGGCTCAAGAAAAAACAGCAGGATTTAACATCCTGCTGTTTTTCCTTAATCCGTGCATTAGAGGATTCGAACCCCCGACCTTTTGGTCCGTAGCCAAACGCTCTATCCAGCTGAGCTAAATGCACATTTTTAAACGCAAAAGATATTGTATCGTATGCTATCCCAAATGTCAAGATTAAACTTGGGAGCCTATGGAACAGCTCACGGCTCCCACTATTTTTCGCCCTTATAATAAAGAATCCCAGATTTTATTCTCATATACGGCACATTCTTTGAATATTTCAATCATTTTGTCACTATCGGTTTTATCGATATTCATGCATTCCCTGTCGACGACATCAATCCATGTCTGATTGGCGTCGATATAAGCTTTACATGTGTATGCTTCAAACCAGTTCTTATAAGATGATTTTTCAATCTCCTCTGAATACTTTTCACATACTTTTTTTGCGATATATGCATAGCACCACGAACACTGCAAAAGTGATATAAGACCTGCAATCATTCCGTATTCTTCCGCACATGATTTCATATAAGAAACATATTCTTTAAATACTTCGTTTTGCACGGACTTTTGTATATCGACGACCTTTATTCCCAGCTTTTCCATATTGGGAATATGCACTCTTTTTAACTCTTCTTCGACTTCGCGGATGGTCGCTTCCAGAAATTCCGATATATCGTCATTCTTTGATAATGCTTTTATATCTTTTAGGATCTCAATATAATCAAACAAATAAAGATAATCCTGAATCATATACTTTTTAAAAGAATTAATATCAAGCGTGCCTTCAGCCATTTGAATCACAAAATTTTTATCTGCCGCTTCATCCCAAAGCGGTTTTATGTTTGATAAAAGAATATCTGATATTTTCATGAAATTACTCCTTTTTACTTCTCGGCTATTATTGCAACATATCCTCCGCATCAGTCACATTTCTGTTTTTCCATTTTCAGTTCTCCTTATCAAGTCATAATAATGTGTAGCAGTGAGCCAGGGGACCACTGCCTTTGCCCAAATCAAGCATTGCGGCCAATGCACCTGAAATATATTCCTTTGCATGTTTTACCGCATCGTCAAGGTTTTCACCCTTTGCCAGATTGGAGGCAATCGCAGACGAAAGTGTGCAGCCCGTGCCGTGTGTATTCGGATTGTCGATTCTTTTACCCTTAAACCAAACGTATCCGCCGTCCCGGTATAAAAGATCGTTTGCATCATTTATCTGATGACCGCCTTTTAAAAGCACATTGCAGTTAAACTTTTCATATATTGCCTTGGCTGCTGCTATCATGTCTTCTTCGTTTTTAATCGTCATCCCTGATAAAACTTCGGCCTCGGGAATATTGGGTGTAATAACGGTTGCAAGTGGAAGAAGCTCTGCCTTTAAAATTTCAATGGCTTCGTCGCTAATTAGTTTGGCTCCGCTTGTTGCTACCATTACGGGATCGACAACGATGTTTTTGGCGTTGTACTTCTTAAGCGTTGATGAAATTGTTTTGATAAGGTAGCCGGATGAAACCATTCCGGTTTTGACTGCATCGGGATAAATATCCGTGAATATCGCTTCAAGCTGGAGGGATAAAAATTCCGGCGTCACCTCCATTATTCCTGTAACGCCGGTAGTATTCTGTGCAGTTAAAGCAGTGATAGCCGACATGGCATATACGCCGTTAGCCGTCATTGTCTTGATATCTGCCTGTATACCGGCGCCTCCGCTGGAATCGCTTCCGGCGATTGTTAATGCTGTGTTCATACTCTTTACCTTCTTTCTTTTAGCATTAATTTTTTATAGCGGCGCAAGGTGGTGCCCCCGGTGTGCCGCTTATTATGTACGTTTAATACATATTTTTTAATTTAATATTTTCTCTGACATAACGATAAAATCATCAAGTTTTTTTAAATATAAATCAGCCTGATTTTCAAGTTCCGCCTGATTGCTCTCTCCTTTTTCGTCAAAGACTCCGACGGTAACAAACCCCGCTTCCTTGGCTGTTTTTAAAGCATACAGAGAATCTTCGAAAACAAGTGTTTCTTCGCTTTTCGTCTTAAGAAAATCCGACGCGAGATTGTAAATATCGGGTGAATGTTTGCTCACTCCGACTTCGCCTGTCGTATAAATTTTGTCGATATATCCAAGCAGTCCGTTCCTTGAAAGTGCTTTTTCTATATGCGTTCTCGGACTTGATGTCGCGGCAGCCATCTTTATATTTTTTGATTTTAAAAATTCCAAAACTTCTTTTGCGCCCTGTTTTAAAAGGACCTCATAAAAGTAATAATCTTCGAGCATCCTGCCTATTCCGTCGACTGTTTCTTTTACGCTTTTGTTTAATCCGTAATGCTCATTTAGATACTCAGCGCCCTGTTCCATGCTCATCGAAAAAAGGATTTTATTTAATCCTTCTTCGGGTATTTTCTCAAGGCTTCGCAAATACCTTGCGCCCAGATCGTCCCAGATTCCCATGGAATCAAGCAATACTCCGTCTATGTCAAAAATGGCTCCTTTAATCATTCCGTACTCCTAAAATTTCCGGTCAAATAAATACTCTTAACCTACAACACGTGCGGTTTCGGCCTTTAATTCCTCTGCGGCTTTTTTAATATCTTCAGCCGCATAAATCGCACTGATAACGGCAATTCCCACTATACCGCTACCCGCAAGTTCTTTTACGTTTCCGACACTTATTCCGCCTATGGCAATAACCGGAATCGAAACCGCTTCGCAGATGGCTTTAAGTGTTTCATGCGATACCTCAACCGCATCGTCTTTTGAGCCTGTGGGAAATACCGCTCCGACACCCAGATAATCCGCGCCTCTTTGTTCGGCTAAAACCGCCTGTTCAACGGTCTGAGCGGATACACCTATGATTTTATCGGGGCCTAACTTCTCTCTTACATTTCCGGCTTCCATATCGCTCTGGCCTACATGAACTCCGTCCGCATCCATGGCAATCGCAATATCCACATTGTCATTAATTACAAAAGGCACATTGTATTCTTTACAGAGTTGTTTTAATTCTTTCGCTTCCTCCAAAAACTTGTCGTCTTCAAGTGTTTTTTCACGAAGCTGTACGAAAGTAACTCCTCCGTCGAGGCTTTCTTTTACAACCTCTTTAAGGCTCCTTTTGTCAAGCCAGTGGCGGTCTGTTACAGCGTATAAAAGTAAATCATTTTTATCGCACTTCATATTTGGCCCCCTTATTTAGAGTGTCCGCATCCATATTGTAAATTGCATCGATAATGCGGTTTCTGTATGTGGAATTACCGTCTTCGCTCTTCATATTCTTCCAGCCGATTTCTCCCGCAAGTCCCATTACGCAAACGGATGCTGCTGCCGCCTCCAAAAGATTGTCGGGATTGGCAACAATATATGCTGTCATAAGGCCCGAAAGCTGACATCCTGTTCCTGTTATCTTACCCATTTCGGGACGTCCGTTTCTTATTATGTAACATGTATCTGCATCGCTTACCAAATCGATGGCACCTGTAATTGCTACGATTGTACCGCTCTTTTTGGCAAAATCTTTTACGAATTTAACAGCCGAATCGAGGTTTTCTTCTGTCACGGCGTCTGCCACATCGGCATCAACGCCCTTGGTTGTTCCGCTTCCCAAAGCCAGGGTTTTAATCTCGGAAATATTGCCTCTTATTACCGTAAATTTAATTTCTTTTATCAGATTAACGGCCGTATCGGTTCTTAATTTCGAGGCGCCTGCTCCTACGGGATCCAAAAGCACCGGGTGATTAAGTTCGTTTGCCTTTTTGCCGGCAAGAAACATTCCTTTAATGCTGCTTTGATTAAGCGTTCCGATATTGATGTTTAAACCACCGCAGATGGATGTAATATCCTCCACATCTAAAGGCTCATCCGACATAATCGGGCTTCCGCCGCATGCAAGCAGTACATTCGCAACGTCGTTAACCGTCACATAATTGGTGATATTGTGTACCAGAGGTACATTTTTACGTACATTTTCCAAACAGTTTCCTAACATAATAAAAGCTCCTTTGTTTTTTTCGTTTGGGTTTATCTGCTTTATATTATGTATGCATTAAAAAAGCAGATATACCAACTTCTTGATACATCTGCTTATAATAAACACATTCAAGCAATCTCTATCCCTACGTTGGCATTATCCAAATCAGGTTATGGGTCCGAGCTGTATCTCTCGTTCTCAGCCTGCCTTCACAAGCTCCCCTGTTGTCATCAGTTAATTTATCACTGTTTCATTTATTTTTCAAGCGATATTTTAATCATTTGTATTAAAAAACATATTTACGATATTCTGAATTCCGGCATAAATCAAAATCGCACCGAAGATAACCACGAATACAACCGTGCTGATCTTTGCAAGAATTGCAAGATAAATAAGCAGAACACCGAGTACTATGCTTAAGATTCCGAGGATTAAAGGAACAAACCATGCCTTGGTTGATTTCTTTTTGCTGGCAAATGAAGCTTTAAGTTTGTAAAAACCTTCAACGATTAAGTAAAGTCCGAACATAACGCCCACAACAATCAGCAAAAGATTTTCAATCTTAAAAGCAACATCGGATAAAAGAAGAACAACAGCGGCAATTAAAGCCAGTGCTCCGATTATCAGTTCTTTTATCTTCTCTTTGGTATTCTTTGCAAATGCAATAATATTAACTATCGCAAATACGCCGAGAATTCCTGCCGCAACCCATTTGAAGATATTGTTTACCATACCTGCGATGGGAGCTCTGAACCAGATTACTGCAATTCCGAGTGCAATAAAAACTATTGCGGAAATCAGTAAATACGGTGACCTTGATGATTTTTTCTCACCACTCATTTTTTAACCCTCCTAATACTCTTTTGTTATCCAGGTTTCCTTCTCACCCTTGTTATACAAATCTCCCCACACTTTTTCACAAAGGTCTTCGCAGTTCTCTATCGTAAAAGTGGGGTCGTTTGAAGCAAGAATAGTATTCTTCCTCTCCTCTTCAGTATATTCACTTAAAGGACATGTGTAAATACTCTGATATCCGCCCTTACCGATATTGGCAACAAGAGGTTCCACGCCGTATCTTGAAATAACGACTTCACCCTGAGCATTCTTGGTAAGTTCAACCTTTGCCATACCGCCTACAGCCTGCTCATATACACCTGCTCTGGCCGCTCTCGTACCGGTAACATAATTGCCGAGCGAGTAATAAACAAGCATTTCGTCGCCGTCGTTAGGGTCGGTATACCATTCGATGGGCTGAATAACATGGGGATGCGCACCGATTATCAAATCTACGTCTCTTTCAAGAAACCAGTTGCACCAGTATTTCTGATCGTTTGATGCATAAAGCTGGTACTCGTTGCCCCAGTGGATTAAAACAACAACGAAATCTGCAACTTCATGAGCCTTTTTGATATTCCTGTCCATTAAATCGGCATCAATTAAATTAACCGCAAAAGGCATATCGTCGGGCTGAGGCATTCCGTTAAGTCCGTATGTATAGTTAAGAAGCGCAATCTTCATTCCGTTCTTTTCAAAAACGGTAATTTCATCCTGCTGCTCCTTGGTTTCATTTACGCCGAGAACCATAATATCCGGATATTTCTTCCAGAAATTGATGGTGTTTAAAAGACCCTGTTTCCATTTATCCATGGTATGGTTGGTCGCATGAAGAATTACGTTAAAGCCTGCCTTTGCTTCGGCATCGCCTACTTCCTCTGCGGTATTAAACATAGGATAACCTGAAAAGCCCATATCTTCGCCGGCAAATACAATCTCTTCGTTAACGATTCTGATATCAGCCGCCTGAATATCGGGCAAAATTCTTTCAAAAAGATGATCGTAATTCTTTGTTCCGTCATCCTTAAAACCTGACTGCGTAACATTAAGGTGCATAAGCATATCGCCGACCATCATTATCTGAAGGTTCTGGCTTATTTCCACAGGCACATTCTTTTCAAGTTCTGCCCATTCTGTCGGTGTTACGGCTGCTTCGTATGTCGGAAGTATCTTGACTTCGGCAATTGTACCGGGTGTCTTTTCATTGAAATTAAAGTCAATATTGCTGATAAAATAAGCAGCAAGAAGACCTATTAACGCTACCATGCAGACACCTACGGCTGCGGCTACGACCTTGTATACGGAATTGGATTTTTTCTTTTTTCTTTTTCTTCTCCTGTCGGCCATTTCTATTCCCCGTCCATAATTATTTTAGAAAAGATTTTCAGTCAAGAACTGATAAATCTCCTGATTTTTTTCCTGCCAGTTATCGCAGATTGCAGCAGCCATTTTTTCGCTCGGTACCGTCATCTTAATCGTACAAAGTTCGGTATCTCTGTCTTTTGCCCAGAGAATTGCCTCATACTCGCCGTACTGATTCTTGTAATAGTCCGAAACTATGGATGCTTCTCTTCTTAATTCCGTAGAATTGACTTTCAGATATTCCTGAATGTCACATTTAATCTCGGAACTTATATCTCCTAAAAAATACTGAAGAGACTCCATTCCCTCTTCGGTAATGGAGATAAGTGTTTTATTGTGATTTTCTTTGACGGCCAGGAAATTCTGATCTTCCAGTGCTTTTACATGTCCCTGAATCTTCAGAAAATCCGTGTATTCCTTTTCGACGAAAAACGTGCTTATCTGTAATAAGGTCAAAGGTTCTGCCGCCGATTTTAACATATACAAAATCATCAGTTTGTATAATGTATCGGAATTGTAATTCATATAATCCCCTGTATTAAATGTTGTTCTTTACTGCCTCGCATACTACACTTGCAACTGTAGGATGGAAAGGCGGAACGATAATATTGTCTTCGTTTAATTCATCATCGGGTATAAGGCTTGCGATAGCAGTTGCTGCGGCAAGTTTCATTTCCTCGGTTATCTGTTTTGCCCTGCCTTCAAGAGCACCCTTAAAAATGCCCGGAAAAGCAATAACATTGTTAACCTGGTTAGGGAAATCCGATCTTCCCGTACCGACTACCTTTGCTCCCGCCGCTTTTGCCACATCGGGCATAATTTCGGGAACGGGATTTGCCATTGCAAAAATGATTGCATCCTTGTTCATGGATTTTACCATCTCTGCGGAAACTATATTCGGAGCAGACACGCCTACGAAAACATCCGCACCCTTTAATGCATCTGCCAGAGTACCGTTTGCGCCTTCAAGATTGGTAACCTCAGCCATCTTCTCCTGCATCCAGTTAAGGTTAGGGTAATCCTTTGAAATAATACCCAGTTTGTCGCACATGGTGACATTTTTAAAACCGTATCTTAAAAGAAGTTTTGTGATTGCAATACCTGCACTTCCTGCACCGTTAACAACCACTTTACACTCTTCCTTGTTCTTGTTTGTAACCTTTAAAGCATTGATAAGACCTGCCAGAACAACGATTGCGGTTCCGTGCTGATCGTCATGAAAAACAGGAATATCAAGTGTTGCTTTAAGTCTTTCTTCTATCTCGAAACATCTGGGAGCGGAAATATCTTCGAGGTTAATTCCGCCAAAGTTGGGTGCAAGATAAGTGACCGTTTTAATTATCTCTTCGGTATCCTGCGTATCTATGCAGAGAGGTACGGCATTTACACCGCCAAACTCTTTAAAAAGCACTGCTTTTCCTTCCATAACGGGAATTCCTGCGCTCGCACCGATATTTCCGAGTCCCAAAACTGCCGAACCGTCGGAAATAACAGCTACTGTATTGGCCTTGCCCGTATATACGTAAGCCGCTTCCTTATCTTTTGCAATTACCTTGCAGGGTTCTGCCACACCGGGAGTGTACGCAAGTGCAAGTGCTTCCTTTGTTTTTACTTCTACTTTGCTTTTGGTTTCGAGTTTGCCCTGCCACTCTTCATGAAGTTTTAAGGCTGTTTCTGCTTGTGTCATTTTCATAACCTCGTTTTTATTCAATTTCCCCAAAACAATACATTACAGTCTTAAACCGTTTCTATTTTGCGTACTGCAAAAGTTCTTCAAGTTCTGCTTTTGTGAACTCGTAATCCGTATTGCAGAAATCACAGTGAAGATTGATTGAATCTTCCTCTTCGACTATCTTTGAAAGTTCTTCTTTTCCAACACTTATAAGTGCTTTTGATACTCTCTCTTTGGAGCAGTTGCACTTAAAGCCTACCGGAATAATATCGATGATTTTAGGATCTAAACCTTCACATAAAATCTCAAGTATTTCCTTGGGTCCCTTACCTTCGTCAAGAAGTGTTGTAACCGAAGAAATCTTCGATAAATTCTGTTCGATTTTTTCTATGGTCTCTTCAGACACATCAGGCATTAACTGTAGGATGAATCCGCCCGCCTGTTTTACGGTGTTGTCTTTGTTCATTAAAACACCGAGGCCCACACTTGAAGGAGTCTGTTCGGAGCTTGCAAAATAATATGTCAAATCCTCTGCAATCTCTCCGGTCTGAAGCTCTGTCTGACCGACATACGGCTCTTTTAATCCTAAGTCTTTTATTACATCAAGAAATCCTACTCCGACAGCACCTGCCACGTCAAGTTTTCCGACCTTGTTCGCAGGTAAAATCACATTGGGATTTCCGACGTAACCTTTTACGAATCCTTTTGAATCGGCTGTTACGGTAACACCTTCTATCGGTCCGTCGGATTCAATTTTAAGTGTTAATATATCTTTATCGCTTTTAAGCATCGAGCCCATCATTGAAGCCGCTGTCATCAGTCTTCCGAGTGCTGCGGTACATACAGGAGAAGTATTGTGTCTTTTTCTGGCTTCTTCAACCATGTCCTTTGTGTATGCCGAGAATACTCTTATCTGTGCGTTTGCGGCCGTGGCCCTGACGATTATATCCATTCTTTATCCTTACTTCCCGGACTCTCTTGCAACTACGAAGATTCTCTCCGAATCATCGCTTGTTTCCTTAAATCCTTCCGCATCATAAGCGGCGATGAATTCAAGTCCGGCTTCTGCCAAAAATCCTTTTATTTCTTCGAGAGTATAACCTCTCTGATAATGAAATTCATCGAATCTTCTGTACAGCGAATCATCGTTTTCATTATCCGAAGCCACGAAAAACGTAATTTCGTATTCGTTTATGTTACTTTCCTTATCAAAGTAATTTGACCAGATAAACGAAGCTTCATCACTCGAATCGGCTATCGTGGAATCACCGATTACATCTCTGTATTTATGAAGCGTATTAAAATCAAATATAAAGAGTCCCTTAGGGTCGAGATAATTATTTACGAGCTTAAATGTCTGAATAATTTCCTCGTCTTCGAGAATATAATTGATTGAATCAAAAACACTTACAATCGCTCTTACGGTGCCGTATAATTCGAACTCTCTCATATCCTGATTAAGATACATTATATCGGACACTTTATTTACGGGATCTTCTGTGTATTCATACTCATCTTTTTTATGCAAAGCCACATTGAGCATATCGTCCGAATTATCAATTCCGATCATGTCAAATCCGACTTCTGCAAGACGCATCGTAAAATTGCCGGTGCCGGCACCGAGTTCGCAGATAATACCGTTTATTATATTGTCTTCGTACAAAGTCTTTTTGACGAATTCAAACCATTCATCGTAAGGAACGTCTTCCATGAAACCGTCATAAAGCTTTGCAAATTCCGAATATGCTTCCATATATTTAACCTAAAAAATGGAAAATCGATCCAAGTGCGCCATAGGATAATAACGACATTATAATCGTTGCGAGAATAAGTCCGCAAAGTTCTGCGACTACAGCCTTCCAAAGCTTTACGTCAAAAAGCGCTGCCATGAGAGATCCCATCCATGCACCTGTGCCGGGAAGAGGAATTCCTACAAAAAGCATGAGTCCCAGGAACTCACCTTTCTTAAGCGCATCGCTCTTTTTGTTTGCTCTGTTTTCAAGCCATTCGGCGAATTTGTCGATTTTAAGAAAATGAATATTCTTCATCCACTTTAAAATTCTCTTGATAAAAAGAAGAATAAAAGGAATCGGAATAATGTTTCCGCCTATACAGAAAATAATTGCTTTCCAGAGCGGAACGTTTAAAATACTTGATACAATCAGACCGCCACGAAGTTCGATCAGGGGAATCATGCTTACGATAAAGCAGATCCATACGGGTGCGATATGATGGTCAAGTAACATGTTTACAAGTGCGTCTCTTAATGCTGTCATAATCTTTTACGCTTACACTGAATCCTTTCGTTTTCTAAGCCACTATTTCTTTTAAAGCTGCAAAAAGTGCTTTCATCTCTTCGTCTGTTCCTATGGAAATACGAAGGTAATTGTCAATTCTCGGAATGCTGAAATGACGTACCAGAATTCCTCTTTCTCTTAACGCTTTGTAGATATCGTTTGCGTTAACTTTAGGATGTGTTACAAACACAAAGTTTGCACTGCTTTCGGGGAACGAAAAGCCTAATTTTTTAAACTCTTCAACACTCCACTCTCTGGTCTTGATAACCTTGTCGCAGCATTCTCTGAAATATTTTTCATCCTTAAGAACCGCAGATGCGAGGCGAAGCGAAGGCTCGTTCATTGTATAAGAGTTAATCGAAAACTTGATGGCTTTCACCTTTGCGATAAGCTCTGCGCTCGCAAATGCCATACCTATACGAAGACCCGCAAGGTTTCTGGATTTTGAATATGTCTGGGTTACGATTAAGTTATCGTATTTGTTTACAAGCGAAATTGCCGACTCAGCACCGAAATCAACGTATGCTTCGTCAACTATAACCACCGAATCCCTGTTGAAGTTAAGCACTTCTTCAATCTTACTTAATGGAAGTGCCTTGCCTGTGGGCGCATTGGGATTGGCAATTACAATACCGCCGTTTTCTTTTCTGTAATCGTTAATATCGATTGAAAGATCTTCTTTTACGGGAACAAGTTCCTTAGGAAATCCCGCAAACTCGGCCCATACCTCATAAAAGGAATAAGTAATATCCGCAAATAGTACCGGAAGTTTAGAATGGAAAAATGTTAAAAACAATGTACAGATAACATCATCCGATCCGACACCCGTAAAAATCTGCTCACGCTTAAGTCCCGTGTACTCGCTTAATGCTTCTTCAAGCGCGTCACAGTTAGGCTTGGGATATCTTCTTAAGCAGTCGTAATCTTCTGCAAGCTTTTTAAGTTCATCTTTTACGACTCCTGAAGGAGAATAAGGATTTTCGTTTGTATTTAATTTAATAAGATTGTCAATCTTGGGCTGTTCTCCCGGAATATACGGGGTAACGTTTCTTACGTATTCTCTCCAGTTCATTTGTTTCTCCGTTATTCAACCATTTCAAATATAGCGTCTGCTTCCGCACCCTTCTCATCGGCATCGGCATTAAACGCATCAAGTGCATCCTGTGCCTTTTCTTCCTGCGAAGCCATGCCTTCGATGGTATCTGTTGCTTCTTCAGCAGGATTGCTGCATGAACAGCCTGTTACGGGCATTATTACGCTCGCGCAAACAAGCAGACTTAATAAAAAATATTTGAAATTCTTCTTCATAAAATTCTCCAATCTTTATAAAAGACCAAAGTTCAAATTATTTAAAATACTTAACACCGGATTCGAAGATCTTAAGATCCTGCTCACCGTAAATGTTAATTGCAACACCATTGTCACGACGCTCTGCATGAGCCATCTTACCAAGTACACGTCCGTCGGGTGATGTGATACCTTCAATTGATTCGAATGAACCATTGATATTGTATTCTTCATCCATGCTTACGTTACCGAAGTTGTCACAGTATCTTGTAGCTACCTGACCGTTTGCAAAGAGCTGCTCAATGAGTTCTTTGGGCGCTACAAATCTACCTTCACCGTGTGATGCGGGTGATGTGTATACACCGTCAAGTTCTGCTAACTGAAGCCAGGGTGACTTGTTTGAAACAACCTTTGTATAAGCCATCTTGGAGATGTGACGGTTGATTGTATTAAATGTAAGTGTAGCGGAATTTTCATCCTGTCCTGTAATCTTTCCGTTAGGTACCAGACCGAGTTTGATAAGTGCCTGGAAACCGTTACAGATACCGAGTGCAAGACCGTCTCTGTTATCAAGTAAGTCTGTTACAGCTTCCTTGATTGCTTCGTTCTGGAATGCTGTAGCGAAGAACTTTGCAGAACCGTCGGGTTCGTCACCTGCGGAGAATCCGCCGGGGAACATGATAATCTGTGCATTCTTTATTTCTTTTACGTATTCGTCAACACTTTCCTTAATCATTGCGGAATTAAGGTTTCTAAATATCTTTGTGGTTACTGTAGCGCCTGCTCGCTCAAATGCTCTTGTTGAATCGTATTCGCAGTTTGTTCCGGGGAATACGGGAATAAATACATGGGGCTTTGCAACCTTGTTCTTGCAGATGTATACGTTCTCTGCCTTGTATGCAGGTCTGTCAAGCTTTGTGTAATCCTCGGTTACTCTTGAATGGAATACTTTTTCAAGAGGCTTCTTGTATGATGCAAGTACATCGTCAAGGCTTACCTTAACAGAATTGATTTCGATATCTTTTTCAGCAACCGTACCGATTGTTGAAGCAAATTCGTCATTAACCGCTTCGGTCATTTCGCAGAGGATGCTGCCCATCTCATTTGAGAAAAGTGACTTAACATCTGCTGCGTCAATCTTAACGCCAAGACCGTTACCGAATGCCATCTTTGCAGCCGCGGGAACGATTCCGTATGCATCGGTTACATATGCTGAAACAATCTTTTTGTCTTTTATGAGCTTTGCAACTTCATCGTAAAGAGCAAGAACCTTGTCAAATACAGGAATTGAATTCTCATCCTTGGGAATTCTGAAAATAACGAGTGAGTTGCCTGCTTTCTTAAGTTCGGGTGTGATAACTTCGTTGTTCTTTGCAACGTCCACCGCGAAGGAAACGAGTGTGGGCGGAACGTCGATATCCTGGAATGTTCCGGACATTGAGTCCTTACCGCCGATTGAAGGAAGGCCGTAAGCCATCTGAGCCTTAAACGCTCCTAAAAGAGCCGCAAAAGGCTGGCTCCATCTTGAAGGAACCTCGCTCATTCTTCTAAAGTATTCCTGGAATGTAAATCTGATCTTATTTACATCGCCGCCTGCTGCGCAAATCTTACTCATGGATTCTGTTACAGCATAAATTGCGCCGTGGTAAGGTGACCATGAAGAAAGATAAGGATCGAAGCCGTAGCTCATCATTGTAACTGCATCGGATTTGCCCTTCATAACGGGAACCTTTGCAACCATTGTCTGGATTTCTGTGAGCTGGTTAGCACCGCCGTAAGGCATAAGAACCGTACCTGCACCGATTGATGAGTCAAACATTTCAACAAGACCCTTCTGTGAACAGGTGTTAAGGTCTGATACGCTTTCGATAACAGCGGTCTTAATATCGTTATTTGCCAAAGCTGCTTCAACTTTCTTGTTGGCCGCTTTGCAGAAATAATTGTCAGCTTTGCTCGGTGATTCAACTTCTACGTTTGTAGCCTGATGAGCACCGTTTGTATTAAGGAATTCTCTCTTAATGTTAACGATTTCTTTGCCTCTCCAGACAAGTACAAGTCTGGGATCTTCGGTAACATCTGCAACCTTGATTGCTTCAAGGTTTTCTTCCTCTGCATATTTAAGGAACTGGTCAAGATCCTTGGGATCGAGAACTACTGCCATTCTTTCCTGTGATTCGGAAATGGAAAGTTCTGTTCCGTCAAGACCTTCATATTTCTTGGGTACAAGGTCAAGGTTTACTCTTAAGCCGTCTGCAAGTTCGCCGATAGCTACGGATACACCGCCTGCACCAAAGTCGTTACATTTCTTTATAAGTGCGGAAACTTCTTCACATCTAAAAAGTCTCTGAATCTTTCTTTCTGTAGGAGGATTACCTTTCTGTACTTCTGCACCGCAGGTTTCGATTGACTGAACGGTATGTACCTTTGAAGAACCTGTAGCACCGCCGCAGCCATCCCTACCTGTACGTCCTCCTAAAAGAACGATTACGTCACCGGGATCGGATGTTTCTCTGATAACGGCACGTCTGGGAGCTGCACCCATAACTGCACCGATTTCCATTCTTTTTGCAACATAGTTGGGATGGTAAATTTCTTTTACGAGTCCCGTTGCAAGGCCAATCTGGTTACCGTAGGATGAATAACCTGCTGCAGCACCGCGTACAAGCTTCTTCTGTGAAAGCTTACCCTTAAGAGTTTCGTTAACGGAAACTGTAGGATCTGCGGCACCGGTAACTCTCATTGCCTGATATACATATGTTCTTCCTGAAAGCGGATCTCTGATAGCGCCGCCAAGACATGTTGCTGCGCCACCGAAAGGTTCGATTTCTGTAGGATGGTTATGTGTTTCATTCTTGAAGTTGATAAGCCACTCTTCGTTTACAACCTTACCGTCTTCGTATTCAACATCGATGGGAACAACGATTGAACAAGCGTTAATCTCATCGGATTTTTCCATATCTTCAAGCTTACCGTCTTTTTTAAGCTTTTTCATAGCCATGAGGGCAAGGTCCATAAGGCATACATACTTCTTGGAGTTGTCGCCGTATACATCTTTTCTTGTGGAAAGATATTCATTGTATGTATCTTCAAGTACGCCTGCGTAGTCACCTGCAAGGAACTTAACATTCTCAAGTTCTGTAGAGAATGTGGTGTGACGGCAGTGGTCTGACCAGTATGTATCAAGTACTTTGATTTCTGTGAATGTAGGATTTCTCTTTTCATCGTTAGCAAAGTATTCTCTGATAAAAGCAAAATCCTTATAAGTCATTGCAAGTCCGAGAGAATCATAAAGCTTCTTGAATTCGTCTTCGGGCATTGTTGTAAAGTTTTCGAATACCGAAACATCATCGGGTGTTGCAAATACGCTCTGCAAAGTCTCGGGCTTGTCAATCGAAGCTTCTCTCGAATCAACGGGGTTGATGCAGTAAGCTTTAATCTTTTCAAACTCATCATCACTTACACTGCCTTCAAGCACATATGTAATTGCGGTCTGAATTGTGGGATTCTCTTCTGCGTTTAAGAACTGAACGCACTGAACAGCAGAGTCCGCTCTCTGATCGTACTGACCGGGAAGATATTCAACACTGAAAATCTTATCTGTTGCGTTGGTATCAAATTTCTCAAGATAATAATTATCTACAGGAGGCTCTGAAAATACAGTCTTGCAAGCCTTTTCAAATATTTCGTCTGAGATATTCTCAACATCATAGCGAATGAGATATCTAACTCCCGTCACACTGGTAATTCCGAGGTAACCCTTAATATCATTAAAGAGCTCCTTCGCTTTAACCGCATATTCCGGTTTCTTTTCAACATAGATTCGTCTTACTGTACTCATCTTATTCCTCCGTAAATATATAAATATTTTTGTATTAAATTCTTAATAAGCGGGCATCATATGTTTGGCTGAGAGCGGCAACCGTATGATGCACAAGCGGGTAATATGGCGCCGTCGCCACTTAACGAGCAAAGCACTTGTGCGCATGCGAGTTTAGTGGTCGCTACGTGCGACATCTTAGCGAGAGCGTGCCCGCGGTGTATCGTGTGGTTGACGCTCCCCATGTGGCATTACGCTGCCCGCGATTACAGCACTTTAGCCAAAAATGCTTTAAGTCTCTCGGACTTGGGGTTGTCGAAGAACTCGGCTGCAGGGCCTTCTTCTTCGATGAGGCCGTCTGCCATAAAGATAACGCGGTTTGCGATTTCTTTGGCGAATGCGATTTCGTGGGTAACGACTACCATGGTCATGTTTTCTTTCGCAAGCTCACGCATTACTTCGAGAACTTCACCTACCATCTCGGGATCGAGTGCCGAGGTAGGCTCGTCGAAAAGCATTACATCGGGCTTCATGCAAAGTGCACGAACGATTGCGATACGCTGCTTCTGTCCGCCTGAAAGCTGATTGGGATAGGCTTTTGCTCTGTCTGCAAGTCCTACGCGCTCTAAGAGTTTCATGGCTTCCTCTTCGGCCTCTGCCTTTGATTTGCCCTGAAGTTTCATCGGTCCTAAAGTAAGGTTTTTAAGTACCGTCATATGAGGGAAGAGATTAAACTGCTGGAATACCATTCCCATTTTCTGACGATGTTTGTTAATGTCTGTTTTTTTATCAGTGATATCTATTCCCTCGAAAAGGATTGTACCTCCCGTGGGTTCCTCGAGTCTGTTAAGACAGCGAAGGAAAGTGGATTTGCCGGAGCCTGAAGGTCCTACCACGAATACAACATCACCCTTGTAAATATCTATTGATACTCCGTTAAGTGCATGCAAATCTTCAAAATGCTTTGTAAGATTATCCACGCTTATAAGGAGCTTTTTTTCGTTATTATCGCTCACTGTTTCTCAACCTCCTCTCTAACTGCTTAAGAAGGAATGACAAGAGCATAACTATTGCCAGGTAAATTGCCGCAACGGTTAAAAGCGGCATAAAAGGCGAATATGTCTGACTTCTTATGATGTCTCCGCCTTTTGTTAAGTCTTCGAGTGCGATGTAGCCTGCTACTGAAGTCTCTTTTAAGAGTACTATGAATTCATTTCCGAGTGCGGGAAGAACATTCTTAAAAGCCTGCGGAATAATGATATGCCACATGGTCTGAATATAATTAAAGCCTAAGGATCTTCCTGCTTCCATCTGACCCGGATCTATTGACATGATACCGCCACGCACTATCTCGGCTACATACGCACCCGAGTTAATACCAAAGGCGATAACCGCAACCAGAACCTTGTCGATTCTGACCGAACCGAATATTACAAAATAGATAATCAAAAGCTGAACTACAACAGGTGTTCCTCTGATTACCGTAAGATAAATATTTGCAAAAAAGTTGAGGATTTTAAGTTTTCCTGTCTTCTCATAAGTCGATCTTATTATCGCAACAATAAAGCCGATGGCGATACCGATTAAAACGGCAAAGAGAGTTACTCTCAGAGTAACTCCCAAACCGTTTAAGATGTATTTCCATCTGTTAGCATCGATAAAGTTTTGCTTAAAATCTTCAGAAAACTTAACCAAAAAATTCATACGGACCTCTAGTTGTCGGCAGAGATGTATTTATTTACAATCTCATCAAGTCTGCCGGACTCTTTAAGTTTCTTGATAGCGGCATTAACTTCGTTAAGAAGTGCTTCGTTATCCTTTGCGATTGCGATTGCATACTCTTCGTAAGTAAATGCTTCGTCAACAATCTTAAGTGAGGGATTCTGTGATACATAAACCTTGGCAGGTTCGTTGTCAATCATAACCGCATCAATTTTGCCCTGAAGCAAAGCCTGTACAGCTTCATAACCCTTGTTATAACGTTCTACAGTTGCATCCTCGATATCGTCTGCGTAGATATCGCCGGTTGTACCAAGCTGGACACCGACAGTTCTGCCGATCAAATCATCGGGTGATGTAATGTCTGAATCTTCAGGAACGATAATAACCTGAGCTGCTGTTGCATAAGGTGTAGAGAAGTTTATATTTTTAAGTCTGTCCTCAGTGATTGTAAGCGCTGCTGCACCTATGTCTGCTTTTCCTGTGTAAACCGAAGTGATAACCGAATCGAAAGCCATGTCTTCGATTACGAGTTTTCTGCCCATCTCATCCGCAATAGCCTGACAAATTTCAACGTCAATTCCTATGATGCTGTCTCCTTCATGATACTCATAAGGAGGGAATTCGGCGTTTGTTGCCATAACAAGTTCCCCTTTTCCAGATGTGCAAGCTGCCAGTGAAAGAACCATCATAGCGCTTGCGAGTAAGCATAAAAATTTTTTCATGAAATCACCTCTCTGTCGAGTTATCGACTTTTAATATCCCATTCCGCCCATACCGCCTGCAGGCATTGCGGGAGTATCTTCCTTGATGTTTGCAACGGCACTTTCTGTTGTAAGGAATGTGGATGCTACGCTTGTCGCGTTCTGAAGTGCACTTCTGGTAACTTTTGAAGGATCAAGAATACCTGCTTCAACCATGTTCACGTATTCTTCTTTAAGAGCATCGAATCCGAAACCAACTTCTGATTCGTATACCTTATTAACGATTACGGAACCGTCAAGGCCGGCATTTGCAGCGATGTGGAACAAAGGAGCCTTAAGTGCCGTAAGAACGATCTGAGCACCTGTCTTCTCGTCGCCTTCAAGTGTATCGGCAAGTTCTTTAACTTTCTTGGAAGCATGAATGTAAGCCGATCCGCCGCCTGCGATAATACCTTCCTCAACTGCTGCCTTTGTAGCTGCCAAAGCATCTTCCATACGAAGTTTTGCTTCTTTCATTTCGGTCTCTGTTGCAGCACCTACTTTGATAACTGCTACGCC
>JAEEOJ010000068.1 GCA_016284175.1 Lachnospiraceae bacterium | reverse complement strand
TGATACCGCAGCCGTATGCTGAATATCCGAGGGTAGCAAGTGAATCAAGGAAACATGCTGCGAGACGTCCGAGGCCGCCGTTACCGAGTGCCGCATCGGGCTCCTGGTCTTCGATGACATTGATGTCAACGCCGAGTTCCTCGAGTGCATCCTTTGCATCCTTGTAAGCCATTAAGTTGATCATATTGTTGCCGAGTGCTCTGCCCATCAGGAATTCCATCGAGAGATAGTAAACCGTCTTGGGATCTTCTCTTTCATATGCTTCCTGGGTCTTCATCCAGTAATCGACTATCTGATCCTTGATTGCATAGGAAACGGCCTGGAATACCTGCTGAGGTGTGGCCTCTTCCATATTCTTTCTGTAAAGTGTTCTTACATTGTAAAGGACACTTCTTTTGAATAATTCTTTATCAAATGTAATTGTAGGCTTTTTAGCCTTGGGAATCTTAACTTTCTTAGGTTCTGCCTTAACTGCCTTGGTAGCGGTCTTCTTTGCAGGTGCCTTTGCTGTAGTTTTTGCTGCAGTCTTTTTAGCGGGTGCTTTTGCAGTTGTCTTTGCTGCTGCTTTCTTAGCAGGAGCTTTAGCAGTTGTTTTGGCAGCTGTTTTAGCAGATGCTTTCTTTGCAGGAGCTTTAGCAGTTGTCTTTGTTGCAGTCTTTGCAGTGCTCTTTGCGGGAGCTTTTGCTGCGGGCTTTGCTGCTGCCTTGGTTGTTGTTTTAGCTGCGGGTTTAGCTGCTGCCTTGGTTGTTTTTGTTTCTGATTTTGCGGCTGCCTTCTTTGCAGGTGCCTTAGCTGTAGTTTTTGCTGTTGTTTTAGTAGTAGTCTTCTTGTCGGTCGAGGTTTTTTTAGCAGTTGTCTTTACAGTTTCCTTTTTTGCTGCTGCCATATGTCTTTCATTCCTCCATTTATTTTAATCGAACATTTATCCCAAATACATATCGTCCGATTTTTGCAATTATTTAACATGTTAAGGGACGGTTCTTTAAAGGCTTTCTTCGGGAGCCGACCGTATGATGCACAAGCGGGTAATATAAATGCGTCGGTACTTAGTGAGACAAGCACAAAGTGCGAAGTCGAACTTAGTATCCGCTACGTATTTATCTTAGCGAGAGCGTGCCCGCGGTGTATCGTGCGGTCGGCTCCCGAAAGTACCCCCTAAAGGAACCGTCCCCCCTTTATACACTTTTAGATTTTCTCAACGCCGAGGAATACTTTCTCGCCGTTGATGTTCCATTCTTTTGCGGCATCGTTCTTGGTACCGTAGAGTACTTCGTTGGCAAGAACCTTGTCGGCGATTGCCTTTTCGTTCTTTTTTACGATTTCAGCAATCTTGTCGTTGCCTTCTACGTATACTTTGATGCGGTCCATAACTTCGAAGCCGGAATCCTTACGCATTGTCTGAAGCTTGGAAATGATTTCGTTTACGCAACCTTCTTCAAGAAGTTCTTCTGTAAGATTGGTGTCGAGAACTACTGTTACATAGTTGTCGGCCTCTGTTACATAGCCTTCTTTCTGAGTCATTTCGATGAGGAGGTCTTCCTCTGCGAGTGAAATTTCAACTCCGCCTACTTCAAACTTGATTGCGCCGTCAGCCTTAAGTTCTGCCATTGCTTTGTTGCCGTCGACATTTGCAAGGTATTCCTTGATTCCGCCGAGCTGCTTGCCGTACTTGGGTCCGACAGTCTTAAGCTGGGGCTTGAAGTTGTATGTAGTAAATTCGCTTACATCATCGGTGAAGGTTACTTCTTTTACGTTTAATTCGTCCTCGATGATTTCTTTGTAGAATTCATCAAGTGTGAAATCTGCTTTTACGAACATGTTTGCAATGGGCTGTCTGTTCTTGATTGCGGATGCATTTCTGCAGGCACGACCCATAACTACTGTCTTAAGTACTGCGTCCATATTCTTTTCAAGCTCTGTATCAATCATCTTTTCGTTAACTTCAGGGAAGTCACAAAGATGAACGGAAATAGGAGCATTCTTGTCGATTGAACATACAAGGTTTCTGTAAATCTGCTCGCTCATAAAAGGAATCATAGGCGCTGCAGTCTTTGCAATCGTAACAAGTGCTGTGTAAAGAGTCATGTAAGCGTTGATCTTATCCTGCTCCATACCCTTAGCCCAGAAACGCTCTCTGCCACGACGAACATACCAGTTACTCATTTCATCCACGAAATCGTCAAGCGCTCTGCCTGCTTCGGGGATTCTGTAATTTTCAAGGTTATTGTCTACTTCGCGGATTGTTGTATTAAGTCTTGATAAGAGCCACTTATCCATTACGGGAAGCTTGTCATAATCAAGTGTGTACTTTGTAGCATCGAACTCATCGATGTTAGCGTAAAGTACGAAGAATGCATATGTGTTCCAGAGTGTACCCATGAACTTTCTCTGGCCTTCAACTACTGTTGCGTCAGAGAACTTGTTGGGAAGCCAGGGAGCTGAGTTGGTGTAGAAGTACCATCTGATGGCATCTGCGCCGTGCTTCTTAAGTGCTTCGAAAGGATCTACAGCATTGCCCTTGGACTTACTCATCTTCTGTCCGTTCTCATCAAGCACGAGACCTAAAACGATAACGTTTTCATAAGGACTCTTGTTGAAAAGAAGTGTGGACTCAGCCATAAGTGAGTGGAACCATCCTCTTGTCTGATCGACAGCTTCTGAAATGAACTGTGCGGGGAACTGTGATTCAAAAAGTTCCTTGTTTTCAAAAGGATAGTGATGCTGTGCGAAAGGCATTGCACCTGAGTCAAACCAGCAGTCGATAACTTCGGGAACTCTGTGCATTTCTTTGCCGCAGTCCGGACACTTAATGGTTACTGTATCGATGTACGGACGGTGAAGTTCGATATTTTCTGCTTCAGCGTTTCCGCTCTTTTCTTTTAATTCTGCTCTGCTTCCGATACATTCGAACTTACCGCATTCGCACTCCCAGATATTAAGAGGAGTACCCCAGTAACGGTTACGTGAGATAGCCCAGTCCTGAATGTTTTCAAGCCAGTTGCCGAAACGTCCTTTACCGATGGATTCGGGAATCCAGTTAACGGTATTGTTGTTTCTGATTAAATCATCTCTTACTGCTGTTTCTTTTATGTACCATGATTCTCTTGCATAGTAGATAAGCGGAGTGTCGCATCTCCAGCAGTGAGGATATTCATGCTCGAATTTCGGAGCATCGTATAAAAGCTTTCTGGAAGAAAGTTCTTTGATAACTTCGGGGTCTGCGCTTATTGCGCCTCTTTCCATTTCTGCAGCGGTGGGCTTACATCTCATGCCGCCGAAAGGAGTTTCGGGAAGCATAACGCCCTTGTCGTCAACCATCTGTACGAAAGGAAGATCGTAATTTCTGCCGACATTCGCATCGTCTTCACCGAAAGCGGGAGCGATATGAACAATACCGGTACCGTCGGACATTGTAACGTAGTTGTCACATGTTACGAAGAAACCTTTTTTGTTCTGCTTGTCAGCTACTGCTTTTGCACATTCGTATAAGGGTTCGTATTCTTTGTATTCAAGATCCTTTCCGACATATTCTTCAAGGATTTCGTATGCAGCTTCGCCTTCTTTTGCAAGAGGTGAAAGAACGCTGTCCAAAAGTGCTTTTGCCATGTAATATGTGTTGCCGTCGGCTGCTTTTACCTTGCAGTAAGTATCTGAAGGGTTAACGCAGAGAGCAACGTTTGAAGGAAGTGTCCAGGGTGTGGTCGTCCATGCAAGGAAGAATGCATCTTCGTCTTTTACCTTGAAACGAACGATAGCTGAACGTTCCTTTAATGTCTTATAGCCCTGTGAAACCTCTGCAGTCGAAAGAGGGGTTCCGCAACGGGGACAATAAGGCACGATCTTAAAGCCCTTGTAAAGAAGGCCCTTGTTCCAGATTTCCTTAAGTGCCCACCACTCAGACTCGATATAATCGTCATGATATGTAACATAGGGATTGTCCATGTCTGCCCAGAAACCGACTGTTCCGGAGAAGTCTTCCCACATGCCTTTGTATTTCCATACGGATTCCTTACACTTGTCAATGAAGGGCTCCATACCGTATTCTTCAATCTGTTCCTTGCCGTTTAAGCCGAGAAGCTTTTCAACTTCAAGCTCTACAGGAAGTCCGTGGGTATCCCAGCCGGCCTTTCTCGGAACCATATAACCCTTCATGGTACGGTATCTGGGAATCATATCTTTTATGACTCTGGTAAGTACGTGACCGATGTGGGGTTTTCCGTTGGCAGTAGGCGGTCCGTCATAAAATGTATATGTCGGTCCTTCCTTTCTGTTTTCCATACTTTTTCTGAAAATGTCATTTTCTTTCCAGAAATTTTCGACTTCTTTTTCTCTCTGGACAAAATTTAAGTCTGTTTCGACTTTGTTGTACATGGCAAACTCCTTTATTTTATGCAAAAATCAACTATTTATTATATCATTCAAGGTATTACATGTAAAGATTCACAGTTTATTGCAAAACGCACTTTTTTTATGAGATTTTTACCGAATTACTGTGATTTATGCACATCACAGGGTTATGTTTGTCTAACACCTTGATATTTTAAACATTTTATACTACACTAATCATAGTATGTATGGCTAACATATGTTTTTTATATAATGGTAAGGAGGAAAAAATAATGGCTTACGTTATTGGTGATTCTTGTGTAATGTGTGGCGCATGTGCAGCTCAGTGTCCCGCAGGTGCTATCTCTGAAGGAGAAGGCAAGTACGAAATCAATCCCGATGCTTGCATCGATTGTGGCGGTTGTGCTGACGGATGTCCCGCAGAAGCTATTACACAGGCATAATTAATTATACGAATTAGTATAAAATGAAGGCAGCTCGTTAAACGAACTGCCTTTTTTATTGTCTTTATTCTGCTTCTTCTTTGACAAGCGATCTGTCCATATCCTTGAACTGCGTGTACTTGGGCAGCCACATAAGGTTGACATCGCCGATGGGGCCGTTTCTCTGTTTTGCGATAATTACGGTCGCTTTGTTGGCCTCTTCGTTTTCGTTTCTCTCTCTGTCGATAAACATTACAACATCGGCATCCTGCTCGATTGCACCCGATTCACGAAGGTCTGAAAGCTGAGGTCTGTGGTCGGATCTTTCTTCTGCCTTTCTGTTTAACTGAGAAAGAGCGAGAATGGGAACCGAAAGCTCTCTTGCGATTGCCTTTAAGGATCTTGAAATCTCCGATACTTCGTTCTGACGGGACTCTGCTTTTTTGGAGCCCGACATTAACTGCAGGTAGTCGATGATAATCATATCAAGGCCCTGCTCCATCTGAAGCTTGCGGCATTTAGATCTTAATTCGGAAACTGTAATACCGGGCGTATCGTCGATTGCAAGTAAGGATTTGCCGACTGTCTCTGCTCCTTCGATTAGTGCGGCCCACTCGCTGTCTGCGAGGTTACCGGTACGAAGTTTCTGTGAATCAACGTGTGATTCCTGGGATAAAAGACGTTTTACGAGCTGTTCCTTGCTCATTTCCAGCGAGAAAATCGCAACATGCTTTCTCTCGACTGCTGCCACGTGAATGGCGATGTTTAAAGCAAGTGCCGTCTTACCCATTGAAGGACGCGCTGCTAAAAGAATCAAATCCGAAGGCTGGAAACCTGTGGTCTTGTAATCGAGATCGGTAAATCCCGAAGCAATACCCGTAACGGTTCCGTCGGTATTGTGAGCTTTTTCGATATTCTTTAAGGACTCCATTACTACCTTGCTGATAGGGGTGAAATCCTCTGTGTTTCTTTTCTGTACGATTTCAAATACGGACTTTTCGGTGCTGTCTAATATCTCTTCGAGATCACCTTTGCCGTATGCCTTCGAAACAATGCCTTCGCCTGCTTTTATGAGGCGTCTTCTGACTGCTTTCTCATACACAATATTGCAATGATGTTTAAGTCCTGCAGAGGTGGTCGCAACATCAACGAATGAATTAATCTTATCGTCCGAATATGCCTCCTCGGGAAGGTTTGTTTCGCGAAGTTTATCCTGTAAGGTTACAGGATCAAGCGTTATTTTATTGTTTACCATCTGGAGCATGGTATCAAAAATGATTCCGTGTTCCCTTAAATAAAAATCATCCCCGGTTATTATGTCGGATGCGTTTATAACGCCTTCCGGCTCTATAAGGATGGATCCAAGTATGCTTTTTTCAGCCACGAGATCCTTGGGCATCTCCTGCTTAACTATAGCTTCTTCCATCTTGTTTCCCCAATAAATTACGAATTATTCAGAATCAACATTTACGCTTAAGGAAGCGCTTACCTGTGTGTGGAGTTTAACGGTTACCGTAAAACTTCCGACACTCTTAATCGGATCTGCCACAACGATTTTCTTTTTGTCGATATCGAGGTTATGCTGCTTTTTTAACTCTGCGGCGATTTCCTTTGCGGTAATTGAACCGAAAGTCTTTCCGCCTTCGCCGGTTTTAATCTTTAAAACAACTTTAATCTGCTCAAGCTTTGCAGCAAGTTCTTTTGCATCAGCAAGCTGCTTGGCGGCGATCTTTTCCTGATTTGCTTTCTGAAGCTTTAAGTCATTGGCGTTAGCCGCATTGGCTTCAACTCCGAGTTTCTTGGGAAGAATGTAGTTTCTTGCGTATCCGTCATTTATTTCAACCACATCGCCTTTTTTGCCGTGCGGTTTAACATCCTGTAATAAAATTACTTTCATTTTCAGTTCTCCTTAGTCGTCTATCATTGAGTCGAGTATTTCTTTTAATCTGTCGATTGCTTCCTCTACGGAAATGCCCTCGAACTGGGCACCTGCAATGTTCATATGTCCGCCGCCGCCGAGTTTTTCGGTTACGACCTGAACGTTAAGCTCGTCGATTGAACGCGCGCTTAAATAAACCTTGCCCTGGTATTCTGTAAATACGAAACTTGCCTTGATTCCGTTGATATTAAGTAATTCGTTTGCGGTCTGTGCAGCCACGATTGTAGGGCTCTTGCAGCCTGCGGAATCACATACGGAAATAGCATAATCGTTTCTGTATATATTTGTATCTTTTATGGTCTTTGCTTTTGCAAGATATTCGGAAGCGTCCTCTCTGAAGAGCTTACGAACTCTGGTAACATCGGCGCCGCTTCTTCTTAAGTATGCGGCTGCTTCGAATGTTCTGACACCGGTCTTGGTCATAAAGTTGTTGGTGTCAATCATGATGCCCGAGTAAAGTGCATCTGCCTCGATACCCGAAAGTCTTACGCCTTCATCGATGTACTGTAAAATCTCGGCTACCATTTCGCTGGCGGATGAAGCATAAGGCTCCACGTAGGAAAGTGTCGCGTTGTCGATGATTTCCTCGCCCTGTCTGTGGTGATCGAGCACTACTATAGCCTTACAGTATTTAAGAATGTCAGCACATTCGCACATCGAAGGCTTGTTGGTATCAACTACTACAAGTGCGGCATTATTGCCGACTGTCATAAGTGCGTTTTCGCTGTTTACAAGCATTCCGGGATACTGCTCTTCGTTGTTTGCAAACAGATCAACGAGCGGTTTAAGCGAAGGTGTAACTTCGTTTATGATGATGCTTGCCTTTTTATCAAGTGCTTTGGCGATACAGTATACGCCGACTGCGGAACCGAACGAGTCCACGTCGGGAAGTTTGTGACCCATGATAAAAATCTGGTCCTTGTTGACGAGAATTTCGCGAAGCGCCTGAGCTTTTACTCTGGCCTTTACACGCGTATTCTTTTCGGAAGACTGGCTCTTGCCGCCGTAGTACTGAACGTTGCCCGGAGATTTGATAACCGCCTGGTCACCGCCACGGCCGAGTGCAAGGTCGATTGCGGCTCTTGCAAATTCGTTGTTCTGGCTGTAGGTTAGTCCGTCGAGTCCGACACCGATACTAAGTGTAATCGGTCTTTCGTTACCGATACTTACGGTCTTGATTTCTTCAAGAATATCGAACTTGGATTCCTTTAATTCGCTTAAGGATTTCTTTCGTAAAATAAGCAGATATTTATCTTTCTCTGTTTTACGAACGATACCGTCAAGAGAAGAAATACACTGTGTGATTTTACGATCGACAAGTGCTAAAAGAAGTGATCTTCTTACATCGTCCACGTTTTCGAGCGCTTCTTCGTAGTTGTCGATATAAATCATACCTACTACAACGCTCTGATCGTCGAGTTCTTTTAAAGCTATCTTAAGTGCGGTCTCATCGAAGAGATACAATCCGTAAAGGAATTCGCCGTTGCCTGTTTCCTCTAAGAATCTGCTGTTTTCCACCATGTTTTCGATGGAAATTCTTTTGATGTTTGCTCTGAATTCTCTGGATTCGAAAGTGATGTTTACTTCGTTTTCCATGCTTTCTACAGGGAAAGCTTCCTCGGTCAGTTCCTCAAAGAATGAAGAAACCGATTTGCCGAAGCCTCTGTCGGAACCGATGACTTTTTCGAATTCGCCGTTGGTCCAGACGATTCGGCCTTTATGGTCTAACAAAGCATGAGGCAGATTTAATTCTTTTAGGATCTGTTTCTGTATCTGCCCGTATTCCGTGGCAAAACTGACCATCTCATCGATAAAGAACTGCCTGAAATAAATCCACATTACGATGATTCCGACAAAATAAATCACAAGGAAGACGGATATTACGACTCCCGAAATGATATTAAGGATGTATATAGGAATATCAATAATTGCAAGTATTATTCCAAAGGCAAGAAGAAGTGTAAAGTACAGTTTTAACTTGCCTTTAATTCTAACTTTTTTAGCCATACATTTAACCTCTCGCAAACAACCCAAAAGATAAGTGTATTATACCACTTTTTTTATCTGCATTCCATTACTACATATGGTATATTAGCGCGCACGAACGCCATATAAATGCATTTTATTGTAGGAACAAAAAAAGGATGCGGTTTCCCACATCCTTAATTGTTATTATTCTACTGAATAAGGCATTAATGCTACGTGACGAGCTCTCTTGATTGCAGCTGTTAAAGCTCTCTGATGCTTTGCACATGTACCGGTAATTCTTCTGGGAAGAATCTTTCCGGACTCTGATACATATCTTTTAAGCTTTGCTGTATCTTTGTAATCGATCTCGTTATCTTTGCCACAGAATACACATACTTTTTTTCTTCTGCGGATATTGCCTTTCCTCTTCATTGCAGGATCGGCTGTTTTATTATCTTTAACGAATGCCATGATTAATCCTCCTAAAAACTAAAACGGCATATCATCCTTTACTCCGGCGTCAATGTTCATGAAATCGCCGTCGTCCTGAATGGTATTATTCGAAGATGAATTTGCTTCTGTCTGTCCCCCGTTATTGCCTGAAGCGTTCTTGCTTTCGGCAAATTCCTGATCTTCGGCTATAACATCTGTTGTATAAACCTTCTGACCATCCTTGTTTGTGTAACTGCCAGTCTGAATACGGCCTGTTACAACAACCTTGATACCCTTTTTGAGATATTTCTCAGCAAACTCTGCTCCTTTTCCAAAAACAACGATGTTGATGAAATCCGTGTTGTTTTCTTCATTTCTGGAGAATCTTCTGTCTACTGCAAGAGTATATCTTGCAACAAGACCTGTGCCTTCACCTCTCATATCGGGATCTTTGGTTAAACGTCCCATAAGAATAACTTTATTCATATATACCTTCTTTCTATTGTTCGTCTGTTCTGACAACTAAGAATCTTAATACGTTGTCCATGATACGAACGCGGTTTTCGATTTCAGCGGGAGCAGTTGCTTCTGCATCAAAACGAATGAAATAGTAGAAAGCCTCGTGCATATGCTGAATATCATATGCTAATTTTTTCTTACCGGCATCCTCAACTTCTGTGATTGTACCGCCGAATCTTTCGATGTAAGCCTTGCACTTATCAACTACCGCAGCTCTCGCATCGTCTTCGATCTTAGCATTGACAACAATACATAATTCATACTTATTCATGCTTGTTACCTCCTTTTGGTCTCTGGCCCTTACCTCATGTAAGAGCAAGGAAATTATTTCATCACGGACTTATATGATATCATAGCACTTTGCAAATCGCAAGAACTTTTTTTACACGTCTGTGGAAACAAATCCCCAATTATACTCGTATTTTTCCTGGGGATTCCATTTTTTCTTTTGACTGTTGTATTTTTGCTTGATTGTTATCTCTGTTCTGCCATATGTTTTATCCCAATCCTCAATATGAACGTAAACACCAATATTATCATACCCTTCACTTATGTTATAGTTAATTACTATATCGCGGGATTCTCCATAGATAGATTCAAAAACACAAAACGCAATCGCTTCAGGTTCTATTTCTGAATCCTTGTTAAATACTATGTAATTTGATGTTAATGTGGATACAATGTAATACTCCGGATAAAACCTTAAATATGAATCAGCCGGTCCACCACAATAACATTTAATATATGGATCTTTTCCTGCAGAAGATATAGGTTTCTCCTGACACTTCTCGATATATTTCCTGTTAAAATTTTTATTAAAATATTTGTTTAAAGAACTGAATTCAAATATCCAGTAATTCTCATCCTCTGTTATGGATTTTAAATGCATGGAATCATAGCCGTGATATTTATACTTTACTGCATTTTCAGAGGCTTTGGGAGGAAGGACAATATAATTAACAATTGCCAATGCTGCCAGCATAGCAATAATAATCACACATAAAAGAATTAATATTTTATTTCTGACTCTTTTTCCCTTTTTCTCCATATTTATTATTTCTTTTATGATCCCAAAGAAGAAACTTTTACATTCTTTTCGATTTTGCTTCTGGTAATCTCTATCTGGTGACCGCAGGTCTCGCACTGAAGTCGGCAGTCACTTCCGACGCGGAGCACTTTCCATTTATTTCCGCCACAAGGATGCTTCTTCTTAAATTCCAGAATATCATTTTCGTGAATTATCATAATTCCTCTTGTAATTGAATTAAATCTGCGAGAATACTTCTCCGATTTTGCCTGCAATGCAAAGGTTTGCGTATTTGTCACGGGGCGTGGGCTGTAAGTTAATAAGCACAAGCTTGTTGCCCCTGTAATAATCTATGAGTCCCGCAGCGGGATAAACCGCAAGCGATGTACCGCCGATAATGAGCACGTCAGCATTCTGGATGTACTGAACCGACTTTTGCATTGTGAGGCCGTCGAGACCTTCCTCGTAAAGAACAACATCGGGTTTTATTATACCGCCGCATTTATCGCATTTGGGAACCATATAGTCCGCATCGCCGGGTTTATATTTTTCTGCTGCTTCGTTGACTTTTTCTTTTATGGCCGCAAAATCATAAAACGCATGGCATTTCATGCAGTAATTTCTCTGTACGCTTCCGTGAAGTTCCATGACTTCCTTGCTGCCTGCGTCCTGATGAAGGCCATCTATGTTCTGGGTGATGACTGCTTTAAGCTTGCCTGCCTTCTCTAACTCGGCGAGCTTAAGATGAGCTTTGTTTGGTTTGGCACCTTCTAAAAGAAGTTTGTCTTTATAAAACTTATAAAATTCGCTCGTTTTTCTCATAAAAAACGTGTGGCTTAAAATCGTCTCGGGCGGATAATCATACTTCTGATTGTAGAGTCCGTCCACGCTTCTAAAGTCCGGAATACCGCTCTCGGTGGAAACTCCCGCGCCTCCGAAGAATACGATGTTGTCACTCTCGTCAACCCACTTTTTTAATGTAGCGATTTTTTCGTCCATAGTGTTACCTCCCCAATTTTTTCTTTTAGGAGCCGGGTGTACCGACGGGAACGAAGTTCCCTAGTGTGAGCCGGGCACCTTTATTTTACATCTGATGTCTTACAATCTTGTATTCGTCGCCGCACTGATAATACGGGCACTGATAATGCGAGTCCGTATTGAGGCGGATGTAGTCGTCTTCGTCCATGCTCACGCAGCAGACATATTCTTCCTCGTCGTCATCGAATACAAAGTTTGCACATTCTTCGCAGGATATATCCATGTTGATTCCTTTCAATAATACAATTTCAGGCGGGCAAAAATGACACAAAAGCCCCGTCCCCCAGTGTCATTCGGTGTCAAAAAAGTATGCCTTTCATGCACAGATTCGGTTCCATGGTGTCGAAGTTCCAGGTGTGGAACGAATCCGCCGCACAGAATTTATAATCGGGACAGTCGGCGCATTTGCCTGTCTTTCTGAAGTCGTTTCTAAAATTAACGAATTTGTTTTCCCAGACATCTTTCAGGTTATCTTTTCTGATGTTTCCCTGGATAAGTTCGGGGCGTCTTTCGATGTCAAGGCAGCCTCCGATATCGCCGTTGTACATAATGCTGGCGGTATAAACGCCTGCATTACAGAGGAAATACCACTGTCTGACCTCTCGCTCCATGTCAGTGCCAAGATAATGTGAACAGCCGTAGGTTACTTCCATTTTGCTCTCGAATCTTTTATCACGGATGAAATCAAACATCTTGATATATTCATCCTTTGAAAGCATCAAATCCGCATTTTCTCTCGCTCTTCCGATGGGCTCGATGTTGATTACACGCCACGAACGAACGCCGACTTTCTTGAATTCTTCGTACATCGCATCGAGTTCGCCGATGTTTTTATGATAAACGACCGTGGTAATCTGCACATGAGAAATGTTAACTTCGAGCAGGTTTTTGATGCCTTCGATTGTCTTTTCATAACATCCCGGCGACTGTCTGAACCACTCGTGATTTTCTTTCAGGCCGTCGACACTGATTGATACCGTTCTTAAGCCGGTCTCGGCAAGTTTCTTTGCGGTTTCCTTATCTATGAGGGTTCCGTTTGAGGTCATGCCCCAGCCGAATCCGAGCCTGTTTGCCGCATCCATTATTTCAAAGAAATCAGGGCGAAGCAAAGGCTCGCCGCCTGTTACGCAAAGGCGCATCCTTGAAATGTCGAAATCTTTTTTAACCTGTTTTAAGGCGGTTATTATTTCGTCTTTTGTAAGCATTCCGGATACATCAATATCGCCGCATCTCGAACCGCAGTGCAGACAGTGCTCGTTGCAAAACGGGGTTATTTCCAAGAAAAGAGACCTGAGATCCGGATTGGGTCTCAGTGTCTCTTCTCTGTAATCAGCAAGCTGCTGCATATGATTGTTTTTAATTTCTGCATTCAGTCCGGAGTTGTTTTTTTTCTTCATCTTTTTCTCCAAACGTATCTTTTATTCGAACCAGTCAGGCGGTCCGTAAACCGTGGGTTCCATATTTAAATCGACATCAAAATCGTTTTCGTTTTCCTCAAACCACTCGGGAGGGCCGTAGACATCTTCGTTAAGATTAACCTCAGGATCGTACTCATCGGGATCGTTGAGCCATTCGGGAGGTCCGTATACATCTTCGTTCTGATTGATGTTCGGGTCGTAATCGTCCTCGTCAAAGGGCGGTGGTCCGTATAACGGCTCAGAGTCGTTTATCGAAGGATCGAAATCGTCGTCATCGTCAAACCATTCCGGGGGTCCGTATACGGTCGGAGTTTCGTTATCGTCCGGGTTAAATATATCGGGTCCGGGAGGTCCGTATACACCGTCATTAATGTTAACATCCGGATCAAACCATTCGGGCGGTCCGTACACTGATGGAGCCCTGTTGTTTGCCGCAAAAAACGCAACTCCGCCAATGGTTGAGCCGAGAGCGCAGAGGAATAAAAGAATTATATGACCTATTCCAATGAATAAAAGAAGGATGGTCCACCAGCCACTCTTGCCCGCATCACGAAGTCTTCTGACCGTAAGCGGAATCCACGGAATAATCGAAAGACAAAGATATATAAATATTAATATTGCGGGAATAAGCAGAATATAATGAGCTATTGTTAAAAGAATGTAGGCATCAAGCCAATCCTGCAAAAGGAATAATCCGACAGAAAGAAGCAGACAAAAGAACGCAAAAACTCCCAGGATTGCGTGGAACAGAAAAGCAAACCAGTATTCTTTTCTGGTGCTTGTTCCGCCGTAATCAAAAATTCCTGCCCATAATCTTTTTTGTGCCGAGAAAAAATTAGCTTCTTTCTTTTCCATATTTTTCCCTCACTTTTCTTTTAGGAGCCGGGCTCCTTTGTTACTCTTCCGTCTTTTCTTCCTTCTTTACGCCCGGTACTATTGCTTCGGGGTCGATGGGATTGCCGTTTTCATCCTTGCCGTGTGTAATATTCTCGTAAATAAGCTTGAATGCATGCTCTGAAAGGCCTGCGGTATTTAACTCTTTTACCTTTTCCGCAGATACGACATCAACGATTTTTAAATAAACATCCGATCTTCTCGGAATTCTTTTCTTTACAAATTCAGTGCCACTGATCGCGATGATAACCACGGGGCAGTTTGCCTTGGTTGCAATCTTAAAAGCACCGTTTTTAAACTCTAAAAGAGGCTTCTGCGTTCTGTTTCTCGTTCCTTCGGGGAAGATAAACACGCTGGTCAAATCGTCTTTGATATAGCCTGCTGCCTTGTTGATTGTAACAAGTGCGTTTTTAACATGGTCTCTGTCGATAGCCATAAAACCTGATTTGTGCATCATGGCTCCGGTAAGAGGAATGTTAAAGTTTTCGGGCTTGCTGACAAAGACAAGCATATGTTTTCTGAGTGCGTAAATTACACTCATGGGATCGTAGTTTGAAAGATGGTTTGCAACAACCAAGAATCTTGTGCCGGGCTTGGGAAGTTTTTCCGCACCTTCAACATGCACATGAACATTAAGGAAAAACAGTCCGATTCTTGTGGATTCGGTAAAAATCCATTTGTAAAACTTTGAAGGCTTTGTAACTTCTTTTTTCTTGTTGATACAAAGTGACCAAAGATAAAGAACTACCCAGTAAATAACCTCCCAAAGGATGATTCCTGCTAAAAGAAGTCCTATGGCAACAAGGATATTCCAGGGCAGGGGCAGTGCGTACCATCTGCAAACGATGTATGATACTGCGGCAGAGATTATTCCAAGAAGTGTAAGTATTAAAAGCATTTTTATTATTTCCTCTTTTCAATTATACGTTTCAGGTTTGTATTTTTTATGATAAAAATTTTAGCCAAGATTAAGACCGGTTTCTTCGGGTAAGCCGAGGCGGATATTCATGCACTGGATGGCTGCGCCCGAGGCACCTTTTCCGAGGTTGTCGAAGATGGATGTTATAAGGATTCTGTCTTCGTTACCCGTGATGTAAATCTTCGCATCATCTCTTCCTGCGTAGTCGTTTGCGTGGAAGAAATTGCCGAGTTCTTCTTCTGCGCCGAAGGGCATTACTTTTATGAACTGTTCTCCTGCGTAGAATTCTTCAAACATCTTCCGGACGTCTGCGGGAGTGGCTTTCTTCGTCATAAGGTTTGTGTATACGGGGAATGTTACGATCATTCCGCAGTAATAATCATCGACTACAGGCACGAAAAGCGGTGTATTTGCGAGGCCCGCAATCTTTTTCATTTCTTTTAGATGCTTGTGGTTCTGCGAGAGCGCATACATTCTCGGAGCGTATAACTCGTTCTTTTTGTCTTCGGCTTCATACATTGCGATACCCTTTTTGCCTGCTCCCGAGTAGCCGGAGAGCGCGTTTACGCATACAGGGTAATCGTTTGCGATATATCCCTTATTTACCATGGGGTAAACATCCATTATAAAGCCTGATGCATAGCAGCCGGGAACTGCGATTCTATTGCCTGTGCGGATGTTTTCCCTGAATGTGCTTCCGAGTTCCGGAAGTCCGTATGCCCAGCCTTCGTCGGTTCTGTGAGCGGTTGAAGTATCGATGATAACCGTCTTGTCGTTATCCTTGTCAATGAGGCCTACCGCTTCAATTGCTGCCGCATCGGGAAGACAGAGGAA
>JAEEOJ010000067.1 GCA_016284175.1 Lachnospiraceae bacterium | reverse complement strand
CTGCAGGAAGAGGCTTCAGAATGGATTCAATTCTTCCAATGGGAGAGATGTCGGCCAAGCCTTTGAAGAAAGAGCATGGTCATAAATTAGGCAGGAAAGCCAAAGAGTCAGAGCCTTTCTATGCAGGAGAAATTCTAGCTGATGTCTGTGAAGCAGAGCCTTGTGAAAAAGGTAAAGGCGAAGATCTTTTAGATGATTATGGATTAACAGATGCGGCTGCAGCAAAATTAAAAAAACGCATTGAACATTTATCTGATACTTTCTCAGAATATTTAATGTTTCTTATCAGTGAGAAAAATCTCGAAAACCCTGATGTATATAATTCCTGTTGCGTAGACAAAAAAACATTTTCAAAAATAAAGAATAATCCGGATTATCATCCAAAGAAAATAACGGCACTCTGTCTTTGCATCGGAGCAAGGCTTAACCTGGACCAGGCGAAAGACTTACTATCCAGAGCAGGATATGCATTATCTCCTTCAGATATGACAGATGTTATTTTCAGTTTCTTTTTAGAAAATGAAATCTATGATATTTACGAAATCGATTTCCAGCGTGAGAGATACGGACTTCCTCCGCTAATCCCTGAAGACTAAAAAACAACTCAAAACATAACTTTTTCAAGGTCGCTTTTCATGCGACCTTTTTTATTTTTTCTTTTTGTATAATGACCTCACAAAGTAAACAAAACACACTTTTAAGGAGGTATTCATTATGAGAAAGGATTTAACAGAAGTTGTATTTATTTTAGACAAGAGCGGTTCAATGAGCGGACTTGAATCAGATACTATCGGGGGCTTTAACTCACTTATAGAAAAGCAGAAAAAGGAAGAGGGAGAAGCACTTATCTCCGTGGTACTTTTCAACGACGATTCAAATGTAATCTACGACAGAGTTCCGATTGACAAGGTGGAGCCGATGAACGACAAGCAGTATTTTGTAGGCGGATGCACTGCGCTTCTTGATGCAATCGGCGGAGCAATCCATCACATCGGAAACGTACACAAATACGCAAGAGAAGAAGACAGACCGGAGAAGACTTTATTTATCATCACAACCGACGGAATGGAAAATTCTTCACACAAGTACACCTACGACAAGGTTAAAAAGCTCGTTGAAAAGCAGAAAGAAACCTACGGCTGGGAGTTCTTATTCCTCGGCGCAAACATCGATGCAATAGACGTGGCGGGAAGATTCGGTATCAAAGCAGACAGAGCGGTTAATTACGAATGCGACGAAATCGGAACCAGACATAATTTCGCATGCCTTGACAAGATGGTTACAGGCGCCAGACGTGCCAAAGGAAAGGGAGCTATGGGAAAGGCAATGGCAGAGTGCTGCGCGGAAATTAATCTCGATTACGAGGCCAGACACAATAAATAACATTTTTTGACAAATAGGTGTATAATGAAAGAAGGTGGGAGAGATATAATGTATTTTATGTAGAGGGTATGTTCTATGAAACAGAAAATGACTTTGAAACAGTGGAGGAAGTCCCTGCATCTTACTCAGGCCGAAGCAGGGAAGCTGATCGGAGTCGGAGCTACCACAATCTGCGCTTGGGAAACAGGCAAGACAACGGTAACGATTCCGAAACTTAAAAAAATCATGGAAGCATACGGAATAGAGGATTTAAGCCAGATTGACGTAGGCGAGAACAAATTCTGGAATGCTCACAAACCCAAATAACAGACTTAAAAACAAATCGTAAAAGTCCCGAAGAATTATATTTCTTTGGGACTTTTTATGATACAATAAAAGAGGTTGATTTAATGCATCTTTTATGAGTAAAAAGGGAGAAAATAATGAAAATAGAAGCAATTAACTGTCAGTCGTGCGGCGGCACACTTAAAGTAAACAGTTCGGTCTGCGTATGCGAATTCTGCGGTGTGACCAACATTATCTGTGGCGAAACCGGCAAATACATTGATGCGCTTAACAGAGCCAACAGATTAAGACAGCAGTGCGAATTTGACAGGGCGTTTGAAATATATGAGGAAATCTTAGAGACAAATCCTCCTTTTGCGGATATTTTATGGTCCGAAACCCTCTGCGATTACGGTATCGAATATGTCGAAGATCCTTTGACAAGCAAATATCTGCCGACTCTACACAGAATCAAAGACGAAAGTATTTTGGCGTCTCCGTATTATGTGGAAGCGATTGAACTCTGCGATGATGAACAGAGAGAGAAACTTCAAAAATGCGCCGAGGAAATCTATCAGATTCAGTCCGAATATCTTAACATTGCAGCCAACGAAAAGCCCTACGATGTTTTCATCTGCTACAAGGAAACCGACAACGGCAAGCAGACCTATGATTCCGAAGTCGGAATGAAACTGTACGAAAAACTCACGACACTTGGCTACAAAGTATTCTTCTCAAGAATTACCCTAAAAGACAAGCTCGGCATCGAATTCGAGCCGTATATTTTCGCGGCCTTAAAGAGTGCGCCTGTAATGGTTGTAATCGGTACAAAGCCCGAATACTTCGAGGCCACATGGGTTAAGAACGAGTGGAGCAGATTTTTACGATTAAAAGAAAAAGATCCGAAGAAACAGATATTCTTTGCGTGTGACGACGTTAAGGATCTGCCGAAGGCATTTGCAAGAAAGCAGGCACAGATACTGGAGAATGAAGAATCCATAGATAATCTTGTAAACAATATAAAGAAAAGATTTCCGGCTTCCGGCTCGGTCGATGATGAGGCGAGAGAAGCTGCCAGCAATCGCAAGAAGGTTAAATGTCCGTACTGCGGCAGAATGCAGGAGAAAAATCTTTATGGCTGTATTTACTGCCACAAGAAGTTTTAGGGGCGTATTTTTCCCTAAATGTGCAAATACATTAATGTAATGCACGCAAGTATCCATATATTTAAAACCGAATCCATAGGATAATGGTATAAAGGCAAAAAGGTTCGCCTAATCATTTTTAAAGGAGGGTGTTGATATGGATAATACTACTATTAATAACCTTAAAAGAATTAACTACGAATTACCGGACGATTACAACAGCATAGCTTTTTACAACGATATTTTGGAAGATCTTTTAAACGCTGTAGAAGCATCAAAAGATATACTTAAAAACTATTCTGCTACAGACAGCTACAGCAGATTCAAAGAAAGATTAAACAAAATCATTACAGCATCGGAAAGAATGGATTCAAGCTTTGATGAATATTCGCTTGATTTTAAGAGGGATTTGGTGGATACCATCAACGACGAATTTGAGCTTATCAACGGTATGCTTGAAGCACATTTTGTAAAAATGGGTAAGCTGTATGAATTCTGGAAATATGATTTCAACAAGGCCGATATTTACAGAGCTTCCAGACATCAGCTTTTGTTTAGTCCTGTGGACGGTTCACTGCTTCCTATCAAGGATAAAATGCGTCTGACGGATTAAGTTTTATGGGTAAAATGAGGGGTAAGTTTTATGAAGAGAAAAAAATTAAAAACATCCAAAGGCAGCATTGTCTACTGGACGAATGAAAAGAAAGCCGACGATGTTCCGCAGCTGGTATTTTTGCCCGGTTTAACCGCGGATCACAGACTGTTTATCAAGCAGATCCAGTACTTTCAGTATGATTATTCGGTGCTTGTATGGGACGCTCCGGGACATGCGTTTTCCTATCCGTTTGAAATGGATTTTACGCTCGAAGACAAGGCAAAGTGGTTAGACGAAATCCTCATAAAAGAAGGGTATGACCATCCGATCATCATCGGCCAGTCCATGGGCGGATATGTAGGCCAGATGTATGCAGAACTTTTCCCGGGAAAACTGGCAGGCTTTATCATCATCGATTCTGCGCCTATTCAGAGAAAATACTACAAAGAATGGGAAATCAAATCGCTTGAACATACAGAACTTATGTACAGATTATATCCCTGGAAACTTTTGCTTCGCCACGGTACGGACGGCGTTGCAACCTCGCGTTACGGCAGAGGCTGCATGTACAGAATGATGCTCACATACGATAAGGACCAGGCCAGATATGCAAAGCTTGCAGGCCACGGATTTTATATCGTAGCGCAGGCAATCAGGGCAGACTTGCCTTACGAAATCACATGTCCGGCTCTTTTAATCTGCGGTACAAAAGACCACGCAGGTTTTACGAAGAAATACAATGAAGTATGGGCAGAACAGTCCGGTATTCCCATCGAATGGATCGAGGGCGCGGGACATAATTCAAACACAGACAATCCTGAAGAAGTTAATAACATAATCGAAAACTTCATTTCTGCGCATTGTTAGTAAACAGTTGATTATATTCATTAGAGACTTTCTTAGGAGAGTCTCTTTTTTTATACATAAATAAACGATATTTGATCTTGATAAAACATTGCAAATGTAATGAGATAGCAATATAATGTAAGTATAAAACATTACAAAGGAGTGATTCATATGTCAAGTACTATTCAAATCAGAGTAGATGATGAATTAAAAACTAAATCAGATAACCTTTTTAAGGAATTGGGCACGGATACTACTTCGGCTATTAGAATGTTTTTGACACAGGCCGTTGCAAATAATGGATTCCCTTTTGAAATTAAAAGAGTACCTGCTTCTCCTTATACAGTAATGTCAGAGGAAGAAATGCTTAAAAAGCTTGAAACATCAAGAAAACATGCGAAACAAGGAAAACTTAAGGATGCGGATGATGTAATATCCGAAATGAGGAAGAAGTATGGATTATAAAGTTGTAATTACATCAGATGCGGAAGAAGATTTGGAAGAAATACGGATACAGGCGAATTAATTTTTTGTCGCATAATTATTTTATGATGTATCGTTTAGAAGGTAATGTTGCTGTTGTGGATAATATTTTTCACGATTTGCAGGATTATGAAAATAAAATGATGTAAAAGGATATGATGGTTTAGTTTTTCATCATAAAAGAAAAAAGATGATTTCGTTAAATGATTATTTATATAACGGTGATACAGTGGTAAAAATTCTGCACAGATACTGGCAGGATTTAAAAGCGGATGCAATAGAAAACGGAAACGGAATAGACCTTGCACACAGTAATTGTATACTGCAGATGATAGAGCTCCTTGAGCACAATGATTTCCTTACATCGCAGGCTCAGCAGATAAGAGAGTTTTATAAATTCTTAGCAGACAAATATCCGTTTTTGGCATTTACTTTTAAGGGCAGAATAAAATCTGTCATAAGACTCGAAGAAAAGATAAACGGAAATATCGTCGAGTACATCTATGATTACTATACATCGACCGGAAAATTTCCGTCAGAAAGCGAGATAAAAAACCGCATCGGAAGGATAAAAGATCTGATTGCATATCGTATAGTTATTTCGATGCCTGCGTGCCACTTAAAGCCCGGAGACAACAAAGAAGAAATAGAACTTAAGTACCTGTACGAAATAGCAAATGCACTTCCTGAATTCCTTGAGGAGAGAGGGTTTGAGCCGCAGCTTTCGGGTAAGGATGATTTCAGTTTAAGAATCGATGAAAAGTGCAGACAGTATTACAGGGATTATATCCAGAAGCCGAATATTTACGGCTACAGATCGCTTCACATTGCATTCTTTGATAACGCATCAAGGAGCAATATCGAAGTGCAGCTTAGAACAAAAGAAATGGATGATATGGCGGAAATCGGACCTGCAAACCATTTAGGTTACGAGAAAAGGCAGGAAGAGGAACGTGCGAGAAGAGAAGAAATTCCTGTCGGCGAAAACAAGTTTTTCGATGATGCGTATGAGAGAGGCATGAAACTGCAGCAGCTTGAGTTAAACAAGGTTGACGTCAATATGTTTGGTGCAATAGACAACAGCCTCGTAAACGACGGATGCGGGCTCTATAGAGGCAGATTAATTCAGCCGTACGAGCATCTCTCGAGATTCCAGAATGACCTTGTTTAAATAAATTAATAGTGATATACTTTATGCATAAAGGCAAAGAAGTCTGAAATAACAGATGTCTTTGCCCTTTTTTATTTCTTTTAGGAGGGGTACTATGGCAGCATTTGACAGAGTGTTATCGGGAATTCCCGAGATGGATAAAAGATTCGACAATATACGTCTCGGAGACAATGTTGTATGGAGAGTGGACGATCTCGAAGACTTCAAGCTTTTCGTGAAGCCTTATGTAGAACAGGCCATAAAAGATAAGAGAAATCTTATCTATATTCGTTTTGCGTCGCACGAGCCTTTCTTCGAAGAGATGGAGGGGTTAAAGATCGTAAATGTAGAACTCTCGCACAGGTTTGAAACATTCACCGTGGCGATACACGAACTCATCGAAAAAGAAGGAAGAGACGCCTTCTATGTATTCGACTGCCTTTCAGAACTTCAGACCGCATGGGCGACAGACCTTATGATGGGCAACTTTTTCCAGGTTACCTGTCCGTTCCTTTTTATCCTCGATACGGTCGCATTCTTCCCTCTTATCAGAGGCAAACACTCCTTTAATGCCATAGCCAAAATCAGAGATACCACGCAGCTTTTCCTCGACGTTTATTCGGATAAAACCAATGTGTATGTAAGACCGGACAAGGTTTGGAACAGATACTCGGAGACCATGTTTTTACCGCACCTTTATGTGCCTGAAACAGGTGTATTTGAGCCGATTTTAGACGGCGTAAAAGCAAGTCACTTTTACCAGATATTAGGCAACGAAGCGCTTAATTCGGACCGTGGCAATAAGGACAGCTGGGACAGGTTTTTTGAAATGACCGAGACCATGTACGAGAACGGAATGGATGTAACGGAACAGTGTGCGCGAATGTGTAATATCATGATGTCGCGTGATGAAAGACTCCGTGTGATGATAAAAGAAAATTTCAAACCCGAGGATTACTTTAACGTCAAAAAACGAATGATCGGTACCGGAATGATAGGCGGAAAAGCCTGCGGTATGCTGCTTGCACGAAAGATAGTTGAGAACAAGCGGCCTGACATATTCGAAAAGTTCGAGCCGCACGATTCGTTCTATATGGGCTCGGATGTTTTCTATACATTCATAGTCGAAAATCATTTCTGGGATATAAGAATCAGGCAGAGAAAAGAAGAGGAATTTTTCTCGCTCGCAGATGAATTTGCGAAGCGCTTACATGAAGGAAAATTCTCAAGGGATATGGAAGAAGAGTTCGTAAAATTACTCGAATACTACGGTCAGGATCCTTTCATCGTAAGATCTTCATCAATCCTTGAGGACGGCTTCGGAAATGCTTTTGCGGGCAAATACGAATCGGTTTTCTGCCCGAACTCGGGTGATATGGATCAGAGATTAAAAGAGTTAGAAGACGCAATCAGAACCGTATATGCAAGTACGATGAGCAAGTCTGCGCTTGACTACAGAAGCAGGAGGGGATTGCAGAAACGTGACGAGCAGATGGCACTATTAATCCAGAGAGTTTCAGGCTCGTATTACGGCGAATATTACATGCCCTGTGCTGCAGGCGTAGGCTATTCGTACAGCCCTTACAGATTCATGGAATCACTTGATCCGACAGCAGGAATGTTACGTCTTGTAATGGGCCTCGGAACATCGGCAGTAGACCGTACGGAAGGCTCATATCCGAGACTTGTAAGCCTCGATAAACCTCTTGCCACAATAGCCAAAGACAGCGGTGAAAAACACAGATATTCGCAGAGAAAACTCGAACTTATAAACCGCGGCGCAGGAGAACTTCAGCAGGTTTCTCTGGATGTCATAAAACCTTTTATGCCGCAGTATTTAAAGAAGCTTTTATTAGAGCGTGATTATGATGCTGAGAGGATGTTTTATGAGCGCGGACAGAATCGAATCATAGAGTTTATTTCGTGTCAGGGCGTGGTTGCAAAGGAAGTTTTAATGCAGCAGATGCGAGACACGTTAGCAACGATTCAGGGCGCGTATGAGCATCCTGTGGATATTGAATTTACAATCAATCTATCCGAAAACGGAGACTATGTAATCAACCTCTTACAGTGCCGTCCGCTGCAGGTATTTGAGGATCTGGCGGAGACGACGCTGCCTGAATATATTGACCTTGCGACAATTCTTTTCGAATGTAAAAAATCCGCGATGGGACTTTCAAGAACGGAGAAGCTCGACTTAATCGTTTATGTCGATCCCGTTAACTATTACAACATGCCTTACCGCGACAAATATAAAATCGCCAAGGTCATCGGAACAATCAACTGGAAGATGCGTGACAAGAATAAAAAAATGCTTCTCATGGTTCCCGGCCGAATCGGAACTACATCGCCGGAACTTGGCGTACCGACGGCGTTTGCGGACATAAGCGAATACGAGGCAATCTGCGAGATATCGGACTCCAAGGCAGGCTACAATCCCGAGCTTTCCTATGGCAGCCATTTCTTCCAGGATCTGGTTGAGTCAGGCATCCTTTACAATGCGATATTTGAGAACGAAAAAACGATTCACTACAACCGCGATCTGCTCAATGGATTTAACAATATTCTGTCCGAACTCGTGGACGATGCGGACGATGCAAAGGACATTGTATATGCATACGACACATCAGATAATGAAATTATGTTATGCAATGATATGAGAAACGAACGAATTGTGTGCTATAATAAGATATAATTCTGTTGGGAGAGAATATGTATGTTGGATAATATTGATGTTTTTAAGCAGAACAGCATCCGCATAAAATCGGGTGCCGGTGTTATTTATATTGATCCTTTTAGGATGGATGAAGAGCCTCACGATGCAGATTATATTTTAATCACACACGACCACTACGACCATTTTTCGCCTGATGATATTGCGAAGGTAAAGAAAGACAGCACGGTTCTTGTTGTGCCTGAAAAGATGCTTGCGAAGGCACAGAAGGCAGACGTAAAAGAAATCGAAACCGTCAAGCCCGGCACATATCATGAGCTTGGTGACCTCGAATTTGAGACCATACCCATGTACAACATCTTAAAGCCCTTCCATCCGAAGACGGCAGGCTGGTGCGGATATGTTCTTAAAATTGACGGCAAGCGAATCTACGTCGCAGGCGATATTGACGCCATAAAAGAAGCAAAAGAAGTCATCTGCGACATCGCACTCATTCCTATCGGCGGCACATACACAACCGATGCCAAGAAGGGCGCAGACCTTGTAAACGAAATCAATCCCGAAATCGCCATCCCCGTCCACTACGGCTGCGAGGTTGGCAAACTCTCCGATGCAGAGGTTTTCAAAGCAAACGTAAAAGATACTATTAAAGTTGTAGAGAAGATTAAGTAACGGAAATATATTTTATGATTAAAAATCGGCTAAAAAATACATTACTAAGACTAATGAATAAAACCACGAAAACAGTAGTGGTTTTTATTCTTTTATCAATGCTTTTGGCGTGTACCTCTTTGGAAAAAGAACAGGAAGAAAATTTAGTGCCTGTGGAAACTCTGCAGGTA
>JAEEOJ010000066.1 GCA_016284175.1 Lachnospiraceae bacterium | reverse complement strand
TAAAAAAGCACAAAAACAGACACGAAACTGTTTATTTTTAAAAAGTACCTATGTTATACTTTTATCGGTTACTTAAGAAGAATTATTTGCATTCACGGTTACACATAAAGGGTTCTTCAAATGACATATTTATACTGCACTAAAATTGGGGGCTTACTATAAAAGATCGCTTTCTGCAAAGAAAGATGGTCTTTTATTTTTTTTATGAGCAATACATTTAACAAACTGACACGAAAAAGGAGGCAAAAATGAAAAAAGTTATTGCGGTTTTTGAGATTGTTTTGGGTATTCTGATGCCTGTTACGGCGATTATCGGGTATTTTCCCGAGCCCGAACTTGTGGTGGAATTTTCCTGTCTTTCCAATGTGGTGACGGGTATCTGGTTAATCATTGACGGTATCTTAAAGTTAAAAGGAAGAGAACTTCCCGTCAGATTTTTCGGTAATTCCTGCGTTGGTCTTTTCGTGGTATTTGCCATCTGCATGGGCAGCTTAACCGGTGCGTACCGCATGAACTTCCGGGGCGCTTTTATGTTCCTTCACGTAGTTTTCCCGATTATTGTTATGCTGTTTTATATCCTTTTCTGTGATGACAGCAAGGGAAAAGTCATTTTCAAACTATTGTTAAATCCTGTATTTCTGATGCTGTATTTCCTGTTTGATTTCATCCTCGGCAAAGCAAGAGGTTACTTTGTTTACGGCTTCTTTGACGAGCCCGGATTCGGCATTCTGCAGGCCTTGATCTTTGGTGTTGTAGTTTATATTTTGCTGTTCGCATTCGGCGCACTGTTCCTGCTCTTAAACAGAATTTTCCATCATAAGAAAAAATGATTTATATTTGCTTCTTTTATGGTATATAATTGAAGTGGTGGAATTTTTTTGTGTTGAAGGGGTAAATAAATGGTCGAATTACAGGAAGTCAAAACAGCGAAACAGCGCAAAGAATTTGTTTCTTTCGTAACCGAACTTTATCGCGATGATCCGAATTACATGCCTGCCATGTTTTCCGATGCGCTGGCATCTATGACGCCTGAGAAAAACAAGGCATTTAATTTCTGCGAAGCCAGATTCTGGCTGGCCAAACGTGACGGCAAAACCGTCGGACGAATCGGCGCAATTATCAATCACAGAGCAAATGAAAAATGGAATAAAAATCAAATGCGTTTCTGGCAGGTTGATTTTATAGATGATGCGGAAGTTTCTTCTGCGCTTTTTGAAGTGGTTGAAAACTGGGCGAAGGAGAAAGGCTGCACTGAGATTGCAGGCCCTCTTGGATTCACCGATCTTGACCTTGAAGGTATGCTTACAGACGGTTTCGACGAGCGCGGAATTTTTGTCACCTATTACAATCATCCGTATTATCTGACGCACCTTGATAATCTCGGCTACGAAAAGGATGTTGACTGGGTTGAGTATCAGATTAAGTGTCCCGGGAAAAAAGAAGACTACGCGAGACTCACGCACATGTCCGACCATTGCTTAAAGAAGTTCAATCTTCATTTGCGTGAAGTCAAGACATCTAAGGACCTCGACAGGGTAGCGGTTGATGTAATGAAAATGATCAATACCGCCTATAAGGATTTGTATGAAACATCCGAGCTTGATGAAGAGCAGCAGGCGGCTTATGTTAAAAGTTTCAAGCCCGTCATTGATAAAAGAACGATAGTTGCATTATATGACGAAAATGAAAATATAGTTGGTTTTACGGTTGCAATTTCCGATATCTCGAAAGCTCTTAAAAGATGCGACGGCAGGCTTTTCCCTTTCGGCTGGATAGGGCTTCTTAAAGCTCTTAAAAGAAATGATGAATACATCGGTCTGTTAATCGGCATACATCCCGAATACCGCAATAAAGGTGCGGTTACAATTCTTATGAACGGCTTACTAGACGGCTTCGTGGCAGCAGGTGCCAAGACCGCCCGAATGTGTCCGATGCTTGAGGACAACATAAAGGTTATGGGACTTATGAAAGTTGTCGATTCGTGGATATACAAACGCAGGAGGAGTTTCATAAAGCATCTGTGACCATTTGGGGACGGTTCTATTTTGGCCTTTTTTGCCAGGTGGGGACACATCTCTGGAAGATTTTTTGAATCTTTTATGATATAATATTGTTAGTGGAAGTTATGTATCTTTTAGGAGAATCCTATGAAGAAAACTGACAAGAAAACCAACAAAAAACCTATCAAAAAAGATGATTCGCTCTTTAAGGGTGAAGAATTATACGAAGGCGTATTTGGCCTGATGGGGCTTCTGATCATTGGCATCGGAAAGTTCATTGTTTTTACGGGCGTTATTATGATTGGAATGGCGTCGGCAATTCTCGGGCTGATTTTTATGCTTAGTTACCCGCCCATCGGAATTGTGTTTATCACGCCGCTATTGTTAATTATTTTCGGCAAAAAGGATTTTCTAAAAAGATTTATGTAAAATATTTCAAAGGTCGCCTCGCGGGAGACGGCCTTTTTTATTTTCCGTACTATAATCAAATTGTAGAAAAAAGAGAAAAGGTGTCTGGCTCCACCGGGTGCCTGACACCGCTGAAAAAAGGAGGATAAAAAAATGTACGGAGCAATTATTGGAGATATTATTGGTAGCGTATTTGAATTTGATGCACCCGGCTGGACGAAGAATTTTCCTTTGTTCGTGGACGGATTTTATACGAGGGGCAGTCATTTTACGGATGATACCGTAATGACGGTTGCGGTCATGGAAGCACTGATGAAAGCGGGCCGTGACGCCGACGCGGAGACCATCCGAAAGGAATGTATCCGTTCGATGCAAAAATGGGGGCAGCGATACCCTGACGCGGGCTACGGCGGAAGATTTATCTACTGGGTTCATGCGAAAGATCCGAAGCCCTACGGCAGCTACGGCAACGGTTCGGCCATGCGTGTTTCGGCGGCAGGCTGGCTGTATGATACCATCGAGCGCACAAGAGAAGTCGCACGCGCCACTGCGGAGGTTTCGCACAATCACCCTGAGGGCATAAAAGGAGCAGAGTGCACGGCAGCAGTTATGTTCTTAGCGCGCACAGGCGCCTCTAAGGAGGAGATAAAGGATTATGTGGTAAAAGAGTTCGGTTACGACGTTTCTCGCAGTGTGGACGAATTAAGACCGCTTCACGACCATGTTGAAAGCTGCCAGGATTCTTTGCCAAAGGCACTGGCTTCTTTCTTCGAAGGCACATCCTACGAGGACACGGTCCGCAATGCAGTTTCCTTAGGCGGAGACACCGACACCCTCGCCGCCATCGCAGGCGCCATGGCTGACGCTATGTACGGCATTCCCGACGACATTCTCGCCGAAGGCCGCGCCCGCCTTCCCGAAGACCTTCTTAAGGTGGTGGAGAAGTTCGCGACCATTTAGGGACGGTTCTATTTTGGCCTTTTTTACCATTTGGGGACGGATCTCTGAGAACCGTCCCCCTGGTTCTTTTTTATGGTATAATGTTTGCATGATCAGATTAGACAAATACCTATCCAACATGAATATTGCGTCGAGAAGCAAGGTGAAGGAAATCTTAAAAGGTGGCAGAGTGCGCGTGAATTCGAAGGTCGAGACGAAGGGCGATGTGAAGGTCGATCCTGAGGTGGATGTAATCGAATTTGACGGCGTGCGGATCTTTTATGAGCAGTACAGATACTTTATGCTTTACAAGCCGCAGGGGTGCGTGAGCGCGACGAAAGACCGCCTGAGCGACACGGTGCTTGATATCCTAAAAGATGAAAACACCGACGGTCTCTTCCCCGTGGGACGACTCGACAAAGACACCGAAGGCCTGCTTATAATCACAAACGACGGCAAAACGGCGCATGAACTTTTGTCGCCCGCAAAGCACGTGGATAAAAAATATCTTGTTCACCTGGACAAGCTCATCGACGATGCGGCAATCGCGCAAATCGAGGCCGGCATCGACATCGGTGACGACAAGCCCTGCCTTCCCTGCGAGATAGAAAAAATCGAGGACGACAAAGTCTTCATCACCATCCGCGAAGGCCGTTTTCATCAGGTCAAAAGAATGTTCGCGGCGGTCGGCTTAAACGTCACATATCTTAAAAGAGTCTCAATGGGCGCAGTCACATTGGATGAGAATTTACAACCGGGCAAATACAGGCGACTGACGGATGAGGAAATTGAGAGACTGAAAAATAAATGATTTTGTATTATAATAATTTCATAATGACAAAAGGGGGATTATCACAATGGAGAATGTGGATTCAAAAGATTTACTGCAGTACAGAAATTCGACTGATTTTGCGAAGAAGCACAAATCAATCAAAGAGGATGAGGATGTTACTCTTTTAGACGTTATCGGTAACACTTTGAAAAGAAAGTTGGAAGATAAAATCGAGTCAATACAGATTGACTGGGATATCTGGGAGCCGGATGATGCACTGAAAGCTGAAGCTAAAAGACGTGATACCATCATGGCTCATGATGAGACCAGACCTGAGATTTCGACCTTGAAGTTCGAGCCCATCCCCAGGGAAAAGGCGGAAGGTTTAAAGGGCGGATTTCTTGCCATTGCATGGAACAAATTCGTGGCAGAAATCGCGGAAGGAAGAGCGGAAATCGCAGAAGTTGTTGTGCTTGACTATATGGATACCGGATTTAATGAACCCAAATATTATTTCAAAATCGCGGATCTTGAAGGCAATGTATTTAAGAGCGGTATCAGAAAGATAGATTATAATAATCTTGGTATGGTTGATGCCAATCACACCAGCATCAAAAAACCTGATTATGTTGCATACTTCAGATGGGAGTGGCCCGAAGACTACATGAAAAATCATCCTAACAGATCTGAGGACGAATATAAGCTTTACAATCTTGTGTTCATGGCAAATGGTCTCGCTGATAAGGTAACCACCGAGTCGAGAGAGCACGGATATGTAGTGCATTTTCGCAAGGGCAATAAGGATTTATACGGCTTTATCACCAGGAATGAATACGAAGACTTAAAGAGACTCAAGGATAGCATTACTTTTATGTCGCCTGATACCTGCTTTAAGACAGACAATAATACCAAATTGTCATTTACCTGGTAAAAGATTCTTAACCCTTCAAAGGAGGTAACAAACCTTGGAAAATCATTGGCAGCATATTTTAGCGCTAGCGGGGTAACCGCAGGGGTATCTAAGAAGCTGGCAGGCGCCTGACAGACGAGGAAGTTAAGAGCCTCACGAATAAAGGGGAATAGCAATGATTAAAAAATTAAAAGGCGGAAATGATTTATACGTTACGGACGACGAGAAATACCTCGTCTGCTCCAACACAAGAAATTCGGTCTATGTGCATGATTTAAACACATTCAAAACCGTTTTCCAGACCAAAACCGTGAGCAATGTCGCATACTATGCGATTTCGCCCGACGGCAAAACTCTCGCGGCCAAAAATACGAGCGGCGAGATTGCGTTAATCAACATGGAAACCGGCGAAGAAATCCTTCGAAACAAAATGAAGAAGAGCGAAGGCTATCCTCTGACATTTACGCGTGACGGCAAGTATGTTCTGGATTTTGACTGGGACGGTCGAACCATGCTTTTAGGCTCCGATAACACATGCAAAGTCCTGGACGATACCCTCAGAGAAGAAATGGGCGAAAGCGTTGGTTACCTGCAGTATGACCGCTTCGAAAACACTGTTTACAAACTCGTAAAAGGCGGATATGTCAGCCTCGACACGGCTTATATTTCGCCCGCGGGCAAAAACATCAGATATAAAAAACTCTGCACCCTGATTGACAGATTTCCCGACAGGGTCATAGGGCTTTCAATCTGCCGCGAAAAGATTTATTACATCACGCATGAGCGCGATTTTATGGTCGTTTGCGACAAGGAATTCAAGGAACTTGAGCGAATTCCCCTGCCGCCCGTTGTGAAAGACAGACAGAATTATTTCCAGAGAGCATGGGTTTCGCCCGAAGAGAAATATGTCTGCTTCAAAATGGCCGAGCCGTACACACTTATATACGATCTTAAAACCATGGAGCTCGTAAAAGCATTAAAGTACGATTTTGTCTGTGATTTTACGATGATTGAGAATGACACGCGCTTTATTCTCGGCACCTGGGAAGGGGCTTACGTGGGCAGCATAGAGGATTTGAAATCAGAATAAAAGGAGGGAACGATTATGGGAAAAGTTTTAGTAGCATATTTTAGCGCAAGCGGTGTAACCGCAGGAGTATCTGAGAAGCTGGCAGGCGCAATCGGCGCAGATTTGCACGAGATTGTGCCAGAGCAGGCTTACACAAATGCAGATTTAAACTGGATGGATAAAAAGAGCAGAAGTTCAGTCGAAATGAACGACCGTAACTCACGCCCTGCCATCGTCAGCAAGGTCGATAACATGGAGCAGTACAGCACCGTGTTTGTGGGCTTTCCGATCTGGTGGTACAGAGAACCGTCCATCATCGACACATTCCTCGAAGCCTATGACTTTGCAGGCAAGACAATCGTGCCTTTTGCGACCTCCGGCGGCAGCGGAATGGGCGATTCCTCGAATATCATGCAGTCCCTCGCACAAGACGCAAAGGTAGTCGAAGGCAAGCGCTTCTCAAGATCCGCTTCGGAGAATGAACTTAAGAAGTGGGCGGAAGAGTGGATTTAACCTCATAAAAGAAGCAAAGATAAAGAATGTACGGGGCCTCAGTAAAGCTCCGTACATTTTTCTTCAATTATCGGTTGACAAACTGACACAGTTTTCATATAATAACACTTGCGTCACGAAAATAGCGGTCGCAACGAGGTGTGGCTCAGTTTGGCTAGAGCACCTGGTTTGGGACCAGGGGGTCGCAGGTTCGAATCCTGTCACCTCGAGTAGTGATTATATAAAATGCAGGTGTGGTTCAATGGTAGAACATCAGCCTTCCAAGCTGAATACGTGGGTTCGATTCCCATCACCTGCTTACAAAAAGCCTCAGGCAAATGCCTGAGGTTTTTTTGTAAGCAAGCGAGACCTCGAACCCAGTGGGTTCGGTCTCGCCTGCCGGCTCGGTCGGCTCGCATACAGCGGTCCACCGGACCGCGCTCGCCCCATCACCTGCTTTCAAAAAAATAAAGGTTATTATAGTTCTCTTTTGACTACGTGCTATATATTATGCATGAGTGATCTCTGATCAAGGTATATATCTGAACAAAAAAAGGCCTGCGGAAAATCCGCAGGCCCGTATTAATGTCAACCTTCAATGAGTATCTGTTTCTTTTCAGGCAGTTTCTCTTTCTCTTTTTTAGGAATGGTGAGATTCAAAACGCCGTGCTTGAAGCTTGCCTTGATGTCTTCTTCTGTGATCTCTTCACCGACATAGAAGCTTCTCTGCATCGATCCGGCATAACGCTCCTGTCTAATAAGTTTGCCCTTATTGTCTTTTTTGTCTTTGTCCAGACCTTTGTTTGCACTGACAATTAGGTATCCGTTGTTCAACTCCAGACCGATTTCTTCTTTCTTGAAACCGGGCAGATCGATATCCATTTCGAAGTGATCGTCATCTTCATGAACATCGGTCTTCATCAGCCTGTCGGCATGTCTGCCGTACAGCTTTCTTTCAGTTCGATCCAAATCCTTGAATTCCGGGAATGCGAACCAGTCATCAAATAAATCTTCTCCAAAAATACTAGGTCTTAACATAATGCTTACCTCCTTTTCACTCAATACCGTTAATAGCTACTGAGCAAGGGGAAGGAGGGATTAGATCGTCGGAACATTTGGTTCGAATGGTCTTCTCTGTTCCTCTGTTCGATTATGTTATAGCACTTATATTAGCACTCGTCAATAGAGAGTGCTAATAATTATTGTGAAATATTTGTGAACATTTATATTGACGGTTCAGAGGCAAAACCTAATTCATGCAAACTACCCGAATGACCATTTTTCAAAATTACAAGCTGTGATAAAATGAAAAGTGCTTTAGAAAGCCCGTATTTTCGGGCTTTTTAACCTCCCAAAATTTCGATTCCCATCACCTGCAATTATATACAAAAAACAGCCTTTATTTTTTCACTATTCAAGCATATAGAATTATTGACTATAATACATGCAATGTTATAATTAAATTAATCGGAGAGTTCCTACCGTTAAGTGGAAGCTTTAAAAACTAATATTAGAGAGGAGGATACAATCTGTATCTTCCTCTCATTAATTTCTATTTATTTTCCCATTTTTAATAATTTTTTCTATTTTTTCTACAGGTGTTTCTATGAAGTTATATTCTATTTCTGACAATTATATTTCTTATCTACGAGAAGAATTTCCAAGAGTTTTCTCAAATAAAGAGGATGTGAGGATTCATACGCGTAAGTATTTAGGTGTTGTAATTTCAATGAACAATTACAATTACTATATTCCACTTTCTTCCCCCAAAATAGAACATGACTATATAGATATTGATGGTAAAAAGGTAATAAGAAAGAGTTCTTTGATTGTTATTCGAATTGTTTCAGATGAGCCTAAAGGAAAAGAACTTAAGGGTACATTACAAATAGGAACAATGATACCTGTACCATACTCCGAACTTATTGAATATGATATTGATTCTGAAGCGGATTTCAATTACAAAAATCTTGTTTGGAAAGAAATGCAGTTTATAAGAAAAAATGAAAAACTGATCATCAAAAATGCCAAGCTGTTATATAATAAAAAATCTGCCGGTTCAGAAGAAAAAATCGTTAAAAATTGTCTTGATTTTAAAGCCGTTGAGAAACGATGCGACTCTTGGGAGGAACAAAAAAGATGATGTTGCTCTGCATCTCCTTTCATAATATTTGGTAGTCCCCTTGGTAGTTCCCTCGAGTTTTGCGCTTTAGGAAGCCCGTGTTTTCGGGCTTTTTTAATCTCCGAAAATTTCGATTCCCATCACCTGCTCGCAAAGAAGACCTCCGAGTTAATCGGAGGTCTTTTTTCGCCCCATCACCTGCTTTTTTAAAATACTATGGAATGATATACCTAAACATAATATAATCCTAGACAGGTGGGCAGATTTACTATCTTTTGAGGCTATGAGTATGAATGATTATGATGAAAAATTACTAAAGGAAAAAATAAAGGAAAACGAGAGAAGAGGAAGGGTATTATCGCTTTTACCAATATCGCCCAATTTTTTCTCTGTTTTAATTGTACTAGGCGCGGGATTGCTCAACGAGGGAATTATTTCTCTTATTTTATGTATTTTTGGCGCAATTATTCTCCCTCTTGCAGGATTTATTTATGCGATTATTATACATAAAAAGTTTTTTTATTATTTTGAAGCCCCTTTTGTAATTAGTTTTATTATAAATTTAATTATCTATCTTGCTTATTTATTCTGTGTTTCAATTTGGTGCTTTTTTGTTTATATAATATGGATCCCTTGGTAGGATAAACGTGAAAGTTATTGGCCTAAAAAAAGAGCCCTTCATTCGTGAAGGACTCTTTTATTATGTGAAATTAAAACTGCGAAACCGTAAATTGTGTATGTTCCTGCCAACTGCCTATTCGCACCGCATTCTTTAAATTGTATCTGGTAAAAATGTCGCTTTCTTCTTCAGGTACATATGCAAGAGTGGGTTTGCTGTCGGATATTTTAGGATCGGACCATCGGATGTTCTTATAATTCTCTTTAAAATCGTCCAGATTTTTAACATCGTTTGAACTGTAAATACAGATTGAAAAGCCGTAGGTAACTTCATTTTCGTTGCATTGAGGTTTAAAATCGCTGAAATCCATACCGCTTATATCTTCTTCGGTGAGAATATCCATATGCCATCCGAAACCGCTGTATGTTTCGAATAATTCCGAAGCTGTACGAATTTCTCCGTCAATAATAAAATATCTGGATTCGGAATCCCACAAATCGCCAAATATGATTTTGTCTTTGTCCAGGCCGAGATTGGTTGCATAATCCTCAACTATTGCCGGATAGAACGCGTTGGTATCCATTGAGTCGTCCTGCCAGTAATACTGTGCATCATAAACTTTTCCGTTATGCTCAATTTTCCCTGTCAAAACATTATCCGCCATATATCTGCTTCCTAAAGAAACACTTCCGTCCGGACTGAACACATAAGGATGTCCTTCCCAATCCATTATGCGGCCCTCAACATCATAGAGAGTATAATCAGGCCCCAGTTCTTTTGCGACTTTTTTCTGAAAATCACCTTCGTACTGAAGCTTATTCGCTTCAGCCTCCTTTTTTACTCTGTTTGGAACGCATCCGTAAGAAAAAAGCAGCGCTGCAACTGCAGTTACCATCATAAAAGAAAAACGTAGTTTTTTCATTCGTAACCCTCCTAAAAATTATTATGAAATAATTATATTGTTTGTAAATAAATAAATATATTACTACCGTAAGAAAATGACATATCATAATTGCCTGATTGAAGAAGAATAAGAATAAAAAAAGACCTCAGGATTTTCTGAGGTCACATTTCTTTTATGAGCTTTTTAAAATATCCATCCTATGTCTGTAAAAACCAATAGCCAGATAAAGATTGATAATCCGATAAAATATATCGGGAAAAGCGCTTCTTCAAAATCTTCGGCTTTTTTTGAATACTGAAGTTCGCTGAAAAGATTATGCACTGTTTTATCTTTAGTCTTGCTTTTGGTAAGAAAGGCACAAAGAAAACTTAAACAAGCGCAAAAAAGAGCGATACCGCCTATCCCCATAAATCTGAAGTCCCAAAATACAATACTGCATACGATACATGAAATAATTTCGGCACTCAGCATGAGACCCCATATTAAATCCCATCTCCACAGTTTCATGTTTTTCATATTATCAATTCCTCTAAAGAAATTTTCTAAATGTATTATACCTAAAAATACTCTCATAAAATAAAAAATTTTAAAATTTTATGAGTAAAATCGAAACTTACTGCAATTAAGTATATAGAAAGGGTGAAAAATCCTTTATAATATACAGGAAGAGGGGAAATGAAGAGATGAATAAATTTTTAGAAAAAAATAAGCTCGTTTTTGCGATACTTCTTTTATACACGCTTAATGCGTTAATCGTGGTGTTCAGTGCATGGGCCATTAATCTGCACAGATTCGGGCTTGATATAACGATTTCGCATTATATAGGGCTTCGCAAGTGGACTGCTTTTATGTACGTAATTGTTGCGGGAAGCATGGCGGCTTTGGCCACTGTTCACGTCATAAAAATCAAGATGAGCGTATTAAAAAAAATACTGTATATACTGGCATTTGCCTGTGTATTCGGATGCGCCGTCTGCCCGATGAACAGAGACTGGAATAATACTGTCTCCGATATACATCATATATTTGCACACACTTTAATGTACAGCGGAGCAATCACGTTTCTATGGATGCTCATAAAACCGTTAGACAAAGCGCAGAGAGTATTTGGCATAATTGCAATCGTTTATTCAATACTCTTTATTGTACTTCTTGTAATCACAAAAGTGGGCTTTCTAAACAACACGGTTTTCATCTGGGAGAACGCAATTATCTATCTGTTTATCGTGGAAATGGCATTGGAGAAGAATAAAGAATAATTCTTTTATGAGGGGAATATTGAAGGTTACGAAACGATACCGCTTGGTTGCGTTTCGTAACCTTTTCTATTGCAATAAAATTGTGCGGTTTTTATAATAAAATCATCAGAGTCGACACTGAAAAGGAGCAAACGGATGGACGGAACAGATAAGAAAATTTTGGATATGATTGAATACGATGCACGCTTAAGTTATCAGGCAATCGGAGATGAGCTGGGTATTTCCAGAGTGGCTGCGAAAAAGCGAATTGACAAGCTCGAAAGGACGGGCGTTATCCGACAGTATAACACCTACGTTAAGCATGAGGGCGAGATAACTGTGATGATTGATATTATCACAAGCCCGGACGGTTTTGACAAGGTGCTTGAGTACCTTTGCACGAGGACTATGTACATAAAGCAGATCTGTACCACATTAGATGAGTATCATATCCATGTTGTTGCTGCTTCCGATTCACCCGATGATTTACTGTATATGGTCAAGATAATCAGAAAGGCCTGCGGCAAAGACATCGAAAAGTACCACTGCACGCAGGTTCGCGAGATTATCAAAGACGTATATGGCGGTATCGATTATGAGGAAAAATAGATATGAGCACATATGTAATGTCAGATATACACGGGCATTTTGATGAGTTTTTAAGGATGCTGGAACTGATAGAGTTTTCCGACAGGGATGAACTGATTATTGCCGGTGATTACGTGGACAGAGGACCAAAGACTTTGGAAATGCTTCGCTGGATAGAAGAAAGCCCTGAGAATGTGATTCTCTTAAAAGGCAATCACGATGCGGAGTTTTCGTATTGTATCAATTTTGTTCAAAGTCTTGGTGGCGGTTTGGATAAGAACAGTATTACCGATACGAAGAAAGCATTTGAATTAATTCAGAAAATACCCGAACTTAAGGATTCCCCCTTTTTTGACTATTACGGCACAATTGAGAACCTGATTATGTATAAGGACGTAACGCTGGCCGAGTTAAAGAGATGGGTGGTCATGATCAGAAAAATGCCGTTTGTGTACAGGCGGCGCGTAAACGGCAAAAAGTTCATCATAGTACATGCGGGATATTTAGAAGACGATTCGGTTTCTGCTGAGGAGAAAGAGCAGTTTTACCTGTATGCAAGAGAGAATGCGTATACTGACGGCGGAGCAAGGGGTAATATTATAGTTGCAGGCCATACGCCTACAATCATAAAAGGTTTGCCAATGTACACCGGCGGTGAGGTTTTCCGTCTGTATGATGAAAAGAAGGACTGTGTCTTTTATGATATAGACTGTGGTTGCGGCTATAAAGGATCCGACTGGTTTAAGAACGGCAGGCTGGCATGCATCAGACTGGAAGATGAACAGATTTTCTATATTTAAACATCGATTTATGATAGAATAGATGTATCTTTTATGAAGAGGGGTTAACACTATGGTAGTAAAATCTAAAGCAACAGAAGTATCTGTTTACAGAAACAGCGTTTCCGTCACACGTGTAGGCTCAGTTTCACTCCCTGCGGGACGCAGCACAATCTTTATTCAGGGAATGAGCAAGACCGCTAAAAACGACAGTTTTTCGGTTAAATTTCCGACGGAAATTCATGCGGTTAATATCCAGGTTGTAAGCTATGAAGAAACCGGCGAAGATCTTGAATCGGAGAAAATAGCCAAGGAATTAAGTGAGCTTAATTACAATGTCGAAACTTATTCCATGCTGATTGATTTAAGAAAGAAGAACGGTGATTTTTCATCCAGAAAAGACATATCTGTAGAGGATCAGGAAAAGTATTTGGAGAGCCTTCCCGAGAAACTTTTCGGTCTTCGCGAAACCATCAATAAAATAATCGACGAAAAAGAAAAAGTAAGCGAAAAATTAAAAGATGCCGAGGCAGAAGAAGAGAAGCCTTTAATCATGGTTGAGCTTGAATGCGAGAAAGAGGGCGAATATCCTTTTATCCTGCAGTATCAGGAGACCTCAGGCAGCTGGGAGCCCAAGTACGAAGTACGTTTTACGGGCGAGGGAAATCCGCTGGACGTATATATGAAAGCCAAAATCATGCAGAGTTCGGGCGAAGACTGGAAGCAGGTTAAGGTTACGCTTTACACAGGCAATCCTTCTGCATCACAGAGCATTCCGAGTCTTCCGAGCGTAAAACTTTCCATCTACGAACCGCCTGTAGAAAGAGCCAGAGGCAAGGGCGCAATGATGGATATGGCGATGGTTGGCGGCGGTCAGATGATGGCAGCAGCAGCTTCTCCGATGATGGGCATGAATATGATGAATATGGCCATGATGCAGACCGCTCAGGCAACCGTTTCCGAAGAAGAAACAATGACTGCATTCGAACTGCCTGATTTAAGAGATTTATTAAGCGATACCGACGGAAATATTGCAAACCTTCAGAGTTTTAAGGTTGATGCGAAATACAATTCACTCTGCATTCCCTGCGTAAAGGATACAAGCTTCTTAACAGCTACAATCACATCGGCAGACTGGCCTCTTCCCGCAGCGAACGCCTCCATTTATCTTAAGGAAGTATTCGCGGGCAATGTATACGTTAATCCCGACAGCGAGGAAGAAACCTTCATCCTTTCGCTCGGCCAGGATGAGAGACTTTCTGTCATCAGAAAAGAACTTCCCTGCAAGACTCAGGACGTATTTCTTAAGAACCAGAAAAAGAAATCTCACGAGTATGCAATTAAGATTACCAACAAGTCTTCAGAAAGCATCAAAGTGCTCCTAAAAGACACTATTCCCGTTTCAACGGATAAAACCATTACTGTTGACGCAACAGAGCTCAGTGGCGGCGTAATCAACGAAGAAAACGGCGTTATTTCCTGGGAAGTTGAAGTTGCAGCCAAATCATCTGAAGAAATCAAGCTTGCATACACAATCACCTGGCCTAAGGACAAGCAGATTAACCGCTCCACGGATTATGTATAGCCAATTGGGGACGGTTCTATTTTGGCCTTTTTTACCAGATGGGGACGGTTCTTTAAACACGATTAAGTAAAAAAGAAGAGGAAAATTCCTCTTCTTTTTTGATGTAAAAGTATGAACGAAAAAGTGATGTATTCTATCTGAGTACGAAGAAAATTACTGCAAGGCAGATTGCCAAGAGCACAACGCCGATGATGATTGCAAGAGGTGAGAACTTGTGAGCTTTCTTTTCCTCTGTTTTTTCTTCGTTTGCGGATTTTCTTTCCTCAAGAATTCCTGATTTGTGAAGGATTGTTGAAATGGGCTTGTAAATGATTAATGTAAGCGCCATATTGATACTTGCTTTTATGAGGTTGAAGGGAAGGAAAACTACAGGAAGCATTCCTGCAACAACTTCCCTTGTTACTCCGGGTGTGTAAAGGGGAACCATGAGCCAGTTCCAAAGCATCATTGATGCTGTCATGCAGATAACGCCGCAAGCAAGTCCGATAACAGCGAACGGAAGAGTTTTCTTTTTACGATAAATAAATGCTGCAGGGAGTACGAAGCAGATACTTGCAATTGCGTTCATCGCAAATCCGATGATGCCCGAATCACTTACGGTAAACATTTCAAGCAAACATGTAAGAATGATAATAATTAAGCTTTCCACGGGTCCGAAAAGGAAGCCTGCCATTACGAAGAAGATATCCTTGGGATCGTATTCAAGGAATGGTGCAGCGGGCATAAAAGGTATTCTGATAAATACCATCAGAACATATGCGATTGCCGCAAGCATGGCAAGTGTGGTGATTTTTTTGACTGAAAATTTCATTTAAATTCCTCGCTTTCTGAGTATGTGATTTAGTAAATAAGGAATCTTCATATTTACACTAAAAAAGGCTCCGCAAAAAAATACGGAGCCTGCAACTTTAAACTTATTGCATCTTCTATCATCCAGACTTTACTGTCGGTTTCGGAATTTCACCGAATCGGCCGCCTTAGCGGTTCGCGGACTTTACCGCCGGTAGGGAATTACACCCGACCCCGAAGATTCTTTATTTCGTTTGTTATGATAATTGTCGGCGATTCTTTTGTCAACTGTTTTTTTTACGAGCGAAACTGAAGAAAAGTGTAAAACGCACGTAGAAAAAAGAGATGTCAGAGGGGGAGCTACGCGCATAAAAGAAGTAAAGGCAAAAACGCGTGTAGTAAAAAGAGAGAACTTCCGGAATTCTACGGGCTAAACGGAAGAAAACATTAAAAGGCCCGTAAAAACAAGAGAGTGCAGCCGCAAAACTACGGGCTAAACGGAAGAAAACATTAAAAAGCCCGTAAAAACAAGAGAGAGCAACCGCAAAACTACGGGCTAAACGGAAGAAAACATTAAAAGGCCCGTAAAAACAAGAGAGCGCAGCCGCAAAACTACGGGCTAAACGGAAGAAAACATTAAAAAGCCCGTAAAAACCCAAAACACAAGCACTAAACAAATAAAAAAGCACCGCGAGTAGTCTTCACCGCGGTGCTTCAATGTTACTGAATCGATTATAAAAAACAATTTATTTCAACTTAAACAGCGTTCCGATTACGCCACGGCCGAGGGATGCGCCGACATTTCCGCCGAGGGTCTTGCCGAACTTGCCGCCTACGGCACCGCCGAGTGCCTTGCCTGCTTCACGGCCTACTGTACCGGTTACGGAGCTTGCAACTGACTTACTAGCACTCTTGATGGCTTTGTTTCTGTCATCAATCTTCTTCTGAGCAGCCTTCTGTTCAGCAAGTGCAGCTTTCTCTGCAGCTTTCTGCTCAGCGAGAGCCTGTTTCTCGAGTGCTTTCTGCTCTGCGATTGCAGCCTTTTCAGCAGCTTTCTGAGCTTCAGCTTCTTCTTTAAGTCGCTGCTTCTCTGCAGCAGCTTCCTCAGCAGCCTTTACTCTTGCTTCTTCATCGGTGATAGCCTTTCTCTGAAGGAATTCATAAGCAGAATCTCTGTCAACTGTCTCAATGTATTTTACATAGAGCATATTAGCCTTAATCTGCGAATCTCTTACATTGTCATCGATTGCGCCCATCTGGCTCGAAGGAGGCAGGATGTTGCACTTCTTAACGATTGTGGGAACTGCCTGTTCATCGAGAACTGATACGAGTGCTTCGCCGATACCGAGAGAGGTGAGTGTTTCAAATGTATCGAATTCGGGATTTTCTCTGAAAGACATACAAGCAGCCTTGGCATCCTTAAGCTCTGTAGGTGTGTAAGCACGAAGAGCATGCTGGATCTTGGTACCGAGCTGGCTCAATACGCCGTTAGGAATATCCTTGGGATTCTGTGTGATAAAGAAGATGCCGACACCCTTTGAACGAATAAGTTTTACGATCTGCTCAATCTTGTCAAGCAATACCTTTGATGCGGAATCAAAGAGCATATGTGCTTCATCGAAGAAGAACACGATTCTGGGCTTGTCAAGATCGCCTGCTTCGGGAAGTGTCTCATAAAGTTCCGAGAGCATCCAGAGAAGGAATGTCGAATACATTGTAGGATTGTTGATAAGCTTCTGGCAGTCAAGCACCTGAATGTTGCCCTTGCCTGTGAAGTCGCAGCCAATCCAGTCGCGGATATTAAGCGCGGGTTCGCCGAAGAATAAATCTCCGCCTTCGCTTTCAAGCGCGATTACGGCACGGATAATTGAGCCGAGAGACTGCTTGGTAATATTTCCGTATGTAAGCGAAAAGTCCGATGCGTTCTCGCCTACGAATGTAAGCATGGAACGAAGGTCCTTTGTATCGATTAAAAGAAGGCCGTTGTCATCGGCAATCTTAAAGATAACTGTTAAAATATCGCTCTGTACTTCATTAAGTCCGAGAATTCTTGCTAAAAGAAGCGGACCCATTTCACTGATTGTGGTACGGAGAGGGAGACCTTTTTCGCCGTAAACATCCCAGAAAGTTGTGGGGTATGATTGGAATTTAAAGCCTTCTTCAGCCAGACCGAATCTTTCTATTCTGCCTTTCATATCTTCTGTTTCAAGGCCGGGATTACACATTCCCGCAAGATCGCCTTTAACATCAGCTAAAAATACGGGAACGCCGCACTCTGAAAAGGACTCTGCGAGCACCTTTAATGTAACGGTTTTACCTGTACCTGTAGCACCGGCAATCATACCGTGACGGCAGGCCATTTTAGGAGATACGAATACTTTTTCGTCACCTGATTTTGCAATCCAAATTTTACTGTCGTTATACATTTTGTCACCCCTTTATATGTTATTTTTTGGAATACACCATTATGAAGTAATTATATTATAGTTTGTCCATTTTTTCTATATAAAAAATGAGCGGGTTGTGATAAAATAACTGAGAGAAAATGTTAAAAGCTTGGAGATGTGTCCCTAGGTGGTAAAAAAAGCCAAAATAGAACCGTCCCCAAATGGCTCAAAGAGGAAGTATGGAAATCTGGAAACACAAAATACAATACTACGAAACAGACAAAATGGGTGTGACTCACCATTCAAACTATATCAGGTGGATGGAAGAGGCCAGAGTTGATTTTATGGAGAAAATCGGCTGGAGCTATACGATACTCGAAGAAAACGGAATAATTTCACCCGTGACGAGCATCGAGTGCAAATATGTTGCAGGCACGACGTTTGCCGAGACCATTTCGGTTGAGACCTCCATTGAAGAACTTAAAAACGTAAAAGTCAGAATCAATTACGTGATGAAAAACGAAGAAGGAAAGGTTGTCTGCAAGGGCGCGAGCGAGCACTGCTTCCTCGATAAAAACGGCACCTTTATTTCAATCGCAAAAAAATTCCCCGGATTTTATGAAGCCCTTTCAAATTCCATGGAAAAAGAAGACTGACACTATTTGGACCGTTGCGTAACGCTTCGGTCTTTTTGCGAATTTATGGGAGAGAATATATGCAGTACAGAAACGATAAAAACGGCAAACCGATATCCCTCATAGGCTACGGATGCATGCGTTTTACCAAAAAAGGCGGAGCCATCGATTTTGAGAAGGCCGAGAAGGAAGTTTTACGAGGTATCGAGCTCGGAATTAACTACTACGACACCGCTTACGCATACGGCGGATCGGAAGAGTGCCTCGGCAAAATTCTTGCGAACAACAACTGCCGCGACAAGGTAAATATCGCAACCAAGCTTCCTCAGTACCTCATAAAAAAAGCAGACCAGATAGATAAATACTTCAACGAGGAACTTCGCAGGCTTCAGACAGATTACATCGACTACTATCTGATGCACATGTTTACCGACATCAAAAACTGGGACAACCTAAAAGAATTAGGCATCCTCGAGTGGATTGAAAACAAAAAGAAATCCGGCGCCATCAGAAACATCGGTTTCTCATATCACGGCGACACGGACATGTTCATAAAAATACTTGATTCATATGACTGGGATTTCTGTCAGATTCAGTACAACTATGTCGACGAGCACACTCAGGCCGGAAGAAGGGGCTTAGAGGCAGCAGCCGCAAAGGGCATTCCCGTAGTTATTATGGAGCCACTTCGCGGCGGTAAGCTTGTAAATCTTTTACCCGATGCAGCCAAAAAGCTCATAAAAAACAATGCCCACGGCTGGTCAAGCGCAGAATGGGGCTTAAGATGGCTCTGGAATCAGCCTGAAGTAACATGTGTTTTATCAGGTATGAACTCGCTTGAAATGGTCGAAGAGAACGCCCGTATTGCAAGTGATGTTAAAGCGGGAGCGCTGACTGAAGACGACTTTAAGGTATATGAGGAAATCAAGCGAATCATCGGCGAAAAGGAAAAAGTCGGCTGTACAGGCTGCGCTTACTGCATGCCCTGTCCTCACGGCGTAGATATTCCCGCAACCTTCCTCTGCTACAACAAAATGTACTCAGAATCCAAGACCGAAGGCAGATTCGAGTATGCGAGAAACATCGGTATGAGAGAAAAGCCCGGTTTTGCGACACTTTGCGTCGGTTGCGGCCTCTGTGAAAAGCACTGTCCTCAGCATATCGCCATCAGAGAAAAATTAAAAGAAGCCAATAAGGCTTTAAGACCGCTTCCTTACAGAGTTGCGACCTCTTTCTTAAGGAAGTTTACTATACACTAATATATAAAAAACTTGAAAAAACACCCATTTTGTGAGAAAATATTATAGTTTTGGAGTTTTTTAGAGGATAAATATGAAGATTACAGACAAGATATTTGGTACACACTCTCAGAGAGAAATTAAAAGAATAAATGACAAGGTAGATGCCATCGAAGCTTTAGCGCCTCAGATGAAGGAATTAAGCGACGAACAGCTCCGTGCAAAGACCGACGAATTCAAAAAGCGTCTGGCAGACGGAGAGACACTGGATGATCTCCTCGTGGAGGCATTTGCGGTTGTAAGAGAAGCTGCTGTCAGAGCCATCGGATTATATCCATTCAGGGTTCAGCTTATCGGCGGTATTATTCTTCATCAGGGTCGTGTGGCCGAAATGAAAACAGGTGAAGGTAAAACACTCGTTGCAGTACTTCCTTCATATCTTAACGCACTTGAAGGAAAGGGTGTTAACATCATCACCGTTAACGATTACCTGGCAAAGCGTGACGCAACCTTAATGGGTCAGATACATGCATTTTTGGGTCTTACTACAGGCTGTGTATTAAACAGCATGGAGAGCGACGAAAGACGTGAGCAGTACGCTTGCGATATCACATATGTTACGAACAATGAAATCGGTTTCGATTACCTTCGTGACAACATGGTTGTATATAAGGAACAGCTTGTTTTAAGAGAACTTAACTTCGCCATCATCGATGAGGCCGACTCGGTTTTAATCGATGAAGCAAGAACTCCTCTTATTATTTCAGGTCAGTCCGGCAAATCAACCAAGCTTTACGAAGCAGCCGATTACCTTGCAAGACAGATGAAGCGTGGTGCCGATCTTGAGGAACAGTCCAAGATGGATATGATTCTCGGTATCGAGCAGGAAGAAACAGGCGACTTCATCGTTAACGAAAAAGACAAGGCAGTCAATCTTACCGCAGAAGGTGTTAAGAAGGTAGAGCAGTTCTTCAAGATTGAAAACCTTGCAGATCCCGAAAATATTGAAATCCAGCACAATGTAATCCTTGCACTTCGTGCTCACAACCTTATGTTCCGTGATCAGGACTACGTTGTAAAAGACGATCAGATTGTCATCGTAGACAGCTTTACCGGACGTTTAATGCCCGGTCGTCGTTATTCGGACGGTTTACATCAGGCTATTGAAGCAAAGGAACACGTAAAGGTTAAGAGAGAGTCCAAGACACTCGCTACTATTACATTCCAGAACTTCTTTAATAAATTTAAAAAGAAAGCCGGTATGACCGGTACAGCTCTTACAGAAGAGAAGGAATTCCGTGAGATTTACGGAATGGACGTTATCGAAATTCCGACCAATGTTCCCGTAATCAGAATCGATGAGAACGATGCGGTTTACAAAACCAAGAACGGAAAACTCAATGCCATCTGTCATGAAGTTGAAGAATGTCATAAGAAAGGCCAGCCCGTGCTCGTAGGTACGATTACCATCGAAGCATCGGAAGAACTTTCAAGAAGACTTCAGAGACGTGGCATTCAGCATAAAGTATTGAACGCTAAGTTCCATGAAATGGAAGCTCAGATAGTTGCCGAAGCAGGTCAGAAGGGTGCAGTTACAATCGCAACCAACATGGCAGGCCGTGGTACCGATATTAAATTAGGCGAAGGTGTACCCGAACTTGGAGGCTTAAGAATTATCGGTACAGAGCGTCACGAATCAAGACGTATCGACAACCAGTTGAGAGGTCGTTCAGGACGTCAGGGTGACCCCGGTTCATCCAAATTCTTCATTTCACTTGAAGATGACTTAATGAGACTTTTCGCATCAGACAGACTGATGGGTATCTTTAACTCCCTCGGTGTTTCTGAAGATCAGGAAATCTCACACAAGATGCTTTCACGTGCGGTTGAAAACGCACAGAAGAGAATAGAGAACAACAACTTCGGTATCAGAAAATCACTTCTCGAATACGACCAGGTTAACAACGATCAGAGAGAAATCATCTATGCCGAAAGAAACCGCGTGCTTAACGGCGACAGCATGAGAGACACCATTTACAAATGGGTTATCGATGTTGTTGAAAATGCAGTTGATTCTTCGCTCGGTGAAGATTCTTCATGGGAAGACTGGGATCTTAACGAACTCAATATGGCCCTTCGCGCAGTTGTTCCCGTAGAACCGATTACTCCCGAAAAAGTTAAAGGTCTTAAGAAAAACACGCTTAAGCAGATGTTAAAAGAAGAAGCTGTTAAACTTTACGAGGAAAAGGAAGCTCAGTTCCCCGATCCCGAAGTTGCGCGTGAGACCGAACGTATCGTACTTTTAAAAGCTATCGACCAGAAATGGATGAATCATATCGATGATATGGAACAGTTAAAGCAGGGTATCGGAATGGTTGCCTATGCACAGAAGGATCCCAAGGTCGAATACAGAATGACCGGTTTTGACATGTTCGATGCAATGACCGAAGCCATCAAGGAACAGACAGTATTCATGATGATGCATGTGGTTGTTGAAAAGAAGATCGAACGTGAGCAGGTGGCTCAGGTTACAGGTACCAACAAGGACGATACAGTTGTCAGAGGACCCAAGAGAAGAACGGAAGACAAGATTTATCCTAACTCTCCCTGCCCTTGCGGATCGGGTAAAAAGTACAAAAACTGCCACGGCAGAATGATGTAAATAAAGTAAACAAATTCTTTTGAGGGGGTACACCATGAAACTTACTTATCAGGTTAACGACAAACCAAAATTCGGACAGGTATTAGTTTTCGCACTTCAGCAGTTACTTGCTATTCTTGCTGCGACAATTGCCGTACCTGCCATTATCGGAAACGGCATGTCTTCATCGGCCGCACTTTTTGGAGCCGGTGTCGGAACATTAGTTTATCTCTTGTTCACAAGATTTAAGAGCCCCGTATTCCTTGGATCTTCATTTGCTTTCATCGGATCGATGTTTGCAGCTTTTGCAGGCGGCGTTTCAATGTCACTCGGATATTTGGGACTTATCCTTGGTGCCGCATTTGCCGGACTTGTATATGTAGTTCTCGCAATTATTGTTAAGTTTGCAGGTGTTGACTGGATTAACAAACTCATGCCCGCTGTAGTTATCGGACCTACCGTAGCAATCATCGGACTTTCGCTTGCAGGAAATGCTGTAGGTGATTTATTCAAAGGTAAAGTCGGATATGTAGACGAAACAGGTAATTTTATTTCAACGGCAAACACTTATATCTGCCTTGTCTGCGGTCTTGTAACATTGTTCGTAACAATGATCTGCTCCGTATACGGCAAGAAGATGATGAAGATGATTCCTTTTATCATCGGTATCGTAGCTGGCTATGCCATCGCAGCGGTATTTACAATCATCGGTCTCGCACAGGGCGAGGTTTCACTTCAAATTATTGATTTCACAGCATTCTCACGTATGCAGTGGTATCCTGATTTTACATTTGTAAAAGCGTTCTTCGGCGGTGCTTTCAATTACGGCGAAGTCGGCAACATGGGCGCTTATATAGTTAAGATTCTTATCGCATATGTTCCCGTTGCATTCGTAGTATTTGCAGAGCATATCGCAGACCATAAGAACCTTTCTTCAATCATCGAAAAAGATCTTCTTAAGGATCCCGGTCTTCACAACACCCTCCTCGGTGACGGTGTCGGATCAATGGTTGGCGCATTCTTCGGCGGATGTCCCAACACAACATACGGCGAATCAGTCGGCTGTGTAGCTATCTCGGGTAACGCATCGGTTGTTACGATTCTTGTTACGGCCATCATGGCTATCGTTGCATCGTTCGTATCTCCTTTCGTAACATTCCTTGCAACCATCCCTAACTGTGTAATGGGTGGTGTATGTGTAGCCCTCTACGGCTTCATCGCTGTATCCGGTCTTAAGATGATTCAGAAAACCGATCTTGAAGACAACAGAAACCTTTTCACCGTATCTGTAATCCTTATCGCAGGTATCGGCGGACTGGTTCTTAATTTCGGCAACATTGAAATTACCGAAGTTGCTTGTGCACTTATCCTTGGTATTATTACAAATATCGTACTCAAGGGTGGCTCAAAAAATAAAAAGGAATAAACAGAGGTAGTAATGAGCGAAACCACTAACGAAAACAAATTTGTTTACGGAGTTCTTGATAAGTTTGAACTTAAAAACTCCGCCACCGACGTTGCTGTTGTGGGCAGGGTAAAAGGAACTCTTAAAAGAGGTGACAAGATCTTCATCACCAACTACGGTGACGATGATGACGAGCTTGTAGTATCAAGCGTAGTTGCTCTCGAAATCGAAGGCAAGGAGGCTACGGAAGCAACTGACTGTTTTGTTGCGGTCAGAATCCGTGACGGTTTATCCGAGAACATCAAGCCCGGTTCTGTCATCCACAGTGAAAATGCAACAGAAGATGATATTCACGTAGCATATGTAACAGCTATCGGTGATTCATATGTAGGAAGAAGAGATCTCGAAATCTACGAGACCGAACTTTCTATTATGAGTATTACGGACTGTGCAGAAAGCTGGAGAATTTTCATCAAGCTTCATGAGAAAAAAGAAGGCGGCTTTACCAAGGAAGAGATTAACGATTTTAGGAGAAAAATCAGCGTTGTCTCACGTGCTTTGGGTAAAAAGGTTCTTGCTGCAGACGAAATTTATGTTGTAATGAGCAAGCGTACAGGCGAGCCTTATATGTTTTCAAGAACAAACAAATTCAAAGACGATTATGTATGCTCACCCCCTGAAATTCATATTTTCTCAAAGCCTTACAAGGAAATGGGCGAAAAGCATTTTCCTTCAGATTTGTTTGAAATTAAAAAGATTGAAAACGGTGAGAATGGTACAGGCATAAAAGATTTCCTCTTTGACGCGTTTTATTTAAACGGTGCAATGGGAATGAGAGTTAACTTCGAAGTATGTGCCATCGGTGCAGAAAACATCATTCCGAAGCCCAATTACTTCGGTATGAAGAAGAGTGAAATACCCGTTACCAATCCCAATCTCGTTAGATGGATGCTTTTAAGAAGCCAGATTTCCAATCCTACAACAGATGCAGAAAAGATGGTGGCAAAGATTTACTACAGATTCTTTGCAACTGAAGCTATGAAGGCTGATTTCGTTATTCCCGCAAAGGTTGTTGAAGAAGGCGAGGCTGTTAATAACGAAAACGTACCTGAGGATTTAAAAGATGCCAACGGTATGGAATTAAAGAGACTTCGTTTCCCCATTATGGTCGGAAAGAACACAAGAAACCTTGTATTTCTTTTCACTGATATGAAGAGACTTCGCGGAATGTATGATGAAGAGTGGTCTGCTTTCTCACAGAAACTCGAAAAATTCACCGATATTTTCGATGTAGGCATCAACATTTCAAAAGAATATTCTCTCGGCTGCTACGTCAACAAAGAAACTGTAAATGAGATAAAGAGAGTGTTCCTCGGAGTTAAGCCCGAAGACATCGACGACTCAGCTGTATTACAGACTCCGGACGGCAAACCTTTACCCAAGCCCGATGAAGGAAAAGACGACGATAAAAAGGCTGAAGAATAATATTTAATTTAAGGATTTACATTTTATTATTAAAGTGTATAATGAATAGAAAATTTTAATATATGAAAGGAGATAGTAAAATGATCGATCCTAAAACTATCAAATGGGAAGAACTCGGTTTTGGATATATCGAATGTGCTTATCGATATGTTTCAAAGTTTAAAGACGGAAAGTGGGATGACGGCGCACTCGTCACCGATTCAAATATAGTACTAAACGAATGTGCATGCGTATTTCAGTATTCACAGTCATGTTTCGAAGGCCTTAAGGCTTACTACACAAAGGATGGCAACATCGTTTGCTTCAGACCTGACATGAACGCAGAAAGAATGTATGATTCTGCATTAAGACTTGAAATGCCTCCTTTCCCCAAGGATAAATTCGTAGAAGCTTGCGAAAAGGTTATCGCTGCCAACAAGGATTACGTTCCTCCTTACGGAACAGGCGCAAGTCTTTACTTAAGACCTTTTATGTTTGGCTCAAATCCTGTTATCGGTGTTAAGCCCGCTGACGAATATGAGTTCAGAATTCTTGTAACACCCGTAGGTCCTTACTTCAAGGGTGGTGCAAAGCCTATCACAATTAAGGTTTCTGACTTTGACAGAGCCGCACCTCACGGAACAGGCCATATCAAAGCAGGTCTTAACTATGCAATGAGCCTTCATGCAATCCAGGTTGCTCACAGAGAAGGATTTGCAGAGAATATGTATCTCGATCCCGAGACAAGAACCAAAGTTGAAGAGACCGGCGGTGCAAACTTCATCTTCGTAACAAAGGATGGCACACTTGTAACACCTAAGTCAGATTCAATCCTTCCTTCAATCACCAGAAGAAGTATCTGCTACGTAGCAGAGAAATATCTTGGCATGAAGGTTGAGCACAGAGAAGTATACTTCGATGAAGTTAAAGACTTCGCAGAATGCGGTCTTTGCGGAACAGCAGCAGTTGTATCACCCGTTGGCAAGATTTACGACCACGGCAAAGAAATCTGCTTCCCTGCAGGCATGGAAGAAATGGGTCCCTGGACCAAGAAGATTTACGATACACTTACAGGCATTCAGAGATGCGAAATCGAAGCTCCCGAAGGCTGGATAAAGGTTATCAAATAATTAAGCAAAAATATAGTAAAAACGGCAGTTTAAGGCTGCCGTTTTTTATTGCAAAAAGCCCTTTATTGTGGTAGAATAGGGCGAATTGAATATGAAACGGAAGGTGTCAAAGCGACCTCAGTCGGCTTTGGTGAAAAGGGAAACAGGTGCAAGTCCTGTGCGAACTCGTCACCGTAATTGCGGAGTTTATGCCAATATGCCACTGGTAACGCGGGAAGGCGGCATAAATGCAGATGTATCAGTCGGGAGACCTGCCTTTCGCTGTACGCGGGGAATTTCCCCGAGCCACGAGTAACTGGCTGTACGAAAAAGGAATGGGTAATTCTTTTACCCGCTTTTCTCATGTTCTTTTTTGCAGGCCTTTATCGTTTTGATAGAGGTTTTTTGTATTTCGGGGTTTAATAATACAACAAGACTTTAAGTCTATGGAGGAAAAATGAGAAAAAAATTTTTAGCACTTATTACCGCAGGTACAATGATTGCTGTCTGCCTTTCAGGCTGTAACTTAACCAACAGCATCATTCAGGAAACACAGCAGGAGATTGAAGAGGCAAAGGAAAACGCCGAACAAGAGGGCGAGGCTTTGCAGGAAGATCTCGACAAAGCAGTTGACGATCTCCTTAATTCATTCCCTTCAATTGATGAAGACGGAGCGATTGTCGAAGAGGAGACAGATCAGATGAAAGCAGATGAAGTTGCAGCTTTAATCGATGCAATATATGTTCAGGAAAGAACAGATGATACAGATGCTCAGTGTGAAGCAGCTAAAAAGGCCTGGGACGCACTTACAGATGAACAGAAAGAACTCGTTGAAGGCGAAGAAGCTGATCCCGATTACTTCGGAAGAGACACCGGCGATGCTTCTTTAGACGATCCTAAGAACCAGGACGAAATCGGCGAGAACGAAATCCTTGTTGTAAGCTTTGGTACATCTTTTAACGATTCAAGAGCTAAAGATATCAAGGGTATCGAAGATGCACTCGCAGAAGCATATCCTGACTGGTCAGTAAGAAGAGCATTTACAGCTCAGATTATTATCAACCACGTTCAGGCCAGAGACGGCGAAAAGATAGATAATGTGGATCAGGCTCTTGAAAGAGCGGTTGCAAACGGTGTTAAGAACCTTGTGGTTCAGCCCACACATCTTATGCACGGTGCAGAATATGATGAGTTAATCGAAGCTCTTGAAGCTTACGAAGACAAGTTTGAAAGCGTAAAGGTTGCAGAGCCTCTTCTCGGTGAAGTAGGTAGCGATGCAACAGTAATAAATGCAGACAAGAAGGCTGTAGCTGAAGCAGTAGCAAATGCAGCAGCAAAGGAAGCAGGATTTGACAGCGTAAAAGATATGCAGGAAGCCGGCATTGCACTTGTACTCATGGGACATGGTACATCACATGCAGCAAAGGTTTCTTACAGCCAGATGCAGACACAGATGAACGAACTCGGATTTGAGAACGTATTTATCGGTACGGTTGAAGGCGAGCCTGAAGAAACAGCATGCGAAAACATTATCGATGCTGTTAATGAAGCAGGTTACAAGACAGTTATCTTAAGACCTCTCATGGTTGTTGCAGGCGATCATGCAAACAATGATATGGCAGGCGAAGATGAAGATTCATGGCTTTCAATGTTCAATGCATCAGGAAACTTTGACGAAGTTAAGACTCAGATTTCCGGTTTGGGAAGAATTGAGGAAATTCAGAAGCTCTATGTAGAGCATACTAAGGAAGCCCTTAAATAATTATATTCTCGGCGGAAATTAAATTACGATTTAATTTAGTTTCCGCCGCTTTTTTTAAAAAATCGGGGAAAAATACTAAAAATACGAGATAAAAAACGGAGAACAAAAATGAAAAAAACTTTACTTTACTTGGCAGGTATTATTACCTCGATAGCTTTTCTTGCAGGATGTGACACTAAAACTCCCGATGCGGATTTTGCACCTGTCAACGATATTGAGACTTCAACGGTTGCAGTTGAAGAAATAAATGATGACAACTCGGAAGAGGAAGTTCCTGTCACTGATGTTGAAAATACAGAACCTGAAGTAACAGAACCCGAGATTGCAGAGTGCGAACTTGAAGACGGTATTTATATTGCTGAGTTTAATACCGACAGCACAATGTTTCATGTAAATGAAATGTGTGACGGAAAAGGAACTCTTACCGTAAAAGACGGTCAGATGACCATTCATGTGTCACTCCCTTCCAAATCGATTGTCAATCTTTATGTTGGACTTGCGGAAGACGCACAGAAAGAAGGCGCAGAACTTCTTCAGCCTTCGGTGGATGAGATTGATTATAATGACGGAACCACGGATGAGGTAAACGGTTTTGATATTCCCGTTCCTTATCTTGATGATGAATTTGATGTTGCCCTGATAGGTAAAAAAGGAGTCTGGTACGACCACAAGGTTTCTGTTTCTAACCCTGTTTTAAAAGATGTTACTGTAGTGGATGA
>JAEEOJ010000065.1 GCA_016284175.1 Lachnospiraceae bacterium | reverse complement strand
AGGATGCGAGATTACAGGAAGTCGGATACAAAAATTATTAATTCGGTTAGTAAAAACCATAACGTATAGGGATAAAAATATTTATTTTTAAGGAGAAAAAAATGGATTACAAATCGTCCGGAGTTGACATCGAGGCAGGTTACAAATCTGTCGAACTGATGAAAGGTTTTGTAAAAGAAACATTCAGAGAAGAAGTACTTGGAGGAATCGGCGGATTCTCGGGCGCTTTCTCAATGAGCAAATTAAAAGAAATGGATGACCCCGTTCTTTTATCCGGTACAGACGGATGCGGAACAAAGGTTAAACTGGCATTTCTTCTCGACAAGCATGATACTATCGGTATTGACGCTGTAGCAATGTGCGTAAACGATGTTGCATGTGCGGGCGGCGAGCCTTTGTTTTTCCTTGATTACATAGCATGCGGCAAAAACATTCCCGAGAAAATCGCAACCATCGTAAAAGGTGTGGCAGAAGGCTGCAAGCAGTCAGGCTGTGCTTTAATCGGCGGCGAAACAGCAGAACATCCCGGACTTATGCCTGAAGACGAATACGATCTTGCAGGATTTGCCGTAGGTGTTGTTGACAGAAAAGACCTTATCACAGGCCAGAACATAAAAGACGGAGACGTTCTCATCGGTATCGCATCAAGCGGTGTTCATTCAAACGGTTTCTCACTTGTCAGAAAAGTTTTCAGAATGACAGAAGACAATTTAAACCGCTACAGAGACGAACTCGGAACAACACTCGGTGAAGCGCTCATCGCTCCCACAAAGATTTATGTTAAGGCTTTAAAGAGCGTAAAAGATGCAGGTGTTGTATTAAAGGGCTGCAGCCACATTACAGGCGGCGGATTTTATGAGAACATCCCCAGAATGCTTCCCGAAGGCATTGTTGCAGAGGTAAAGAAGGATTCTTATCCCGTACCCGCTATCTTCGGACTTATCCAGAAAGAAGGCAACATCGCAGAAGAAATGATGTACAACACTTTCAACATGGGTCTCGGAATGGTTGTTGCAGTTGATCCCGCAGATGCTGACAAGGCAATGGCTGCAATTAAGGCAGCAGGCGAGGAACCTTATATCGTAGGTAAGTGCAAGAACGGCACTAAGGGAGTTGAATTATGTTAAAAATTGTTGTCTGTGTATCGGGCGGCGGTACAAATCTTCAGGCAATTATTGATTCGATAAACAGTGGAAAATTACAGAATACGGAAATCGTAGGAGTTATTTCGAACAACCCTAACGCATATGCGCTTGAGAGAGCTAAGAATGCAGGAGTAAAGGGAATCTGCGTATCTCCGAAGTCATTTGCCGACAGAGAGGAATTCAACAAGGCATTCCTTGATGCTTTGAATGATTTTAATCCCGACCTCGTTGTGCTTGCAGGCTTCCTTGTAGTTATTCCGAAGATTGTTATCGAAGCTTACAGAGGAAGAATTATTAACATTCATCCCTCGCTTATCCCTTCATTTTGCGGAACGGGATATTACGGACTCAAGGTACACGAAGCGGCTCTTGCAAGAGGCGTGAAGATTACCGGAGCCACTGTTCACTATGTGGATGAAGGAACGGACACGGGTCCGATTATTATGCAGAAAGCAGTCGAAGTTCTTGATGGCGATACGCCCGAGATTCTTCAGAGAAGAGTCATGGAACAGGCTGAATGGATTATATTACCCGAAAGTATTGGTTTGATTGCAAAGGAGACGAAAGAGACAAAATGAAAATACTTGTAGTCGGCGGCGGTGGAAGAGAACATGCCATCGTAAAAGCAATATCTAAGAGTGAAAGAGTGGATAAAATTTACTGCGTACCCGGAAATGCCGGCATAGCAGAACTTGCGGAATGTGCTCCTATCGGAGTAATGGAATTTGACAAGGTTGCAATGTATGCATTGGAAAAACAGGTTGACATGGTTGTTGTCGGACCTGACGATCCTTTGGTAGCAGGCATTGTGGATGTACTTGAAACAGCAGGATTAAAGGTATTCGGACCCAACAAAAAAGCTGCTATCCTCGAAGGAAGCAAGGCTTTTTCAAAGGATTTGATGAAAAAATACAATATTCCCACTGCAAAGTACGAAGTATTTGAGGAATCCGAACCTGCAATTAAATTCCTTGATCAGTGCAAATTCCCCATCGTGCTTAAGGCAGACGGTCTTGCACTCGGCAAAGGCGTTCTTATCTGCAAAGATTACGACGAAGCCGTTGCAGGCATCCATGAAATTATGGATGACAAGAAATTCGGCAGCGCAGGTAATAAGATGGTAATCGAAGAGTTCCTTACAGGAAGGGAAGTCAGCGTATTATCATTTACCGACGGAAAGACAATCAAGATCATGACATCTGCACAGGATCATAAAAGAGCCAAAGACAATGACGAAGGCTTAAATACAGGCGGTATGGGAACATTTTCTCCTTCACCTTTCTATACCGACAGAGTGGATGATTTCTGTAAGAAATACATTTATCAGGCAACTGTGGATGCAATGAGATCAGAGGGCAGAGATTTCAAGGGAGTTATCTTCTTCGGACTTATGTTAACCTCTGAAGGCCCCAGAGTTCTTGAATACAACGCAAGATTCGGCGATCCCGAGACACAGGTTGTTCTTCCGAGAATGAAGAATGATATCGTGGATGTATTCGAAGCATGTATCGAAGGAAGACTTGACAAGATTGATCTTGAATTCGAAGACAATGCTGCGGTTTGCGTTGTACTTGCAAGCGACGGATATCCTGTTTCTTACGAAAAAGGAAAAGAAATCAGAGGTCTTGAAAATTTCAACGGAAAAGAAGATTATTTCTGCTTTCATGCGGGCAGCAAATTCGCTGACGGTAAGGTGGTTACAAACGGAGGAAGAGTGCTTGGTATTACGGCACTCGGAAACGACTTAAAAGAGGCCAGAAAGAAAGCCTACGAAGCAACCGAATGGGTTGATTTCGACAACAAATACATGCGTCACGATATAGGTAAGGCTATTGACGAAGCATAGATGCAGATTTGACTTTTTAAGCAAAAAAATGTATATTTTATTAGATGTATAATACATTTTATGAGGTGATTGACAGATGAAATTAACTAATAGAAAAAACTTTTGGAGAAACGGAATTTCGGCATTTGCAATTCTTCTTGTTTGTCTTTTCCTTTTACCTATCACGGTTAAGGCAGACACACCCGGTACCGTAAATGACACTAATGTAAATATCCGTTCGGAAGCAGATGCAACAAGTACTTCTCTCGGAAAAGTCAATTCAGGTGACAAGGTTACCATTATCGAAGAGAAGACCAATGCACAGAACGTACTCTGGTACAAGATTACAACTGCTACAGGAACCACAGGTTATGTAAGAGCAGACTTCATTACCAAGGGCGATTCTGCTACCACAAATAACAATAACAACAACACAAACACAAATACAAACACTAACACAACAACTACTACAACAACTACAACAACCACAACTACACCCCCTGCAACAACCAACGTAACAAACGTTGATGCAAAACCTGCATACATCGCAGGCGATGTGGTTAATATCCGTTCACAGGCTTCAGCTTCTTCAGACTTAATTGCAAAGGCTCAGAAGAATACAGAAGTTACCGTTACAGGCGAAGCTACAGCTTCCGACGGATACAAGTGGTATAAAGTTACATTTACGGCAGACGGTGCAAACAAATCAGGTTTCATAAGAAGCGACCTTCTTACATTTACAAAACCCACCAATACACCTGCTGAAACAAACATTGATTCAACTACTACGGATAATCCCGATACCACAACTCCTGTCGAAGATCCCGGCACAACAGAAACAGGTACGGATGAACCCGTAGAGAATCCTGAAACTCCTGCAACAGAAGAACCTGCAGAAGTTAAGAAAGGCATTACACCTCTTCAGCCTTTCGAAGCACCTTCAAATCTTCCTGACGGATTTGACGAAGTTCAGCTTGAAACAGGCGAAAAGGTATGGCATAAAGGCGATTTCTACATCATCTACGGTATGAACGAAAGAGAGATTACCGGATGGTATGTTCTCGATGAGAAGAACAGCACATACGTTTCATACGACGGACTTTTTGATGCAACAGCTAAGAAGAAAGATAAAGATTCCTCAGGTAAGATTTTCGGAATCGATTTAAAGGTTATCCTTATAATTCTTATCATTGTAATTATCCTTCTTCTTGCAGCAGTATTCTTCATGGCGTTAAAGCTTTCAAAGGGCGTTGAAAACGACGACGATTACGACTATGACGATTATGAAGATGAAGAAGATGAAGACGAAATCCCCGTTTCTTCAATTGAGAATTCCAGAGGACGTTCTTCAAGAGAAGACAGAACTTCGGCAAGAGCGGAAAAAGAACCCAAGCAGAGTAAAGCGGCGAAAGCCAAAGACAAGTTCTTAAATTACTTTACTACCGAGGTTGACGACGAAGCCGAGGATGATGAATATTATGACGACGTGGATGATGACGACGACATAGATTTCATTGATATCTAATAAATTTTAAAGCCTCTGTTAGAAATAACAGAGGCTTCTTTATAAGGGAATTATTTATGGAATTAAACGAGCAGAGCAAACAGGTATTAAAATATGCCAATCAGATAGGAAAGACGCTCGGTGCAAGTGCGCTTGACACCCAGCATCTTTTATATGGTCTTGCAAAGTGCAGCGAATCACTCGCAGGCACTATTCTTGAATCTCACGGCATCACATGTGCAGCTATTAAGAAATGTTTCGAATCAAGAAGCGAATCCTTAAGAAAAGTGGTTGTAAAGGGCAAACTTGACTTAACACCCCAGGTTAAAAAGATTCTTGATGTCGCTGAAAAGGTTGCAAGAGACACAGGTTCCGATCTTATAGGTACGGAGCATATTCTTTATGCCATTGTGACCGAAGACAAATGCCTTGCATACAACCTTCTTTTATATCTCCTAAAAGATACCGGCACTCCCGTTTCCAAGATTGCGGAAGAAATAGCCGCAAACTTCGGATTTGACGATGAAGGTTATATCCCCGACGAATATGTAAGAGCCGAGGAAAGTCCCATGGGCGAAGGTCCTCAGAGATTCAGTCTTGAGGATTATACAAAAGACATTACCGAAATGGCTGCAAACGGCGAGCTTGATCCCGTTATCGGAAGAGATGACGAGATTATGCGTATTATTCAGGTGCTTGCCAGAAGAAGCAAGAACAATCCCTGCCTCGTAGGCCAGCCCGGTGTAGGCAAAACAGCAATCGTAGAAGGCCTTGCGCAGAGGATGGCTGACGGAAGCGTTCCCGACATCATAAAAGATAAAAGAATCCTCTCACTTGATATGTCATCACTCGTGGCAGGTACACAGTACCGTGGTGAGTTTGAGAAGAGATTAAAGGCTGTTATCGAAGAAGTTTCCGAAGACGGTAATATAATCCTTTTTATGGATGAAATTCACACGCTTATTGGTGCAGGCGGAGCAAAGGGTACACTTGATGCTTCTAACATCTTAAAGCCCGCATTATCGCGCGGAGAAATCCAGTTAATCGGTGCAACCACAGAAGAAGAATTCAGAAAGTACTTCGAAAAAGATGCAGCGCTTGAGAGAAGATTCCAGCCCATAGCCGTATCACAGCCCACAAAAGAAGATACTCTTAAAATTCTTATGGGCATTAAGCATAAATACGAAGAGCATCACAATGTTGTATATGATGCAGAAGCTATTGAAGCCTGCGTAAATCTTTCCGACAGATACATTACCGACAGAAACCTTCCCGATAAGGCAATCGATGTAATGGATGAGGCGGCTGCGCTTGTTTCACTTACAGGCTACAAGCCTTCGGATAAAATACGTCTTTTACGAGAAAAAATCTTTGAATGCGACCGCATTATGAAAGAGTCCATTGAAAACGGTGAATTCGAAAAAGCGGGAGAGGCAAAGAAAGAGCAGGATGTTTTATTCGAGACATTAAGAAAGTCCGAAGCAGCCGAGAAGAGAAGAAAGAAGAAGAGCGAAAAGGCAGTAACCGTCGATGAGGTTGAAAAGGTTATCTCAAGATGGAGCAAAGTGCCTGTTTCCGAGCTTTCAAAGAAAGAGTCTGACAGACTTATCGGACTTGAGAAGAACCTTCATAAAAGAATCATAGGCCAGGACGAGGCTGTTGAAGCCGTAAGTAAGGCCATTAGAAGAGGACGTATCGGTTTATCAGACCCTAAGCGTCCTATCGGAAGCTTTGTATTCTTGGGACCTACAGGTGTAGGAAAAACCGAACTTTCTAAGGCACTTGCAGAAGCAGTATTCGGCTCGGAAGATTCGCTTATCAGAGTCGATATGTCCGAATACATGGAAGCACATTCGGTATCAAAGATACTCGGTTCGCCTCCCGGATATGTAGGCTTTGACGACGGCGGACAGCTTTCGGAGAGAGTAAGAAAAAATCCTTATTCGGTAGTTCTTTTTGATGAAATCGAAAAGGCTCATCCGGATGTTTTTAACGTGCTTTTACAGATTCTTGACGACGGCCAGGTAACCGATTCTCAGGGCAGAAAGATTAACTTTAAGAACACAATCATCATTATGACTTCAAATGTCGGCGCCAAGAGAATCACCGAACCCAAGAATTTAGGTTTCGGCAGCAAGGAAACCAAAGAGCAGAATTACGAAAAGATGAAAGCAAACGTAATGGAAGAGGTTAAACAGCTCTTTAAGCCCGAGTTTATCAACAGAATCGATGATTTTATCGTATTCCACAAACTCGACAGAAAAGAACTCGAAGACATTACTTCACTCCTTCTTTCAAACCTTGCAAAACGTGCCAAAGAGCAGATGAATATTGACCTTAAATTCACGGTTGCCCTTAAAAATCATATAGTCGACAAGTTCTCAAATCCTTTAATGGGGGCAAGACCTTTAAGACGCGGAATTATGATTGATATTGAGGATCCTTTAGCCAGCGAAATACTTTCCGGAAACATTGAAGAAGGCGATACGGTTAAAGTTTCGTTCAACAAGGGAAAGGTAAATTTTCACTAAAAATTTATAGAAATTAAGTCTGCTTTAAGGTATAATAAAATCATCCGAAATATAGAAATTTGCCCCGGCGTTTATGCTAGAAAAATCGGATAGAGGGGACATTAACAAATATTAAATGGGGGTATTTAAATGGATATCATCAGTACTTCGGAAAACGGGAAACTTGCATTCGGAAACTACGAACTTCCCGAAAAGCAGAAGAAAGAGGATTTTCCTCACTGCGGCGATCTGTACAAGATCAAGACTTATAACACAATGACGAAGCTCGAAAAGAACGGTTTATTCCTTTTTGAGTCGGTTCCGGGTACCAATGTTACGGATTTTGAAGAAAACGATAACGGTTTGTTTTTTAAAGTAGAATCAGACAAGGATTCACAGATTACCGTTGGACTTGAAGAGAATACCGAATATGATATTTCAATCGACGGAAAATCAATCGGTAAAATGAAGTCAAACGGCTCCGGTAAAGTTAGTTTTTCGGTTGAACTTTCAAAAGGAGAAGTAAAAGACATAAAAATAGTCAAATAGAGGGTTTATGTCAAAGGATAAAGTTAAAACCGTTTTCTTTTGTACGGAATGCGGTTATGAATCACCGAAGTGGATGGGCCAGTGCCCGGGATGCAAGGCATGGAACACTTTTAAGGAAGGACTTGATAACAAACAGTCCGTAAAAGGTTCTCCTTCGACAAAGAGAAGCACATCGGAAAAGACCGTCATAATCCCTGTCTCAAAAGTTGAGATAAAAAAAGAAGACAAAATAAAAACAAATATCGGTGAACTTGACAGAGTCCTGGGCGGTGGTATCGTTTGGGGCTCTTTAACTCTAATAGGCGGCGATCCCGGAATCGGAAAATCGACGCTTCTTTTGCAGGTCTGCAAATCTCTCGGAGATTCAGGAAAAAATATATTATATGTTTCGGGCGAGGAATCGGCCGCTCAGATTAAACTGCGCGCCGACAGAATAGGAGAGTTTAAGGATAACGTTAAACTCTACTGCGAAACCTGCCTTGACGACATAAAAGAAGTTATAGAAGAGACCAAGCCCGAAGTGGTTGTAATCGATTCCATACAGACCATGTTTTTAGAGGATGTGGCATCTGCTCCCGGAAGCGTATCACAGGTAAGGGAAGCAACGGGAGTTTTGATGAGACTTGCCAAGGGCTTAGGCGTTTCGATTTTTATAGTCGGACACGTAACCAAGGACGGAAATGTTGCGGGACCCAAAATGCTTGAGCATATGGTTGATACGGTGCTTTATTTCGAGGGCGACAGACATGCTTCCTACAGGATTTTAAGAGGTGTTAAAAACCGTTTCGGATCTACCAATGAGATTGGTGTATTCGAGATGAGAAACCAGGGCCTCGTGGAGGTCGCAAATCCCTCGGAATTTATGCTTTCGGGAAGACCTGTAGGTTCCTCGGGAAATGTTGTTTCCTGCTCGATGGAAGGCACAAGACCGATCTTCATAGAGATTCAGGCACTTATCACCACAACAAACTTCGGTATTCCGAGACGCCAGTCCGATGGTGTTGATTTAAACAGAGTCAATCTCTTAATGGCCGTGCTTGAAAAGAAGATGGGCCTGCCGTTCGGGAACTGCGATGCATACATAAATGTTGCGGGCGGTATCAAAGTATCGGAACCCGCAGTGGATTTGGGACTTGTCGTTGCAATTCTTTCAAGCTTCCACAACAAGCCGGTAAAAGAAGATATCGCAGTCTTCGGAGAAGTTGGTTTGTCCGGCGAAGTAAGAGCCATAGCACAGGCTGACGTACGAGTAAACGAAGCAAAGAAACTGGGCTTTAAAAAGTGCATTCTTCCCGCATCATGCAAAAAGAGTATTCAGAATGCGGAGGGCATGGAGCTTGTATTTATAGAGAATATAAAAGAGTTAAAAATCTAAAACAGGTTAACATAATGTGTATTTGTTAACATAATTCTATAACGGTTAACATAAAATTTCTTTTCTTTTATGAGTAATAAAGATATTTTAAAAGAATAGTTTACATAAAATATATTGAGAGGTTACGTATGAATACTTACAAAGTAAAGGTTGGTAAGAAAACAAAAAAATATCCCGAAGGTACGACGTTTGAGGTGATAGCAGAGGATTTTAAGGATAATTTTACCTCTGATATCGCAATTGCGATTTTCAACGGCAAAATGAAAGAACTCGCCAAAACACTCGATTCGGACGGAAATCTTGAGTTTCTCGACGTAAAGGACGGCACAGGATACAGAACATTTAAAAGAACTGCGGTTCTTATGTTCATGAAGGCTTGCAGTGATGTTATCGGCGAAGATAAGATAAAAAAGATTAAGCTCGAGTTTTCGGTTAATACCGGTTATTTCTTCTCGTGCGACGGAGATTTTAAGGTAACAGCCGCTCTTGCGAAAAAACTTGAGAAGAGAATGCGCGAGCTTTCCGACAATAAAACTCCTATTTTAAAAACAACCAAGCCCGTTGAGGAAGCAGGTAAGATTTTTGCCGCACAGGGAATGGAAGATAAACTTAAGCTTATCAAATACAGAAAGAGCTCTGTAATAAACTTATACGAACTTGACGGCTATTTTGATTATTATTACGGATATATGCTTCCGAACTGCGGATATGTAAGACTTTTCGAAGTTCTCAAATACAAGGAAGGCTTTATTTTAAATCTCCCGAGAAGAAAAGCTCCCGATGTGCTTGAAGAATTTGTACCGCTTGAAAAAGTGTTCGATACTATGATGACCGCTACCAGGTGGGGAGATATGCTCGGTATTGATACCGTAGGTGATTTAAATGACTGCATCTGCTCCGGCGATATTGACGATATGGTGCTTGTTCAGGAAGCTTTGCAGGAGAGAAGAATCAGTGAAATCGCCAAGGATATTGCAGCAAGAAAAGGCGTTAAGTTTATTATGATTGCAGGTCCTTCCTCATCTGGAAAGACAAGCTTTTCACACAGACTTTCCGTCCAGCTTCGTACATTAGGCCTTAAGCCTCATCCTATTGCAGTGGATGACTATTTTGTAAACAGAGCGGATACTCCGCTTGACGAAAACGGCAATTACAATTTTGAATGTCTTGAAGCAATCGATGTTAAACTCTTTAACGATGACATGAACAAACTTCTTGCGGGAAAGAGAGTGGAAATTCCCACATTCAATTTTAAGATTGGTGCCAGAGAGTATAAGGGCAATTTCAAACAGCTCGGTCCCGAGGATGTGCTTGTAATCGAAGGCATTCATGCTCTTAACGACAAGATGAGCGAGACTCTTCCTGTTGAGAGTAAATATAAGATTTATATTTCGGCACTTACAGTTCTTAATATCGATGAGCACAACTGTATTCCTACCACAGACGCAAGACTTATAAGACGTATGGTTAGAGATTACAGAACACGCGGCGCATCGGCCAAGAGAACCATCGGTATGTGGCCTTCCGTAAGAAGAGGCGAGGAAGAGAACATTTTCCCGTTCCAGGAAACTGCGGATGCTATGTTCAATTCGGCTCAGATATATGAAATTGCAGCTTTAAAAGCAATTGCCGAACCGATTCTTTATCAGGTAACACCCGAAGATCCCGAGTATTTCGAAGCCAAGAGACTTCTTAAACTGCTTGAATATTTCCTCTGTATGGACACAACGAATCTTCCCAAGAACTCTATCGTAAGAGAATTTGTGGGTGGTTCCTGCTTTAACGTATAAATGATGAACGAGAAACTAAAGAATGTAATGTTAAAATATGAAAAATACAAATGGCAGTTCTGGTTTGTGCTGGGACTGCTTGCTGTTTTGTTATTTCTCATTCCCTATTACGTTCTTCGCGAAAATGCATACTTTATGATTCATGATGAGCTTGATGACGGAATCTTCAAGTATCTTCTGTATGCAAAAAACTTCGGCAAAAACGGAAGTTTCATCCCCGAATTCATGGGTGGCCAGAACAGATACACAATCACCATTTCCACTTTCTGGGGTATTTATATTTACAAACGTTTCGCTCCGTATGTGGCATTTGCGATTATGCTTACAATAGTCGTATTAACCGGTTTCATCGGAGTTTATCTTTTGGGAAAAGAAATATCCGATAACGCTTTTGCATCTTTTGTTGCGGCATCTCTTTTTTCGTATCTTCCCTTCAAATCAATGTTCGGACTTAACATTGTAGGTTTCCCGCTTTTAATATTCCTGCTCATAAAACTGGGAAAAGTGCACCAGCATAAATACTGGCTGTATTTTATTATTCTCGTTTACTATGCGCTTGGAACCACGCTCGCATGGGGCGGTTTTATGTCCATCGGGTTCCTGACACTTGCGATAATAGGCTTTGCGATATTTGACAGGAAACACAATGTCTATATCGGCAATCTTGTAATAGCGGATGTCATTTTAATTGTCGTACAGATTATTACATCCTGGGACCTCATAAAAAGTACCGTCGGACCTGCAAAGGTTATTTCCCACAGGGAAGAATTAGTCTTAAATTCCTATCATGATCTCTGGGCGCTTTTTAAGGAAATGATGTATATCGGCGGCAGCCACTCAGAGTGCTGTTCAAAGATTATTGCGCTTTCTGCACCCGCACTCATTATCGGAATTCCCATCCTTGTTCATTTTATGAGCAAATCTAAAATAGATAAGGTTTTACAGATAAACAACAAGTATAAACTGCTTTGTATCTTTTATGGTGCGAACATTTTAAATTCTCTGTTCACATGCTTTTACTGCTCGGAGCCGATAGTTGCTTTAAGACAGAATTTGGGTGGTATTTTCAAGACATTCCAGTTAAACAGAATTTACTGGATAATGCCTGCCTGCTGGATGTGTGTACTTATTCTTGAACTTGCAATTCTGACCGATATTTCAACTGTTTTTGTAACGGAATTTATATTTAAAAAGATGCGTTATATGGCTGCATTCCCTGTGGCTGTAATGTTTGCGATTATCTTTATTTACGCAAATAACGTATATCTTTCGTCGCCTTTTTATCACAATATCCGCCTGATGGTATTTGACACCTATCATGTGGACAGCTGGAGAAAATATTATGCGGAAGATTTGTACGCCGAGATAGCAGATGCAATCGGAAGAGACAAGAGCGAATACAGAGTGGTTTCGGTTGGCGTAAATCCTGCAGTGGCACTCTTTAACGGCTTCTATACGGTTGACGGATATTCAACCGATTATCCTTTATCCTACAAGCATGATTTCAGAAAGATAATCGAAAAAGAACTTGCCTCGGACGACAGTATCAGGGGTTACTTTGACAACTGGGGCAACAGATGCTTTATTTACACCTCCGAACTTGGCAACAGATTTGACATTTACCGCGGTGAGAATACCGAGGTCGAAATCGATATTAACACAAGTGAACTTAAGAAGATGGGCGGAGATTATGTTTTCTCCGCAGTTAAAATAATTAATGCCGACGAACTTGGTCTTGTAAGCATAAGCGAGGAACCGTTCATAAAAGATACAGATTCCTACGGCATCTGGGTATACGAAGTAAAGTGAGAAAACAGTGAAAGATTCGAGAAAAGTTTTACCGGATATCATCAGAATAATCTTAACTGCAGCAGTTTTGTTCCATCACTATCAGCAGCTGACGGGAACATTCTTTTATCGTGGGATAAATTTTTACGGTGGTAAAATTTACTTCGGATATATCGTAGAAATATTCTTTTTAATGTCAGGATTTTTTATGGTTCCATATATCGCAAGAATTCAGGATAAAATGTCTTTCCCTGAATTTTTCGGCAAGAGGCTTATCCGTCTTATTCCGAGCATGATAGTGGGCACTGTCTTTTATGATATTGCGCTTTTCTTTTATGTGCGACTCTGCAACGGTACATTAAGATATCCGACGAATATAAATGTGTTTGGAAGCATCGTTACAGCGCTGGGTCTCGGAAGCTGGAGCATCACGAAGGATTTTGAGATTAATCCGATCTGCTGGTACGTAAGTGTGCTGCTTCTTTGCTATATTTTTATGTACATCTTTGTATTTATATCCAAAGTGACAAAAATCCCCGCAGGAATTATGCTTGCAATTCCGATGATTGCAGGTGTTGTAATCACACATGTGACAGAGTTCTCAATCATTCCTTTTCTTTCGACAAGAATCGCCAGAGGATATATTCATTTCTTTGGCGGAATGCTTTTGGGAATTATTATTACCGGGTTATTCGGCAAGGGCAGAAAAGCCAATGAAATCGCAGAGAATAAATTAAATGAAAATCAGAATAAAGTTAAACCGGGATTTGGCTATTTTTTGAAGAATGCAATCAACAAAATCGGCGAAGCAACGCTTGATATTTATCTAATCCAGTTGCCTGTTTTGTTAGTTTTCTTTAT
>JAEEOJ010000064.1 GCA_016284175.1 Lachnospiraceae bacterium | reverse complement strand
ACATACCAGCTGGTCCATTTAAAAACTACGTAATAAGGCTCAATGGTTCTCTCACTCTCTCCGGACGGAGCAAAGTATTTGAATTTAAGCAGCTTCCTGTTTTCAATTGCATCCTGTATCATCGATATTTTGGGCGCCAGTGTTGCTTTATACCACGATGACAAATCAATTAACATGGATTCTTTTCCGCTTACAAGCTCCGACGAGCCCGCCTGGATTTTCTCCATTAACTGACTGTAATAACTGCTGCCGCTCACACTGTCGAGGCTCCTCAGTCCGGCCATAATCATCTGCATATCTCTGGATGTAAGAATGGTTCTATCCATCCTGTATCCGCTCATAATGCTGATGCCGCCGCCGACTCCCTGAGTGGTCTGAATCGGTATTCCCGCCTTGCACAGAGCCTCGATGTCGCGGTTGATGGTTCTTCGCGAAACCTCAAAATGCTCTGCCAGTTCGGGCGCGGTAATTATTTCTTTTTGCAACAATATCGACAATATTCCGATAAGTCTGTCTATCTTCATATTTCTTTACTCCAAATTAAGTATATTATATCAAACACGACAACATTATGTCATGTTTAAAATAAAAAAACAGACCGATTCCCTTTCGGGTTTCGGCCTGTGATTCTTTTATGATTTATTTCTTTCTGATAGGTATCCAGAGTTCGCAGAAAACGCCCTTTCCGCCGTCAAAATAATGTTCATAATCAGTCTCGTCTACCGCTTCATATCCCATCTGAGGTAAGAATTCTTTGTAGAATTTTGACCATGTTTCAGTGATGCAGTCACCGTCTTCTCCGATGCAGTCAAATACCACATATGTTCCGGGCTTTACGAACCATTCTTTGAAGCCTGCCTTTTCCATTTCAGCAGGATCGTAAGGCGCGGTATCTTCATCTACGATAATTCCAATTCCGTAATCAAATGTGTCCTGGCCTTCGATTGTAGGAGTGCATAATCCGTAAAGATCTCTCTTACCGTCTTCTCTTAACATCCAGACGGGGTGTAACATCTGATTTGCATTGCACTCTCCCCAGAAATCTGCTACTTCATGATTATCGTCATCATTGATTATTTCGTTGCTAAAACTTCTTACAAGTGCCAGGAATTTCTTAGCTTCTGTTTGTACTATTCTGTAATCCATTGTCTTTCCTCCTTCGACAGTTAACTTAATGGTCATAGGATTAAAAAGAACGAGTTTGCCGGATTCTTCTCTGGCTGATCTTGGAGCAATTCCGTGAAACCTTGTAAATGCTTTCGTAAAACTTTCCGGTGTTTCATAACCGTACTTGAATGCCAGATCTGTTATTTTTGCATCGGTTTCAACTATCTCTCTTCCCGCCAGTGAAAGTCTGCGGTTTCTGATGTATGCATTGGCAGTCATTCCTGTTAGGAAGCTGAATGCTCTATGAAACTCGTAGCTTGAAGTGTGCACATGCTTCGCCACGTCTTCATAGTTAATCTCTTCCAAGAGATGTTCTTCCATATAGGTTATTGCCTGCTGCATTGATGATATCCAGTCCATTCTTTTTCCTCCTGTATGAGTCTATTTTAGGAGTAATTCGTTTTTGCTACATTTCCTGCCTTGCGAAGTTTTGTCAGGTCAAATTTATTTTGTTGCGCGAAGCGTCCAGGTACTTTCCCATTGTTCTAATTTCTCTACTTTGGAGAAGCCTGCTTCTTTTAGGATTTCGATTTCGTGGTCTACCGTAAGCGGCGTGTCGTAATGAAAAAACTCATCTTCCGACAGGCCTTCCGCACGTTTGATTTCCGCGAGATTGTTAAAATATTCTGTTTCCAGTTCTTCGGACTCCGCAAAATAATCGGTCAGGATAAAATATCCGTTTCCCTTTAAAGCTTCGTGAAGTTTTTTGTAAAGTCCGAGTTTCTTATCTCTCATAAAATGATGGAGCGACTCAACCGAAACCGCCGCATCAAAAGCATTTTCACCAAACGGAACATCAAAATATGAACCGCAGATAAGGTAAAGTTTCTTAGAGGGGAACTTACTTTTAAGAGCGTTTAGCATTGCTTCGGTCAAATCAATTCCAGTTACGTCTGCATCAGGACTCACCTTAAAATATTCTTCAAGTTCAAGTCCCGTTCCACAGCCTAAATCCAAAATCTTTGTCTCACCTTTTGGAAGGAGCGAAGCCGTGAACTCATAAAAGGTCGAAGCGCCCTCTATATTGGTTCTCATGTGTTCGTCATATCCGTCCACACGAGCCGTAAAAAAATCATTCATTTTTTCAAGCATAATTTTTCTCCAGCCACTTTGCAACACCGTCATCATTGTTTGATTCGATAACCGCCGTGGCTTTTTCTTTTAAAGCATCCTGTGCGTTTGAAACCGCATAGCCTTCATCCGCAATTTCAAACATGTCAATATCGTTTTTACCGTCGCCGAAAGCAACTACTTTGTCGCAGCGAAACATCTCTTTTAACTGTTTTATCGCGTTGGCTTTCGTTGCTTCTTTGGGCATAATTTCAAGCCACTGGTCGCCGGTGTAAATGTCTTTCTGGTATACACAATGAAAATCATCTCTGTACTTTTCATATATCGGATAAAGTTTTTCAGGCTCATCGATGCAGGTAATATAAAAGATATCACCCTTTCGCAATTCCTCGGGCGTACTCACTTTATTTTCTCTTATATCTCCCGCACGGCTGTCCGTAAATCTTTTAAGACCTGCTGTACTGAGTTTCGGAATATATGAAAATTTCTCTATTCCGTCGACGTATGCATAAACTATCGGATAGATATTGTTTTCATATAAAAGATTGGTTATTTCATCTGCCGTATTTCTGTCAAAATAATTAGATTTAAGTATTTCTCCCGTAGCATTATCAACGATAAAAGCGCCGTTATAAACTATAAGCGGAATCTTTGCGTCGATACCCTTGGTTACCTTTTTAGCCGTTATTAAAGAACGTGCGGTAGCGTAGGAAAAAAGCATGCCCTTTTCCGTCAGAGTATTTATTACTTCGTTGGTATATTCCGACGTGCTTTCGTCACTGTGAAGCAGAGTGCCGTCCAAATCCGAAACGTACAGTGTTTTCAATTGTTTAATCCCACATCTTTCTTTTATCGATTTTTTTAACTTCTCTCGCCCACTTGGAAATCTCTTTCTTCATGGCATAATTGCGAGTGTTTTCGGCGCCTAAGTTTTTATAAAGCGCATATCTTTCTTCGGATAATTCTCCGCTTGCAAGCGCTGCTTTTATGGCACAGCCGGGTTCGGTCTGATGTCTGCAGTTTGAGAATCTGCATCTGCCTTCAAGTTCGACAATATCCGAAAAAGTCTCGTCTATTCCGTCCTCCGTATTGGCCATTCCGATTTCGCGCATACCCGGAGTATCGATGATAAATACGCCTTCTTTTACCTCAATTAACTGTCTGTGCGTAGTGGTATGTCTTCCCTTGGAATCGTCTTCTCTGATTTCGGAAGTTTTCATTACCTCTTCACCGATGATTGAGTTAATAAGCGTTGATTTTCCTGCACCCGAGGAACCCATCAGACAAATGGTTGTTCCCGGCGTGAAATATTCTTCAAGCTCATCAAGTCCTAAATCAAGCAGGGCCGAAACCGCATGTACTCTGATACTGTCCGAGATTGATTCAACTTCTCTTACAAACCTTCCTACATTGGTGCAGAGATCCGATTTTGTAAGAATCGCAACGGGAATCGAATTTCCCTGAAGCGCCACGCTTGCATATCTCGCTATTCTGTTAAAAGAGTAATCATCGTTTAGAGAAGTTACTATAAAAGTGTAATCAACGTTTGCAACCATGTGCTGCATAACGCCTGTTTTAGCCTGGTCCGGTCTCTGTAAGAAGCTGGTTCTTTCGCATACCGAAAGAATCGTACATTCGCCGTTCGGATTGTAAAGGAATGTTACGTAATCGCCTACAACAGGCCATTTTTCCGTATCTTCACCATAGAAGTTTCCTTTAAGTTTAGCCGGCAGTTCCTGCTCGAAGAAACGAATTTTAAAACTGTTCTTCTGTACTTCGCAGATTCTTCCGAGCTTCTCCACATGCAGCCACTGGCATGAAAGTTTAAGCGGTTTGTAATAAGGGAAGTTTTTGGTATACTCCTCTATTTCTGCCTCGTCCTCGCAGGTTTCAAATACCGGAGCCTCATAATATGTTCCGTGGATTTCTTCAAAGCCTTCATTTAACGGATACGCCATAAAAGCATCGGAATTTCCAAACGCGTTATGAACGATTCCGTAATTATCGCAAGTTTTAAATCCGTGCTTCGGATAATACCCGGGTTCGCCGCAAATGACGATTCCTTTGTATCCTGCCTCTTTGGCGAGGGAGAGCGTTTCTTTTAGGAGCTTTGCTCCGATCCCTGAATTAAAGCAGGTAGGCTCAACCGCAAGCGGTCCAAATGTAAGGACTTCGTGCTCTTTGTCACCGTCTTTTACGATGGCTTTTGAATAAAAGATTGCTCCGACTATCCTTCCGTCTAGTTCAGCTACTCTGCTTAATTCCGGAATATAATCTTCGCTCTCTCTGAGTTTGTGAACCAGCAAATGCTCGTTGCAGCCTGGGCCGTGAAGGTTCCAGAATGCGCGCATTGTCATATGTTCGGTATTGTAATAATCTTCTTTTGTTTCTTTTCTTAAAATAATATTCAATGTCTTAATCTCCATTCTTTAAATCAAATTTCATTACCGTATGGAGACCTCTTAAAGGAATAAAAAAAGCCGCGACACAATATGCCACGGCTTTGTATACAGATTTTCAGACAATTAAAAATCTAAAACCGAGGTCTTCACACTCAATTCAGTTGCATTTTCTATTCTGTTCATGGCAATCATTAAATGTACCTCGCTTTCTTAAGATTCTAAAAGGAGTCTATCAAAAACAACCTTAATTGTCAATTTTATTTAATATCCGATTTCTTCAAATACTTTATCCATCAACTCAGAATTTCTGATTGAGAACTCGGGTGAAACATAGGGCTTCTCGCCGTTTAAGATGCAGTTTCCAAGCTGTGTGATTTCCAGACTGTAGTTCTGAGGAACTGATATTTTTCTTTCGATAACTCCGTCTTTGGTATAGATTTTATAGCTTACTTCGCCGGCCTGATTGTATTCGACATCGGATCTTATGCTGCCCTTGTCGCCGTGAATATAAAGTCTGTCAAATCTCGAATTTGTATTCTCTCCTAAGATCATTCCTACATTGAAAGATGCTCTTACACCGTTTTCAAAACGAATGATTGCGGCTGTATTGTAATCTACGCCAAGGTCTGAGAATTCTGCTACTGCTTTTACGAGCGCGGGCTTTGAATCGATAAGCGATAAAATCATGGTCGTACAGTAACAGCCGAGGTCGTACATTGCTCCGCCGCCCTGATCTTTGTAAAGACGTATGTCTTCCTTGTAGCCCTGTGTATGGAAAGCCGATTCGATGTAATCTACTGTTCCGATGATTCCGCTTTGAACATCTTCTTTAAGGCTCTTGACATAAGGGCTGTGAAGATATGCGTATGCTTCCATTAAAACGACATTGTTCTCTTCTGCCGTTTTAAATAACTCTTTTGCATCATTAGCATTTAAAGCCATGGGCTTTTCGCAAAGGACATTCTTTTTCTTTTCAAGCGCAGCCTTAACCCATTTGAAATGAAGGCCGTTAGGAAGCGGAATATAAACTGCCTGAACGTCCACATCATCGAGCAGTTCTTCATAGCTTCCGTATGCTTTTTTAAAGCCGAAATCGTTTTTAAATTTCTCTGCCTTTTCAAGGCTTCTTCCGGCTATGGCATACAACTCGCAGTTTTCTGCCAGAAGCATTCCCGGAATAGTGCATCCTCTTGCAATATTCGCGGTTCCTAAAACTCCCCACTTAACTTTCTCCATAATTTCCCTCCTCATTTTTATTCAAAATACCAGTAAATACCGTATCTCTCGCGTGCCTTTTTATAATGCGGACTGAAGGTCAAAGGACGATCGGTTCCTTCAAGATTAAACGAAAGTGTCTCGCCGTTTCTCTTCATATGTGAATCAATACCGGCGATAAAATCTTTTACGCTTCCGTCTGTAACTTTAAGTACTTCGTTTCCTGCGATTTTTTCCGACGGAATAGTTACGTCCACACCCGTAGATGAATCAATCATGTTCTCGCATCCAAGATCCGCTGATAAAAGAATCGGACCGTAAAAGAATGCGAACACATTATCACAGTCAGGCAGACCTTTTGCAATGACCTTACATTTGCATGTATATAAAATATTATCTCCGTCTTTCCAGTTTCCGTCTACACAAATATAGCCGTCTTCGGTGGAAATGTTTTTATTGTCTGCAGTAACCGAAGTTTCGGCTGTCCAGTCAGGAATGCGAAGGCGAATCTTGGCTCTTTTAGGAGCGTTATCCAAAAGACGAATCGTAAAACGAATTGTGTCTTTTACGGGAATCTGCGACTCCTGAATCAGTTTAATTCCAAGTTTGGGATAAATGACTTCCGAAGAGAAAAACAGATTGACCGTGATGCCGTTTTCGTCCTTAAAATAAATGCTGTCGCCAAGCTTCGTGAAGTTTTCCATTCCGCTGCCCGTGCAGCACCAGAACTTTGTGAACTCGGTACTGTATACCTTGAAATATCCCGTCGCCATCGGCTGGAAATACATCGTCATTCCGGTCTCGGGGTTCTGTGATGAAAGGATTGCGTTTATGAATGTATTTTCATAATAATCCGCATACTTTTTATCGCCTGTTATCATAAAAAGCTTGCGAGTCATCTTAAGCATGTTGTAGATGTTGCAGGTTTCGTTGTTGCAGTTGGTGCGCTCGGAATCAAGCACATCGTCTTCGCCGAAATGCTCCCACTCGCTGTTACCGCCCGTTGCATAAGTGTGATGTTTGACAACCATATCCCAGAATTTAACCGCGTAATCAAGATATGTTTTATCTCCTACAGTCATGTAGCGGTTAAGTGCTCCCGCAAACTTCGGAATAGTCGTGTTTGCGTGAAGATTGTTTAAAGCATTTTTCTCGCCCGAGGCAACTTTTTTAAACAAATCTTCCTCGTCAAAAAGATGCGCCGCAATCAAATGCTCTTCTTTTTTCGTGTACGAATAAAGGTCGTAAAGTGCATCGTTCATACCGCCGTATTCAATGTTTAGAACGGTTTTATGAGTCTCTTCTGACCACTTAGATGCGCGGTTATAAACCCAGTCCCCGAGCCTGTCCGCAACGGTAAGTGCAGGCTCATATCCTGTCAGGCGGTAAGCATTTACCAGTCCGTCCAGGATTTTATGCATGGTATACCAGGGCACCCATGCCTCTTTGAAAATATCAATCCTGTTCTCTTCAACCATGTCAAACTGAAGCTCGACATTTTCAGGATCGGTTATCGTGGCGCCAAATATGAATCCGGGCTTTCCCTTCGTGTTCGCCTGACACTCAAAAAGTGCATCAACAATTTCTTTTACCTTTGAAAGGAATAAATCCTTATCTTCTTTTTTGCAGACTGCATTTGCATACGCCTGAGAAATTGCCGTAAGGAAATGTCCCATGGTATGACCGCCGATAAGCGAATCTTCCCAGCCGCCATAACGGATTTTCGGGGAAGCAATTCCTGCGTTCTCATAAAAGCCTGCAAGCAGATGTCCGATATCTATCTTTTTTAAATATACGGTTTCTTTTTCAAAAGCATTTGCACAATATGAATCAAGCATCTGAACCTGGCCCGGCTCAAATGCCTGATATTTTTTTATGCTTTCCATACACTCTTGCATATTTCATATACTCCGTCGTGATAT
>JAEEOJ010000063.1 GCA_016284175.1 Lachnospiraceae bacterium | reverse complement strand
AGGGCCCGGGTGAAGGTGCCCGCGAGGCCGCCAGCTCCATCCTGAACGATATCCTAAGGTAGGCCCTTTCCGTCATGCCCGGCTCCGACCGGGCATCTCTTGTCATTCTGAGCGAAGCGAAGAATCTCATTTGTAATTGTAAAAATAATCCGCCACCTTTGACACCGGAAAGACACGAAATAGATATTTATAACATAGCGAAAGCATTCGCACTGTTCGGAACTTGAAATCCAGCCAATTTCTTTTATCCAACCGAATAAGTTGCAATGCCTGCGTCGAAAAGGCGCAGGTGAAACTTATTTGTTGGAGAAGGCACCTGGCTGGAACCCCAAGTTCAAGTAAGAGTCACCTGTGCCCGTTTTATATATAGGCAGCCGCAGAATGAGATAATTGGTTTTTTATATTTTAGTTTTTTTCTGCGGTTGCCTTTCTAAATATGTAAGAAAAAGTTTCTCGTTATCACATCCGGCTTCTTTAATGTCTTTTCTGAGTCGGGAACGATATGTTTTAATGCTTCCCACCGATTGCTTTTTTACAATATACTGAATCAGTTCATCCGGAACTCCGGCAAAGAATAAGGCGATAGTCTTCATATTATCTTTTGTGACAGACGGTACTTGCTGGGAGATTTTTATTATGATGTCACCAAGATAATAATTAAGCATTTTGTAGAGTTCTAAGAAGGCACTTTCGTTATCGTATAGGCCGGACAAGTCTTTTTTAAAAGTGACTAAATCCCTTTTACTACTAACTTCCCCGAAGCAGGAAACCAGATCACCAAGATGTGCATACTTTTCTAAGAATAGTGTTCCGACTAAATCGGCAGATGCCTTGCCGGACAAATTCTTTTGTACTTCCAGATGAGCAATAGTATCTTTCAAGAGTCTCTCTTCTCGTATGTTTTTTTCTCTAAAATATATGAAAAGCAAGAAGACAAAAACAAGCGCAGTAAAGGACCAAACAAAAATCATTGTTCTCTGTTGTTTTAACCTTATTCTCTGAAGAGCGGCATCTTGCATATAATAGTCCCGTTGAGCAATACTTAAGGACTGATGCAGAAGAGCCCTTGTTAGGGAATCCTGGACCATTGCCGCCTTTTTGATATGTTTAAAAGCTAAATTATGTCTATTAGAGGCGTGGTCAATATCTGCTTGCAAAAAATCAAGGGTTGCCTTTTCCCGATTATTCTCTGCGATTTTGAAACCTTGTTGGATCCAGTAATCGGCAGAATCAAGTTGTCCAACGATCACATGTGCTTGCGAGCGATATCCATAATCAAGAAAATTATAGTAAGCCAAAGGCACTTTACGATATATATCAATAGCTCGGTATACAGAATCTTCGAGTTCTACACATATCTGTGCATAGCATAATTCGCTATTAACTTTAAGATTATTGTCTGCGGTTGAAATTAGACCCATAAGTATTTTACGCGACTCATTATATCTAAAATCGTTCATAAGGTCCACGGCAAGAGAGAATAAGGCATATTGCACATAGGCCGTATCTCTATTCTGCCGAAAAGCGTCTATGGCTTTTTTGTGATAATCTGCCGCCGCCGCCATATTATTTGATAAATAATAAATATCAGCAATATTTCTGTATGAAAGACCCAAATAGCGCAAATCCTTTTGTCCGTTAGCAAGGTCAGCGGCGTATTCTAATGATATTATGGCGGCAGGATAATTTGTTGCGTTCTTTTGAATTAATCCGTAATAGTAATATGTTAACATTCGGTATTGAGGTTGCCGTCTTGATTTAGTGTAGTAATTGACAGCAATGTTGATGAGGGAATCATCTGTGATATCTATATAACTTTTGTCAAAAGCCATTGATTTCAACAACGCATATCTGGCGCTTACGCTTTGGCCGTGTAGTTGTCTTTGTGGGATTCTTTCAAGATGGGAAAGTGCGCTGTCTGGGGATTGTTCAATTTCCAACTCAAGCCGGTCAAGTTTTTTATTGATATCTAACCGACAAGAATTGAAACTCAATAAACAAAGGAGAAAGAGTAGGCGATATTGCATTTTTATTTTTTCAGTAAATATACATATCGGGGGCGAATAATGCAAACCACGCCATAAAATGTAACCTGTTTTGACTCGACCATATTGATTATCAGTACTTTATGGCGCTAAAATGTAACCTCAAATTGTTCTTTTTCTTTTTTAAAATGTTGAATTTTGCATAAACCAATTATCATTGGAAGCCTTGAGTTTGAAGGAGAGTTTTATCTTTAGCCTAAAGAGCGAGGAGTACCAGAACCTCTCAGAAAATGCAACTCGGTAAAACATTGAAATACAATATTTGTTTGTATATTTACGCATTCGAAATTATGATAAAACACTCTATGAAGAGTCCTTTTAATATCCTCGGCTTATCCGCGGCAATATTTTTCTCTGTAGCGTGCTCATCTCATACAGATAGTACAATAATCAAAGATGAGCCAATATCCGGCCCGCATCCCGAGCCAAAGTGGGAAATAGTGTCTGGAGAATTTTTTGAATCGGATATTATTCCGTGGCAACCACTTGAAACAAACGCGGAATTATTCAAGTCGTCTCTTTCTTTTCTTTCTGCGAAACCTCAAGGGGGCATAGTTATGGACTTAGCTCAATCCGACAACTCTCACTGGGGAGATATTAATAAGCATATTATTGACTCGGATGATTTTTGGAAGCCGGAAACCTGTTCAGATCAAAAAGTTCAAACACTTTTGCGTGATTTTGATGCCGTCTTTTCTTCTTATCTTCGAAATCTGTGGAAATACAGTCCTGATGACGGGATTTATTCAGCGCTGCTTATGTGCGATGGTGACGTAACAATAACGTCCAAGCATACGGTTTTTGGAGAATCTCCGGGAACCAATCTATCCAAATACTTTAAGTTTATTTGCGGTAGTTACCAAGTGTATTTCAAAGGGTTGTCCTTTGATGTTGAAAAGCATACTCTAGGGGTATCACTGTCTGAGCGGTTTGGGAAAGATAATATGATGCCGTTCAGAGTTTTCGTCATATACACCGATGAGCCCTTTGACGGCCCCGTTGACATTACAATTGAAATCCCGGTCAAGAAAGTGATGTACCTGTCATATCTGCGGGATCTCAAACGGGATGCAAACGCTGAGTTACAACTTGTGCCGATGACCCTTCACGCAGAGTTTACGCTCAATAACCTCAACTAAATGAGTGTCATTGCAAGACTAAGGCATTGAAATACATTTCCTGCAACGCCCCTAGGTGAAAATGCATCTATATTATGGTTGCTTATCTTCTTTGTTATGAGATAGTTAATCGGCCCAAATATGGCTTTACAGATGGGAATAGATTCATTAACATATAAGTCTTTTGTAAATCAGTTGGCATTATGAATCAATACGTTTCAGTTATTCTAAAGGGCCTTTTAAGTCTTATTATTATCACGGCTCTTGTTTGCTGTAGCAAGTTGTTGGAAAATGGGGAAGGGATGGGAAGAAATATTTTACACTTTTCAATTAATAGTGAATCTGTCAGCCAGGTAGAAAGAGGCGTCCGAATGCTCCATAATTTTAGGACGGAGAACGGGCTGTTTCTTTCATCTCCCCTGTCTTTTGCCGCCTTTAACTCTGATGACGATGGCTATACTACTATTCGGGCAGTCCTGAATTCTCCCACATATTATGAATTACGGATGAAGATGCCAACCGATAAGATAACCGAGGGCGTGACCTGTAGTCCAGAAGTGTCATTATACTATGTGCTATTGCCACAGATTAGAGAGAAGAGATACACGGACGAAACGGGATTCACCCATTATAAGACAATTCGTCAAGCGGTTTACGGTAAAGCTCAAGTCTCAGAAGCAAGCCTAAAAGTCCGTTCTTATTTTCCGGAAAATGACCCAAGAAAAGGCAAGCCTCGCACACCAACCCTTTGCGGTAATTTTTCTTTTTCTGGACATTACAAGGATTCTCTTGAGAATGTTATATCTTTCAAGGTTGTTGACGGCTATTTTGACGTGTCTGACAGTCCAGTGATATTTGGCCGGACTCCTAGAGAAAATGGTTGGTTAGAATATGACACCGTAGTTCTAGAGGATTAATCTCAAGTATCAGAATAATAAGTTTACGCTCAATAACCTCAACTAAATGAGTGTCATTGCAAGACTAAGGCATTGAATTACATGTCCCCGCAACGCGGAGATAACTCTCCGTTACGGATATGCCTTCTGACACCGTAAACGCTATATCCTGTCAATATCGGCCCAACCAAACCTGGCGGGATACAGCCAGGCGCGTTCCGTGTGCTCCATGACGCCGTAGTCAAGTGATACCTTGGGGCATTCACTGTAGGCCCTTTCCACAAAGGCGGGCTCCAGGATGT
>JAEEOJ010000062.1 GCA_016284175.1 Lachnospiraceae bacterium | reverse complement strand
GTGAAACAGGCGCCGGCAAATCGATTGTTTTAGGGTCTTTAGCTATAGCACTCGGAGCAAAGGCCGACAAAGACTGCATCAGAACAGGCGAAGAATTCGCTTTGGTTGAAATCACGTTTACGGCCGATACCGATGAGGTTAAGAATAAACTTGTTGAAAATGATATATCTTTGGAAAACGATTGCGTTTTAATTCAGAGAAAAATTACGCCTCAAAGAAGCGTATTTAAGCTCAATTCTCAGACTGTTACCGTTGCTGTCATAAAAGATATTGCATCCGCTTTAATTGATATCTACGGACAGCACGACTATCAGAATCTTTTAAATTCCAGAAAACACATCGAAATACTTGATTCGTTTGCAAAAGACATTTCAGACGCAGTTTCCGGCTATAAGAAAACTTATGCCGAGTATCTGCGTTTAAAAACGTTAGCTGAGAGTCCCGAAGTTGATGAAGTAAGAAGAGAAAGAGAGATTTCTCTACTCGAGTATCAGATAAACGAAATCAAATCCGCATCCTTAAAGGTAAACGAAGAAGAGGAAGTCGAAGAAAGATTAAAAGTTCTTGAAAACGCATATAAAATCCAGAGTACTTTATCCCTCGTAAAAGACATGATGTATGATTACGAGAGCAGTGCGGGAGAAATGATCAATAAATCCATTCGCGAAATGACTGCGATTTCATCTTATGATTCTGCACTGGGAAATTTGTTTGACGAGCTTAACAATATTTATTCACTTGTGTCCGATTTTGAACGTGAAACATATGGGCTTTTAGAAGACTATGCGCCTAACGAAGAAGAACTCGAAAGACTCAGGGAAAGATACAATCTTATCAACGAACTTGAAAGAAAATACGGCAGAACCATAGAAAATGTGCTCGAGTATCTGGACGACAAGGAAAAAGAACTCGAAGCTTTAGAAGATTATGCGATTAAAAGAGAAAGCATCCTAAAAGACTATGAAAAAGCTAAAGAAGCTTTAAAGAAATCCGCAGATGCCTTAACCGAAGTCAGAAAGAAAAACGCAAAATCTTTTGAAGAAGCCATTACTGAAGGACTTTCGGATCTTAATTTCAATCAGAGTTCATTTAAAGTTGCAATTACTGAGGCGTCTGACTATACAGCTAACGGTAAAGACAAGGTGAATTTTGAAATCTCCACCAATCCGGGCGAGCCATTAAAGCCTCTTGAAAATGTTTCTTCGGGCGGTGAACTTTCAAGAATTATGCTTGCGATTAAAACAGTAGGAGCTAAGAGCGATAATACCGAAACGCTCATTTTTGATGAAATTGATGCCGGCATTTCAGGCGTTACCGCTTGGAAAGTGGCCAAGAAGCTTGCTCTTTTATCAAAAGATCATCAAATTATTTTAATAACACATCTTCAGCAAATAGCTGCAATGGCCGATGTACATTTTGAGATAAAGAAAATCGTATCTGACAACTCAAGAACCAATACTTATATTGATGTGCTTGATGAAGAAGGCGAAATAAAAGAAATTGCAAGAATGCTCGGAGATGAGTCGGGAGCTGAGAGTTTCCTTGAAAATGCATCCGAGATTAAAAAGCAGGCTTTGGACTACAAAAAATCAATTGATATTTAATTGTCTCTTTATTTAAGGATAAAAATATAGTATAATATACAAGATATCGGGTATGATTTATCTTTTATGAGCATAAATTGTGCTTTGAGAGTATATTAAACTATATTTTTTCTTTTTATTTTGTTTCGGAGGGTTAAATGAAAAACATTCTCTTTGTTGCATCAGAAGGTGTTCCGTTTATTAAGACGGGCGGACTTGCGGATGTAGTGGGTTCTCTTCCCAAATGCGTGGATAAGCGTTATTTCGATATTCGCGTAATGCTTCCCAAATACACCTGTATATCTCAGGAATTAAAAGACAAGATGGTTTACAAGACCAGTTTTTATATGGATTTCCATTGGAAAAACGAATATGTCGGAATTCTTGAAGCCGAAGTTGACGGAGTAAAATATTATTTTATAGATAACGAATCCAAATTCGGAGGATTCCATCCTTACAGCTCGAATGTTTATGATGACATTGAGAAGTTTGCATTCTTCTCAAAGGCTGCGCTGGCTGCAATGCCTCTTTTGGATTTCAGACCTGACGTAATCCACTGTCATGACTGGCAGACCGGCCTTATCCCTGTTTATCTTAAAGAAAGATTCCAGGGCAATGATTTCTTCCACGGAATTAAGACTGTTATGACCATTCATAACCTTAAATTCCAGGGTAAGTGGGATGTTCCTGCCGTAAAAGATATTACAGGCCTTCCCGATTACTTCTTTACTCCGGACAAGCTTGAGTCATACAAGAACGCAAACCTTTTAAAGGGCGGTCTCGTTTACGCAGATGCGATTACAACCGTTTCTGAGACCTATGCCAAGGAAATTATGACTCCTTTCTACGGAGAGAGCCTTGACGGTCTTTTAAGAGCAAGAGAGAACGACTTAAGAGGTATTGTAAACGGTATTGATTATTCCGAATATGACCCTTCGGTTGATAAGTTCATCGATTACAAATATAACGCTCAGAACTTCAGAAAAGAAAAAATCAAAAACAAGAGAAAACTTCAGCATGATTTAGGTCTTGAAGAAAACGATAAAATGATGATGATCGGTATCGTTTCAAGACTTACCGATCAGAAGGGCTTTGACTTAATAGCTTACATCATGGATGAGCTTTGCCAGGACGCCGTTCAGATTGTTGTTCTTGGTACAGGCGAAGAGCAGTACGAGAATATGTTCAGACATTTTGACTGGAAATACAACAATAAGGTTTCCGCAAACATTTACTATTCAGAGTCCATGAGTCATAAGATTTATGCTTCCTGTGATGCATTTCTTATGCCTTCGCTCTTTGAGCCCTGCGGCTTAAGCCAGCTTATGGCGTTAAGATATGGTACAATTCCCATTGTAAGAGAAACAGGCGGCCTTAAGGACACTGTAGAGCCTTACAACGAGTACGAGTCAAAGGGAACCGGTTTCAGCTTTGTAAATTACAATGCTCACGAAATGCTTAATACAATTCGTTACGCAGAGAAGATTTACTATGACAGAAAGCGTGAATGGAATAAGATGATCGACAGAGCAATGGCAGTTGACTTCTCATGGCAGGTTTCCGCCAACAAGTATCAGGAAATGTACGACTGGCTGATTGGATAGTTTTAAGTATTAATTTAATTGTAAAAAATGTGCCTTAGGGACGGTTCCTTTGGCACATTTTTATGTTATTATAGTAAAAGTGAGCCAGAGGGAGCCGGAGGGACGGTTCTTCCGGCTCGAAAAGGATATTATTATGGCATTTGACGGATTTTGTATAAAAAGAATTACAAAAGAATACAGCGAACTGTTTACTGACGGAAGGGTATCGAAGGTTATACAGCCGAATAATTATGATATTATTCTGGTCATCAAAAAGGAGAAAGACACATACAATCTTTTTGTTTCCGCGAATCCTTCTATGTCGTATACATACCTCGTAAAAGATAAAGGTGAGGCGCCTCAGAATGCGCTTAATTTCTGCATGGTTTTGCGTAAATACATTGCTAACGGAAAGATATTAAGCGTTAAACAAAAAGGGAATGAACGTATCATAACGTTTGAAATTGAGCATCTTGACGAAATGGGCGACCGTTCGGTTAAGAAGCTTATTTTCGAGCTTATGGGCAAGCACAGCAATATCATACTGACTGACGATAAGGATATTATTTTAGACAGTATTAAAAGAATATCTGCATTAACCAGCTCGGTAAGAGAAGTGCTTCCTAAAAAGGAATATTTCTTCCCTTCGGATCTTACAAAAATAAACCCGTATGACTGCGATATCATAAAAGAATTAAAAAGCATAATTTCCCAAAACGATGATGAAAAGTTAAAAACTTCAGCTCTGCTTTATTCAAACTTCGAAGGCGTTTCAAAAGCATTTGCAAAAGAAGTTATTAAAAGAGCGGGATTTGAAAATGATTTTTCTGTAAGTGATTTAGATTCGGAAAAGATAAATACTCTTTGCGAAGCTTTTGTAAAAACCATAAAAGAAGCTAAAGAGAATCCTTCGTTTTATGCATATTCAAAGAAAAACTCGCTCTTTGACTATACTACTTTCCTGTATGAATCTTTTATGAGCGAAGGCATTGATTCGAAGGAATATAAGGATGCTTATATCAGCGAATTCTTAAATGATTTTTACAGTGCCAAACATGATGAGGGCGTTATTTTACAGAAGAGTAACGATATCATCAATGTTTTAAATTCCCATATTCAGAAGAATAAGAACAAGATGGCTGAGTGGGATAAGGAACTCTTAGAATGCGAGAATAAGGAAACCCTTAAGAAATACGGCGAACTTCTTAAGGCGTACTGTCACAATTTATCGCAGGGTAAAGAAGCTGAAGTTCTAGATTACTATACAAACGAAAATATTATAATTCCGCTTGATGAAAACAAAAGCATTATTGCAAACTCAAATAGGTATTTTAACGATTATTCCAAGGCTAAAAGAAGAGAAGAAAAGCTTAACGAACTTCTTCTTCAGACTCAGGATGAGACTAAATATCTTGAAGAGATGCTTTTATATATTTCAATATCCGAAAACTCGTCAGATTTAAACCAGATAAGAAGCGAGCTTTTCGACAAGGGTTATCTTCGTAAAAATATCAATCCGAAGGATAAGAAAAAGAAATCCGTTATCAAACATTACATGTACGATAACAATTATCATATATATTTCGGAAAGAACAATATCCAGAACGAAGAAGTAACATTTAAAATCGCCACAGGAAACGACTGGTGGTTCCACGCAAAAGGTATTGCGGGCTCGCATGTAATCGTAAAATCAGAGAAAGATAACGATGCAACAGAGTGGGATATGCCGGATGAAGTTTTCGAACTTTGTGCTGCAATTGCTTCAATTAATTCGTCGCACAGCGGACTCTCCAAAGTTGAAGTCGATTACACCAGGAAAAAGCATATCAAAAAACCTGCCGAAGGCGATAAGGGCATGGTAATTTATCATAAGTATTATTCAATGGTTGCAACGCCCGATATATCTATGTATGAATTGACTAGCGTAAACTCTTGAAGTATAATAATTAGGTATGCAAAAAAACAAAAGGCGGGTTAATTATGGTTAAAAGTATGACCGGTTACGGTCGAAGCGAGAAGGTAACACCGTTAGCAAAATGTTCGGTGGAAATTAAGTCTGTAAATCACAGATATTTAGACATGTCGATTAAGCTTCCCAGAAAGCTCAACATGTTTGAAGCAGATATCAGAGAAGTTTTAAAAGATTACATACAGCGCGGTAAAGTTGATGTATTCGTAAGTTACGAAGATTACTCAAAAGAAAGCGTTAACATTAAATACAATCAGGAAATCGCAGCAGAATACATGAAGTATTTTGTGAAGATGGCCGAAGATTTTGAACTTGATGACGATATAAGAGTTTCCACTCTTGCAAGAATGCCCGAAGTACTTGTTTCCGAAGATGAAAACATCAATGAGGACGAAATCTGGAAGCTCGTAAAAGATGTACTTATCGAAGCCTGTGATGCATTTGTTGTATCCAGAATCAAAGAGGGCGAAAATTTAAGAACGGATCTTCTGGAAAAACTTGAAGCGATGAGCAAGAATGTTGCTTTTATCGAAGAGAGATATCCTAAAACTATAGAAGACTATAAGAACAGACTTACAACCAAGATAAAAGAAGTTCTCGAAGACAAACAGATTGACGAATCCAGAATACTTACAGAAGTATGCATTTATTCCGACAAGGTTTGTGTGGATGAGGAAATGGTTAGACTTAAGAGCCATATCGAAGCTGTTAAGGAAGCACTTACAACAGGCGGCTGTGTAGGTAAGAGACTGGATTTCTTAGCACAGGAACTTAACCGTGAAGCAAACACAACTCTTTCTAAGTCAACCGATATCGAGATTTCAAATGTTGCGATTACAATCAAGACAGAAATCGAAAAGATAAGAGAGCAGATACAGAACATCGAATAAGGAGTTCTAATTATGAAAAAGAACGGAATCTTGGTAGTTATATCCGGGTTTTCGGGAGCAGGCAAAGGAACGCTTGTAAGAAAACTCATGGAAAAATATGATAATTATTCCTTAAGCGTATCAATGACCACAAGAGATAAAAGAGAAGGCGAGGAAGACGGCGTTCATTATTTCTTTGTAGATCACAGAAAGTTTGAACAGACCATTATTCAGGACGGCCTCTTGGAATACGCTTCATATTGTGGCAATTATTACGGAACACCTAAGGAATATGTTGAAAAACAGATTGCAGAAGGAAAAGATGTTATTCTTGAAATCGAAGTACAGGGTGCTCTTCAGATTAAGAAGAAATTTCCCAACACGGTTTTACTTTTCGTAACACCTCCTTCGGCAGATGAATTAATTAACAGACTTAAAGGCAGAAATACCGAGTCTGAAGAGGAAATCTACAGAAGAGTAGGCAGAGCAAGCGAGGAAGCCGAATGGATTCCCAAATATGATTTCCTTGTAATTAATGACAATCTGGATGAATGTGTTGACAGCCTGCATAATATCATTACAACGGCACACAATGCGCCCTCGAGACAGCAGGATTTGATCGATAAAATTAAAAAAGAACTGGAAGTTATATCGAAAGGAGAATAGAAATGTTACATCCGTCCTACACAGATTTGATGAATGTAGTTAACTATGATGCAGTGGAGGCTGGTGATTCACCTATAGTTAATTCACGTTATTCAATAGTTATGGCTACATCAAAAAGAGCACGTCAGATAATTGACGGTGCAGAACCTCTTGTAGATAATGAAGACGCAAAGCCCCTCTCAATCGCAGTCAAAGAATTAAACGACTCCAAGATTAAGATCGTGGGTTAGTATTAAATACCCGTCGAATTCCGATGGGTATTTATTCTTTTATGATAACTTTTGTATTTGAAGGTCCGAAAGCATGAAAGTTTATTTTGCATCTCTCGGCTGTGATAAGAATTTAGTTGATTCCGAACACATGCTGGCAGATATTTCAAGTGAATATGAGATTGTTTCCGCACCCGAAGAAGCAGATATTGCAATCGTTAATACCTGCGCGTTCATAAAAGATGCAAAAGAAGAAAGTATCAATACGATACTGGAGCTTGCGGAATACAAAAAAGACAATCTTAAATATCTCGTCGTTACGGGCTGCCTCGCCCAGAGATATTACGAGGATTTAAAGGAACTGATTCCCGAAATTGATGTTTTCTTGGGAATTTCCGCAATCCCCAATATTTTGGATGACCTTAAACGTGTATCGGATAAAGAGAAGATTTTTGATATACCGGACAACAATTTAAAACAGTCTGCATCAGGCAGAAGATTTTTAAATCCTCCGTATCATTATTCTTATCTTAAGATTGCAGAAGGCTGCGATAAAAAGTGCTCCTACTGCTCAATACCTTCGATCAGGGGCTCCTACAGATCCGTTCCTATGGATGAGCTCATAAAAGAAGCAGAATTCCTGGCACAGAATTACGTAAAAGAATTAATTCTCGTGGCTCAGGAAACAACCGTTTACGGAGTTGATTTATACGGCAAAAAGAGTCTGGTTGAACTGGTAAACAAATTAAGTGAGATAGAAGGCATCGAATGGATAAGACTTATGTACTGTTATCCCGAAGAGATTGACGATGACCTTATTGAACTTATAAAGAATAATCCCAAGGTCTGCAAATACCTTGATATGCCTATCCAGCATGCATCAGACAGAATACTTCAGAAGATGGGCAGAAGAACTTCGAAGAAGGAAATCACTGCTCTTATAAAGAGATTAAGAAAAGAAGTTCCCGGTATTGCAATCAGAACTTCTCTTATAACAGGTTTCCCTACAGAAACGGACGAAGAAGCAGAAGAACTCTGCGAGTTTATAAACAAGAATAAATTTGACCGTCTTGGAGTATTTACATACTCAAAAGAAGAAGGCACGCTGGCTGCTTCTTTTAAGCCTCAGATAAAAGAAAGCATTAAGAAGCAGAGACAGAAAAAACTGATGGAAATCCAGAGAGAAATTTCGATTAAAAGGAATTTATCTTTAATAAATAAAAAATTTACCGCTATTATTGACGGATACAATTCGGAAGACGGTTTTTATGTTGCAAGACTGTATTCAGATGCTCCGGATATTGACGGAACAGTATTTATCGAATGCGATGAAGAATATTTAAGCGGAACCTTTGTAAAGGTAAAAATAACCGATTGTTCGGAATACGATTTATTCGGAGAAATAATAAAATGAATTTACCCAACAAACTGACAGTACTCAGAATTATTATTATTCCATTTTTTATATTTTTCTTAATGGCTTCCTTTATTCCTTTCGGGAAATGGGTTGCGTTTGCGCTTTTTATAATTGCATCTTTAACCGATTTCTTTGACGGACTCATTGCCAGAAAGAAAAACCTTATTACCGATTTCGGTAAGTTTGCAGACCCTCTGGCCGACAAGCTTTTAGTGTGTTCCGCACTTATCTGTCTTTTAGCATTGGGATCATTAGGTAAATTCGGATATATTCTTGTGCTTGTAATTATCGGCAGAGATTTTATTATTTCCGGCTTCAGACTTGTTGCTGCAGGAAAGGGTGTTGTAATTGCCGCGGATATGTCCGGAAAGATTAAAACCACGCTTCAGATGATAATGATTTTATTTATCATTGCTGATTTAAGTTTCCTCGCAATTCCTACTTTGATTTTAGAAATTGCAGTTCTTGTTTTAACAATTGTTTCTTTGATTATCTGTATAGTTAAAAACAGAAAAGTATTGGCAGAAACCAAATAAATCGGAGCAAATATGATAGTTGAATATATTTCCGTAGGTACGGAAATTCTTCTCGGAAACATTATAAATACCAATGCGGCATTCTTAGCCGAGCAGTTTGCAAAGCTCGGACTTACAGCATATTATCAGACAAGTGTCGGTGATAATAAGGCACGAATTAACGAATGCCTTGATATTGCTGTTCAGAGATCCGATATTATAGTTATTTCGGGCGGAATGGGACCTTCTAAAGAAGATGTTACCAAAGAGAGCGTTGCCATCTTCCTCGGCAAAGAAACAATAGATGAGCATATTGACGGCTGTATAATAATTCCGAACGAATTTGGAAACTCTGCGGGTGAAATAATAGAAGATTCGGGTCATATTTATATTCTTTTACCCGGTCAGTTCAATGAAATGAAGCCGATGTTTTTAAAATACGCGGTTCCGTTTCTTTTAGAAAAGTCCGATTCCGTTATCCTTACGAAGACCGTAAAGATTGCCGGATTAGGCGAGAGTGAAGTGGAAGAGAACATAAAAGATTTAATGCTTTCGCATTCAAACCCTTCAATTACGATTTATCCCAAATCCGGCGAAGTACATATTCATGTAACCGCCAAAGGAAACAATCAGGCAGAGTGTGAGAGATTAATCAATCCGGTTATAAAAGAATTAAAGACTCTTGTAGGAGAATATATTTATACAACCGATGATGAAGTTTCTCTGGAACAGGCTGTTGTAAATTTGCTTTTATCGAATAATCTTACGGTTTCGACCGTTGAGTCTTGTACCGGAGGAATGGTTTCAGCGAGACTTATCAATGTGGCGGGCGTTTCCGAAACGCTTAAAACCTGCTTTGTAACATACTCGGATAAGAGTAAGCATAAAATACTCGGAGTAAAGAAGTCTTCACTACAGAAATACACTGCGGTATCTGAAAAAGTTGCCGAAGAAATGGCTCTTTCCGCCGATATACCCAATAAAGCCGATGTTATTGTTTCAGTAACAGGAGTTGCGGGACCTGACAGTCCGTATGAAGGAAAAGACGTAGGGCTTGTATATATCGGATGTAATGTAAAAGGTAAAATTACCGTAAAAGAATATAATTTTAAGGGCGACAGAGCCAAGGTAAGAGAATGTGCAACAACTGCCGCACTTGATTTAATGAGAGTCTGTATACTTAAATATATAAGCGAGACTCAGTTCGGAATGTAAGTAAGAGGGATAATTTTATGAGCGAATATGTTTTTTGTCCGCGCTGCGGAGCCGTTACAAAACCCGGAGTATGTACCAACTGCGGATATACCATTAACAAAGAAGAGAATATAAATGAGAATACCGAAGGCGGACAGGTAAATAAAGAGATTTATGAAACTATTTATACCGGTCCTGCACATAAGCAACCTGAACCCGGTAAGAACAAGAGTTCCAAAGGCTGGATTATCGGTGTTGTAATCGGACTGGCAGTTGTCGTTTTGGTCATATTCCTTTTGGTTGTTCTTTTTATTGCGGCATTTGTGCCTATTATTATAAAGAGTGCATACAACGTTTCACAAATACCCACAGTAACAACACCATCAAACAATAACAACAATACTCCTACGAATCTGTTCCCTGATGTCGATCCCGATATAGATCCGGATACAGACCCCGATACCGATCCTGATGCTGATCCGGATACCGATCCGGACGGATTGCCTGATGTATACGATCCCGATTCTGATGAGTATTATTATGCTACAAAAATCGAACCGCTTTATGCAGGAACCTTGAAATTTGATTATGATAAATTCATTAACGAAATAGTTCCTTCGGCCAATGAGTACTGGGATGAATCCGCTGAAAATACATTTGATTATTATATTAACGGTAATTATACTTCGTACCTTAAATCCGAAGTGGTTCATAATTTCATTGAAAGAGACGGATTTGCGACTCCTTATTACGAGTATCTGGTTGATTCGTATATAGAGAACGATAATTATGACGTTGAAAGAAGAATTATACGTTATGAAGGCGAATGTAACGGTCTTTTCATCAACGCTTACTGTGCATATTATGCTTTAAGTTCCGATGACGTTGATTTTACCGATGTAAACGAAGCTTTAAGGAATCAGGCCATCAGCGAGCTTTATGAGTATATTTCAAAGAAGAGCGCAAGCAATAATTCTACCGAAACTTTTAATTATACTCTTTACACAGATGCGGTTATTACTTTTAACAACGATGAAGTTTTATCCGTCGGATACAGTACTACAGCTTATGAAAACAACGATATAAATAATTTCTATATTCACGGAATCAATGTTGATGTTAAAAAAGGTAAAGTTATTGACAACACTGCAGTTTTGAACTTTAATGATGATTTTTCAGAGTTCTTTGTTGAAAGGTCGAATATTCAGAACAGCTATGTTGAAGCCATTAATTACAGTGATGCTGCAGATATTACCGACGTATTTAAAGATGACAACGGACTGATTTTGTTATTCACACCTCTCGGAATTGAGGTTGGAATTAATTACCGATATCATTACAGCTACGGCTGGGTAACTGTTACAATCAATGATTTTGACGATTATTTCCTTAATCAGTACAGTTTCGATACCGGCTGGGGGAAAGGATATGACATTTTCCAGTATGAAAAAGACAATAATATCTCCTTTAATCCCGAAGATTACGGATATGATGAATTATATTATGATTTATAAATTTTCAGAATAACCCATAAAAGAAACAGTTTTATTCGTGTATATATCAGAAACATAAAATACTGTAAGTATTTTCAGGAGGTTTGATATGAATAACGGAAAAGAAAAATGTAAAGCTCTTAAACAGATTCGTAAGCAGATTGCAGAAAATAATGACATAAAATATGTGGTTGAAGAATGCAAACATAAAGGAAACTGCAAAGGCACATGTCCCAAATGTGAAGCTGAAGTAAGATATCTTGAGAGAGAACTTGAGAAAAGAAGAATGCTCGGACAGAAAGTTGCAATTGCAGGTGTTTCGGTAGGTATTGCAGCAACATTTTCAGCATGTTCGCCAATGGATGTAGTATACGCAATTGCCGATCCCATAGCAAACATCTTTGACGGCGGAAATGATTTAGGCGGAGCAACTGCAACTCCGGTGGATTATGCAGGAGATATCCAGTATATCGAGCCTGAACTTGAGGGCGAACCTGTTGAATATATTCCCGAAGATTATAATACCGAAGGTCATGATAATGATGGATGTGAAGGTGATGACTGCACAGACGACGGTACAGACAATTTTTCGATGGAGCCCGAAAGCGGCGAAGCTCCTCCCGAAGATGATTATGAACTTGAAGGCGGCCTGGAATACTATCCTGAAGATGATTTTAATATAACAATAGATGAGATATTCTAAATATGAGTGAAAACAAAGGAGAGACTATAAAATTAGTCTCAGTAAGCAGAATAAGAACCAAGACAGACGGCGAGGGCGTAACAACCCTCGTTGTTTCTATGGGCTGTCCTTTAAGATGTGCTTACTGTATCAATCCTTTTACCTGGGACGGAAGCATTAAAGGCAAAACAGTAACGATTGATGAATTATACAATGAATTAAAAATAGACAATCTTTATTTCCTTGCCACTGGCGGCGGAGTTATGTTCGGCGGTGGCGAACCTCTTTTAAACGCTGATTTTATAAGCAATTTCATAAAAAAATATAAGAGTACCGGCTGGAAGTTCTCTATGGAAACGTCCATAAACGTTCCTCTTGAAAATCTTAAAAAAGTAATCGGTCTTATAGATTTGTTTATTGTCGATACGAAGGACATGAATAAAGAAAGATATGAATTATACACAAAGGCTGATTATGATAACTTTTTAAATAATCTAAAATATCTTTTAGGAGAAGTCGGACCCGAAAAGATAATCTGCAGGGTTCCCGTTATTCCAAATTTTCATAAAGATAAAGAGTACGAAGACAACGTAAAAGCCTTGCAGGATATCGGAATTAAAGGAATTGAAGTATTCAGATACATTAATCCATCTGACAGAAAAGAAATATCCGATAATGCAAAGAAAAATACAGAGGAATTCTTAAGCAAAATACAAAAAGATATTGAATAATAATGTTCGCAATGTTACTATTGTTTCATCTTATTTAGAGATTTCTTCTCTAGATTTTTCCCGAATGAAAAATAAAAGATGAAACGGAGTGATGCGATTGATTGTATAATATTTTTTGTTGACAAGAACAAATGTTTGGGTTAAACTATAAACAGAACGTATGTTTGATTGGAGGTTAAAATGGAAAGAGAAGAAAAGATTAAAGCGCTGGAAGCTGCTTTAACACAGATTGAGAAGCAATACGGCAAAGGTGCCGTTATGAAACTTGGAGATCCTGCAAGCCGAATGAATGTTGAAACGATTCCCACAGGATCAATAAGCTTAGATATAGCATTAGGTCTCGGCGGTATTCCCAAGGGACGTGTAATAGAAATTTACGGACCTGAATCTTCAGGTAAAACAACGGTTACACTGCATATGATTGCAGAGGTTCAAAAGCGTGGCGGCATCTGCGGATTTATCGATGCAGAACATGCTCTTGATCCCGCATATGCAAAGAATATAGGCGTTGATGTTGACAATCTCTACATTTCACAGCCCGATAACGGCGAACAGGCTCTTGAAATTACAGAGACAATGGTTCGTTCAGGAGCTATTGATTTGGTAGTAGTTGACTCAGTTGCGGCACTTGTTCCCAAAGCTGAACTTGAAGGTGATATGGGCGATGCTCATGTAGGTCTTCAGGCAAGACTTATGTCACAGGCATTAAGAAAACTTACAGGTGCAATCGGCAAAACAAACTGTACTGTAGTATTTATTAACCAGCTTCGTGAAAAGGTTGGCGTATTCTACGGTAACCCTCAGGTTACAACCGGTGGTAATGCACTTAAGTTCTATTCATCCGTTCGTATGGAAATCAAGAAAGTTGATTCCATCAAGGTTAACGGCGAAGTTGTCGGTAACAGAACCAGAGCAAAGATTGTAAAGAATAAAGTTGCTCCTCCTTTCAAAGAGGCTGAATTCGATATTATGTTCGGTGAAGGTATTTCTTTCGTAGGCGACCTCCTTGATCTTGCAACCGAGATTGATGTAATTAATAAATCCGGCGCATGGTATGCTTACCAGGGAAATAAAATCGGACAGGGCAGAGAGAATGCCAAGATTTATCTTCAGGACAATCCCGATGTATTAAAAGAGGTAGAAAATGCAGTAAGAACTCATTTTGATCTTCAGGATGTTCCTTCTGAAACAGACAAATAGTTTATTATAACTTCAAAGCCCGAAATCAATTTGGTTTCGGGCTTTTTTGTTTAAGGATAGAGATATGGAAATAAAGAATATCACTGATTTTAAATCCAATAAAAAGAAAATAGAAGCCGAAGGTGTAACTTTTGCTTTATATAAAAGCGATATTTCAAAGTACGACATTAAACTCGGAGAAATGCCTGAAAAAGTATACGAAGAAATCTTTTTAGAGATTCTTCCTAAAAGAGCCTTGGACAGAAGTCTTAAAATAATAACCGGAAGAGATATGACGGAAGGTATGATAAGAGATAAACTCAGAGAAGATTTATATCCTTCAGAGATTATTGATTCTGTAATTGAAAAGCTAAAACTTGAAAGACTTATTAATGATGAACGTTTTATCAGAGGTTTTATTGAGGGTAAGAGTTCAAAGAAAAGTAAACGAGACATTATGGTTGCACTTTCTTCTAAGAGAGTAGATATGAATCTGGCAGAAAAAATATATGCAGAATTATCAGAAGAAGGCAGTTTGTCTGATGAAAAAGAACTGATTATAAAGCTTTTGGAAAAGAGACATTACGATTTTGAAAATGCTGATTTTGAAGAAAAGCAGAAGCAGATAAGATACCTGCTTGGCAAAGGGTTTTCGTACGATTCAATTCATAGTGCCTTGAAGGATTAAAAATACAGTATTTTGTGGTTCAAAAGGCATTTTGGTTTACAATAATTCTTGACATATTTTTTTAAACAATATAAGATATAAATGTTGTAATTTAAAATATGGGGTTATTATGCCCTGTACATACTGTACAATGATAATTTAATAAGGAGGTAAGACTATCAATGTTTGGAGAAGTTAGTGTGGTTGTTTTTCTTGTAACCATATTAATTGTTGCCATTCTTGTTGCGCTTGTTTCCGTCCTGATCACATATTTTGTTTATAGAAACAATATCAAGAGCAAAATCGGTAATGCCGAAGAAAAAGCTCGTGAAATTCTTGATGAAGCATTAAAGACAGCTGAAGCAAAGAAACGTGAAGGTTTGCTTGAGATCAAGGAAGAATCAATAAAGTACAAAAATGAGATCGAAAAAGAAAACAAGGAACGCAGAGCTGAACTTCAGAGAAGCGAAAGAAGAGTTCAGCAGAAAGAAGAAAGCGTAGACAAGAAACTCGAACAGATCGAGCGTAAAGAAGCAGCAATTTCTTCGAAAGAAGCAGAATTGGCTAAAGAAAAAGAATCCGTTTCTAAACTTAACGAGCAAAGATTGAAAGAACTTGAACGTATTTCAGGTTATACCTCTGAAGAAGCAAAAGAGTATTTGTTAAGAATTGTTGAAGATGATTTGAAACACGAGAAAGCCGTCCGGATTAAAGAAATGGAAAACCAGGTGAAGGACGAGAGTTCTCAGAAAGCCAAGGAGTATGTTGTTAACGCCATTCAGCGTTGTGCCGCAGATCATGTTTCAGATGTGGCAATTTCCGTAGTTAACCTTCCCAATGATGATATGAAGGGAAGAATCATCGGACGTGAAGGTCGAAACATCAGAACCCTTGAACAGATGACGGGCGTTGAATTTATTATCGACGATACTCCCGAAGCTGTTGTTTTATCCGGCTTTGATGCTGTAAGAAGAGAAGTTGCAAGAATTGCTCTTGAAAAACTCATTCTTGACGGCAGAATTCATCCCGCAAAGATTGAAGAGTCGGTTGAAAAGGCACAGAAAGAAGTCGAGAACATAATGAAAGAGGAAGGCGAGAACGCTGCACTTGAGGCAGGTGTTCACGGAGTTAACCCCGAACTCATTAAAATTCTCGGTAAATTACATTTCCGTACAAGTTTCGGTCAGAATGCACTTAAGCATTCAATTGAAGTTGCTCATATTGCAGGTCTTCTTGCAGAAGAAATCGGTCTGGATGCAAAGATGGCCAGAAGAGCAGGACTTCTTCATGATGTCGGAAAAGCGGTCGATCACGACCAGGAAGGTACACATGTTACACTCGGTACCGAGCTTTGCCGTAAATATCATGAGCCCGCAATTGTTATAAATGCGGTTGAATCACACCACGGCGATGTTGAACCTACATCTCTTATAGCACGTATTGTTCAGGCTGCGGATGCTATTTCGGCAGCAAGACCCGGTGCAAGAAGAGAAACATTAGGTGCATATACTACAAGACTTACAGAACTTGAAGAATTATCCAACAATTTTGACGGCGTTGAAAAATCTTTTGCTATTCATGCAGGACGAGAAATACGTGTTATGGTAATACCTGATAAAATCACAGATGACGATATGGTATTACTTGCTCATGACATTTCCAAAAAGATTGAGGATGAACTTAAATATCCCGGTCAGGTTAAGGTTAATGTCATCAGAGAAACTAGAGTTATTGATTATGCTAAGTAAAATTAAAACCCCTTGCGAAAGTAAGGGGTTTTTTGGTGCAAAAAAGTTGTTATTTTTCTTGAAGATTTGTCCTTGTAGTATTAAAATAATAAACGTTAATGATTAAATGTTAAAAGGAGTAGTTTCTAAAGGAAACTTAAGATTTTATGAAAGAATACTCTTTACTTACAAAAGACGAACTGATGGAACTTAAAAATGAGTTCCTTAACGAGTACGAAGAAATGAAAGCCAAAGGCCTTAAACTTAATATGGCCAGAGGTCTTCCCGGGGCTGAACAGCTCGATATGGAAGCGGATTTCTTCAATACATTGAATCCTATGTCTGAGTTTAAATCCGAAGCCGGAATTGACTGCAGAAACTATGGCGAACTATTAGGTATTACCGAAGCCAGAAAACTTATGGGCGATATGATGAATATTTCACCCGACAATGTAATTGTTTTCGGTAACTCAAGTCTTAATATCATGTATGATACAGTTTGCCGTTCAATGATTTTAGGAGTCTGCGGTTCAACACCCTGGTGTAAACTTGATAAGGTTAAATTCTTATGCCCCGTACCCGGATATGACAGACATTTTGCCATTACAGAGCAGTTTGGCATTGAAATGATTAATATTCCAATGAAGTCAGACGGTCCTGACATGGATATGGTGGAAGAGTATGTAAATAATGATCCCGCTGTAAAGGGTATCTGGTGCGTACCTAAATATGCAAATCCTACAGGTATTTCCTATTCAGATGAAGTTGTTAAGAGATTCGCTGCATTAAAGCCCGCAGCCGAAGACTTCAGAATTTACTGGGATAATGCTTACAATATTCATCATTTATATGACGATAATCAGGATAATATCCTTGAAATATACGCTGAATGCTGCAAGAACGGTAATGACGATATGGTTTACAAGTTCTGTTCAACCTCTAAAATCACTTTCCCGGGAAGCGGTATAGCAGCACTTGGTACTTCCAAGAAGAACCTTGATTTTATTAAGAGTGTAATTACAATTCAGACCATCGGCCATGACAAGCTTAATCAGTTAAGACATGTAAGATACTTCAAGAATTTCGACGGTATGAAAAAACATATGAAGAAGCATGCCGACATTTTAAGACCGAAATTCGAGATGGTTCATGAAAAACTCGAAAAAGAACTCGGCGGTTTGGGAATCGGTTCATGGACCAATCCTCACGGCGGTTACTTCGTTTCATTCAATTCACTTGACGGATGCGCCAAAGAGATTATTGCCAGATGCAAAGAAGCCGGAGTAACAATGACAGGAGCAGGAGCCACATATCCTTACAAGAAGGATCCGTTTGATTCAAACATTCGTATTGCTCCAACATATCCGCCTATCGATGAACTTTCACAGGCAATCGATATTTTCTGTCTGGTTGTAAAACTTGTAAGTGTAAGAAAATATCTCGACGAAATCAACTAAAATATTAAATGTACAACTAGGGACGGTTCTAAAATGGTAAAAAAAGCCAAAACGGAACCGTCCCTTTTTGGCTCTTTTACGATGACCTTTTCAGTCAATAATTTTAGATTTACATAAGTGATTTTCATAAATAAAATAATGCGTTATTTAATTAACATAAATATCTTTATTTGTCCACTTTCCTATATATTGTTATAATTCAATTTTCTTATTCAAGATATAGAAACACCTTTTTTAAGTGCCTAAAAATAGGGAATTTTTCGAAAGAAATTACATTTTTTTAATTGCTTTTTTGACCTGTTTTTAATATAATAACTTATGCAGTCAACGATTAACATAATTAGTTGACCGCTTTTACTAACTTGGGGTTTGGAAGGTATTATGGAAAAGCAGATTCAGCTCTTCATAGATTATATACATAATAAGAAAAAAACGTCCAATAATACTGAGATGTCATATAAGAGGGATTTGCTTAAAGTTGTTTCCTATTTGAAAGATAGAGGCATCAACAAATGGGAAGATGTAACTTATGAAGATCTCAAAGCTTACATTGATTCCATGTTTGAAGAAAACTTTGCCAATGCCTCAATCTCCAGAAGTGTAGCTTCTGTCAAAGCATTATTTGCTTTCTTACAATATTCACAGGTTTGCGCAGATGATGTAGCCAAAGATTTAAAGGCTCCTAAAATCGAAAAGAAAATGCCAAGCATTTTATCGAAGAACGAAGTAACCCTTCTTCTTGAACAGCCTTCGGGTAAAACACCCAAGCAGATCAGGGACAAGGCAATGCTTGAGCTTTTATATGCTACAGGTATCAGAGTCAGCGAACTTATTTCTCTTGAGAATTCGGACATTAACTTAAACATGGATTTTATTAAGATTCGTGATTTGAAAAAAGAAAGGCTTATTCCGTTCGGAACCAAGGCCCATAATGCAATGACCGAATATATCTTAAATTCGAGAGACGTTCTTCTTGAGAATAACGAATCCAAGTATTTCTTTGTAAACTGCTCGGGTTCACAGATGTCCAGACAGGGATTCTGGAAACTGATTAAGAGTTATACAAAGATGGCCGGTATCGATGCCGACATTACACCTCATACATTGAGACATTCTTTTGCTGCACATCTTGTAGAGAACGGTGCAGAGCTTAAGGCTGTACAGGAAATGCTCGGACATTCCGATATTTCCACCACTCAGATTTATCTTAACAATACACAGAATCATTTAAGAGATGTGTATGACAAGACTCATCCGAGAAGCTGAATACTTTGAAAATTAAAAAGATTTGGAAGTTTTCTTCCAAATCTTTTCTTATTTATAACCTCGTAAAATTTATCTTTCTTTCTTTGAAATCCGCAATATACTCAAATCCGATAGTTTTTAATATATCGCCTGCTTCTTTTATGCCGTATGCAACATCTTCGGGTGTATGAGCATCACTTCCGAATGTGATGATTTTTCCGCCGCATTCTTTATAAAAAGTAAGGATTTCCGTGCTGGGATTGAAGAGTTCAAAGCCTTTTCTTCTTAATCCGCCTGAATTGATTTCTATACCTTTACCTTCATCTACAATGATTCTGAAGATTTCACGGATTATTTCTTTATAAAGTTTAAGACTTCTCTGCTTGGGAGTTGTTTTTGTGTATCTTACGCAGTAATCAAGGTGTCCGTACACATCAAAATCATCGTAATTCTGAAGGTTTTGAAGGATTTCCTCGAAATACATCTTTATTCCGTCTATCGGATCTTTATCTTCCCAGTATTCAGGCCAGTAAGGATCCATTCCTCCTGCGGTGTGAGATGAAAGTATGATAAAATCGTATGGATATTCGGCTGCAATTTCCTTGCACATATCATAAACCTTAGGATATATACCGAGTTCGACACCTACTCTGACATTTATTTTTGACTGGATTTCTTCATTATTTCGAAGTTTCACAGCCATTTCGTTATATCTGACAGTATCAAGTTCGAAGATATTGTCCTCATCCGCTCTGTAACAAGGGAAAAGAGGATCAAAGTGGTCTGTGAGACATATGGTGTCAAGATTCTTTTCGATTGCCGAATTGATTATGTCCGGAATTTGAGCTTTGCTGTCTCCCGAAAAAGAGGAGTGCATGTGCTGGTCTGATTTAATCATAGATTTCTCCTTATATATAATTATTCTACGAATAAAATCATGTGTGAATGAATTACAATTAACTCAAACAAGTGTAATTATATTATAATTTTTGAAATTTTTAAATTATTTGTATATTTTATGGTATAATAAATTTCGATTTTTTAAAATAACGAAAGGAATAATCCTTATTTTAGGGATTTAAATCAAAAATGACCAAGATCAGAACAAGATTTGCTCCTTCGCCCACAGGCAGAATGCATGTCGGAAATTTAAGAACAGCTCTTTATGCTTACCTTATTACAAAGCATGAAGGCGGAGACTTTATTTTAAGAATAGAAGATACCGATCAGGAAAGATATGTTGAAGGTGCGGTAGACATTATATACAGAACTCTTGAGAAAACAGGCCTTATTCATGATGAAGGTCCCGACAAAGATAAAGGATTCGGACCTTATGTTCAGTCTGAAAGACAAAAGAGCGGTATTTACCTTGAATATGCCAAGAAACTCATTGAAAAAGGAGAAGCTTATTACTGCTTCTGCGATAAGGAAAGACTTGCTACTTTAACGAGAGTTGAAGGCGACAAGGAAATTAACGTATACGACAAACACTGCTTATCTTTATCCAAGGAAGAGGTTGAGGCAAATTTAAAGGCCGGAAAGCCCTATGTTATCAGACAGAATAACCCTAACACTGGCACAACCACTTTCCATGATGAGATTTACGGAGATATAAGTGTGGACAATGCAGAGCTTGACGATATGATTCTTATCAAATCCGACGGCTTCCCCACATATAACTTTGCAAACGTTGTAGATGACCATCTTATGGGCATTACGCATGTTGTAAGAGGTAATGAGTATCTTTCTTCATCACCTAAATACAACAGACTATATGAAGCGTTCGGCTGGGAAGTTCCCGTTTACGTTCATTGTCCTTTGATTACAGACGAAAACCATCAGAAGCTTTCAAAGCGCTGTGGTCATTCTTCATATGAAGATTTAATTGAGCAGGGCTTTTTATCAGAAGCGATTGTTAACTTTGTGGCTCTTTTAGGATGGAGCCCGGAAGGCAATCAGGAGATTATGTCTCTTGACGAGCTCATAAAAGCTTTTGATTACAGACATATAAACAAATCACCCGCCGTATTTGACTACACCAAGTTAAAATGGATGAACGGCGAATACATTAAAGCAATGGATTTCGATGCTTTTTATGAAAAAGCACTTCCTTATATTAAAAACACTATCTCAAAGGATCTTGATTTTAAGAAAATTGCTGAAATGGTTAAAACAAGAATTGAAGTTTTCCCTGATATTCCCGACCATATCGATTTCTTTGAGGCTGTTCCCGAATACGACAGTGAAATGTATGTTCATAAAAAGATGAAATCCGATAAAGCAACATCCCTTGAAGCTTTAAAAGAAATACTGCCCGTACTTGAAAATCTCGATGAAAAAGGTTACAACAACGACGAATTATATGCATTGCTCGTTGATTTTGCCGCAAAGAAGGAGATTAAGAACGGAACGATTCTCTGGCCCGTAAGATGTGCTCTTTCCGGAAAACAGATGACTCCGTGCGGTGCGACCGAGATCCTCGAGGTTCTCGGAAAGGAGGAGTCGCTTAAAAGAATTAAAGCGGCCATAGACAAATTATCGAATGACATTTGATGAAAACCAAATAAGTGTTATTAAAGCGAGTTCGGGGTCCCTCTTGGTTACAGCGGGACCCGGCTCCGGAAAAACCGCGGTTTTGACTCAAAGGGTTATATATTTAAACAAAGCATACAATATCCCTTTTGATAAAATCCTGGTGATTACATTCACCAAAGCCGCGGCAGGTCAGATGAAGTCAAGGTTCGAAAAAGAATATACAGGAGATTCCAAAGTTACGTTCTGCACGTTTCACGCACTGTTTTATTCGATTATCAGAGACTTTAAGTCTGAAAATTTCTATATTATTTCCCTAAAAGAAAAACTAAATATCTTAAAAATGGTTCTGATGGATATGAACCTTGATATTGTGCGCCTTGATTTAAATGAAATCCTCGATGAAATATCAAAAGTTAAAAATCTGGATCTTAATCTGAATGATTATATATCAAAAAGTGTCGAGCCTGATAAGTTTAAGCAAATGTTTGAACTGTATAAAGAGGAAACCGATTCAAGAAACATGATTGATTATGACGATTTTGTATTTTTGGTTGAGAAAATGTTTGAAGAAAATCCGGATTTCTTAAAGAAATGGCAGGATAAATATTCTTATTGCCTGATTGACGAATTTCAGGATATAAATCTGAAACAGTATGAAATGGTAAAAAAGCTCTTTGAAGGTAAAGGCGTATTTGCGGTAGGAGACGAAGATCAGTCAATCTATGCGTTCAGAGGTTCTTCGAGTGATATTTGTCTTAAGTTTAAGAAGGAATTTAATGCTGATGTTTTAAAGCTTGAAACCAATTACAGAAGTATGAAAAACATCGTAAAAGCCGGAATGAACCTTATCTCTTTTAATTCCTTGCGTTTTGATAAAAGAATCGTACCTGTAAAAGATGTAAAAAGCGGAGAGTTTAAACTTAAATCTTTCGATACTTATAAAGAAGAGTATGAGGTGATCGTAAAAGAAGCGAAAGACAGCCTGTTGAAAGGCAAAAGCGTAGCAATTCTTTTACGAACAAATAATATACAGGATTCCCTGCAGTACTGTCTTTTGAAATACAATGTTCCTTATATAACTGAAAAAACTTTCATCAGAATTAAGAATAATGAAATGATAGAGGATTTTCTTACATATTTTAAGATTGCCGCAGGAGAGAATACATATGCCAATCTTTTGAAAATTGCCAATAAACCGAATCGTTATATATCAAGAAACTTCCTTAATGAGTGCAGACTGAATGAGCGTTACAATGATGATTACTATAGTTATGTAAACTTATTTGAGTGTTCAAGAAGAAAGAAATATCTTGCAGTTAATATCTTTAAACTCGAAAGAAATCTAAAAGAATTATGTAAACTTGATTCGTTTGAAGCTCTTATTTATATAATGAAAGTTATCGGATATGAAAAGTACCTTTTTGAAAAAGGTATTAAATACGAGACTGAATATGAGGAACTTAAAGCTATTGCCAGAGAGTTTACAAAAAAAGAGGATTTCATCGATTACTTCAATCTTATAAAAGACGAAACAAAAGAAAACACAGAACAAAAAGAAGATGACGGCACAAACAAACTTAGAATCTGTACAATACATGCTTCAAAAGGCAGAGAGTGGGACGAGGTTTATATTCCTGACGTTAATGAAGGCAATATGCCTCATAAAAGAGCCTTTGGCAAAGAGGAAACAGAAGAGGAGCGCCGACTCTTTTATGTGGCCATGACAAGAGCTAAAGAAAAACTCTGGGTTTGCTTTGTGGATGATATTAAAAGGAATTTAAAACCTTCAATTTTTGTTAAAGAACTAAAAACTTAATATTGAATGCGAAAAACTTTGAATGTATAATAACAATGTCTGTAAAGGACACGGACTATTTCCGAATGTAAATTAATTTAAAGGAGAATATAAAAATGGCATTTGTTGACAGAATCAAAGAAAAAGCAAAACTCCAGAGCAAGACAATTCTTCTTCCCGAAACAATGGATGACAGAACATACTATGCTGCTGAAGGCGCAATCAATGAAGGTATTGCAAACATCGTACTTATTGGATCAAAGGATGAAATCGATGCTCATGTAAAGGCTACAGGCGTTGATATCTCAAAGGCTCAGATTATTGATCCCGCTAACTGTGATAAACTTGATACTTACGTAAATCTTCTTTACGAAACCAGAAAAGCTAAGGGTATGACTCCCGAGCAGGCAAGAGAAATCCTTTTAAGCGATACAATTACTTTCGGTATTGTAGCTCTTAAGGCAGGAGATGCTGACGGACTTGTTGCAGGTGCTTGCCATTCAACAGCAGACACACTTCGTCCTTCACTTCAGATTCTTAAGACAAAAGCAGGCTGCAAGCTTGTTTCAGCATTCTTTATCATGGACGTTCCCAACTGTGAATACGGCGCAAACGGAACATTCATCTTCGCAGATTCAGGTCTTGTTCAGGATCCTAATCCCGAAGAACTCGCTGCAATCGCTCAGTCATCAGCAGAGAGCTTCGAAAGCCTGGTAGGAGAGAAGGCTGTATGTGCAATGCTTTCACATTCTACAGTTGGTTCTGCAAAGCATCCTTTGGTTGATAAGATGGTTGAAGCCACAAGAATCGCAAAAGAGCAGTATCCCGACCTCGTTGTTGACGGTGAATTCCAGCTTGATGCTGCAATCGTTCCTTCGGTTGCAAAGTCAAAAGCTCCCAATTCAGACGTTGCAGGTAAGGCTAACGTTCTTATCTTCCCTAACCTTGATGCAGGTAACATTTCCTACAAGATTGTTCAGAGACTTGCCAAGGCTGATGCTTACGGACCTATCCTTCAGGGTATCGCAAAGCCTGTTAACGACCTTTCAAGAGGATGTTCATGGCAGGATATCGTTGGTGTTATTGCAATTACAGTTTGCCAGGCCAGCGTTTAATTAAAGATCATAAAAGAAGCAGGCGTCGGATTTAATTCCGGCGCCTTTTTTGTTTAGAAGAGAAGAGCAATAAAAAAACCTTCCTTAATGGAAGGTTTATTATCTTAAAATCGAAAGTGATTTATTCTTCGTCTAACTTAATAATCTCTTTCTTGTTGTAGCATCCGCAAGCTTTACATACTCTGTGAGGTACGGTCAATGCGCCGCACTTGGAACATTTAACTAATGTTGTTGCTCCCATCTTCCAGTTTGCTCTTCTTTTATCTCTATGGCTTTTGGATGATTTGTTCTTAGGACAAATAGACATATCTTTACACCTCCAATTCCCTGTATCTTTTTTATTCGTACGTTAAAGAGTATACAGTTTGAAAATAACTTTGTCAACAAAAAAGTTTATATTAAAGAATTTATTGATTTTTCACGTGATTTTATGTATATTTATAGTTGTATTTTTATGGACATTAGCTATATTTTTGAGGTACAAAAATGAGTGATTTTGTTAAGGTTGCGCTTGATGCTCACGGCGGTGACAATGCCCCTAAGGAAGTGGTCAAAGGTGCGATTAACGCGATTAAAGAAAATCAAAACTTAATAGTATTTCTTGTTGGCGTTGAAGAACTCATTAATAAAGAACTCGAAGGTCTCGAGTTTGATAAAGAGCGCCTTAAAATTGTTAATGCCACAGAGATTATTGCAATGTCAGAAGCTCCTGTTGCTGCGATCAGAAAGAAAAAGAATTCTTCCATAGTAATAGGAATGCAGATGGTTAAGAATAAAGAAGCGGATGCTTTTGTATCATGCGGAAGTACCGGCGCCGTATTAGTCGGCGGTCAGGTTATAGTCGGAAGAATCAAAGGCGTGGACAGACCGCCTCTTGCTCCGCTTATTCCTACAGCAAAGGGATTTTCACTCCTTATTGACTGCGGTGCTAATGTTGATTCCAAGCCCATCAATCTTTTACAGTTTGCAAAAATGGGCAGTATATATATGAATAAAATGATGGGAATTGAAAATCCCAGAGTCGGTATTGTAAATATCGGAGCCGAAGAAGAGAAAGGAAACGCGCTCGTAAAAGATACATTCCCTCTTTTAAAAGGTTGTCCCGATATTAATTTTATCGGAAGCGTTGAAGCTAGAGAAATTCCCGAAGGCAATGTGGACGTTATAGTCTGCGATGCTTTTGTAGGAAACGTAATTCTCAAATTATATGAAGGCCTTTCCAATACGCTTATTGCCAAGATTAAAGAATCCATGCTTTCAAATGCCAGAAGCAAGCTCGGCGGAGCACTTGTTAAACCTGCATTAAGAGGTACGGTTAAGAGCTTTTCTTCGTCTGAGTACGGCGGAGCGCCTCTTTTAGGTTTAAAAGGCCTGGTTGTAAAAGGTCACGGTAATTCAAAAGCCAAAGAAATAAAGAATGCGCTTAATCAGTGCATCAGATTTAAACAGAGCGGTATGCTCGAACTAATGAGTGAAAGTTTTGCCATCACTCAGATCCAGGAGGATTAATTAAGGAAGATGATATTTGATGTTTTAAGGGATAAGATTGTAGAAATCTTAAATGTAGACCCTAAGGAAATAACAGAAGAAACTACCTTTATAGGCGATCTCTGCGCTGATTCACTGGATGTTTACCAGATTATTATAGGCGTTGAAGATGCCCTTGATATTTCACTTGACGGCGAAGACGTGGAAACAATTTCCAATGTCGGCGAAGCTGTATTATTGATTGAAAAGGTAATGGAACGCAAGTAATGAATATAGACGAAAAGCTTGATAAATTACAGGATCTTATAGGGCTTAAGTTTGCTGATACTGCAAATCTTAAAAGCGCTATTTCTCATTCGTCATTTGTCAACGAATTAAAAGTAAATAAATGGGAAGATTATGAAAGACTTGAATTCTTAGGCGATGCCGTTCTTGAAATAGTATCTTCGGATTTTCTTTTCAAACATCATCCCGATATGCCTGAAGGCGAACTCTCGAAGCTTCGTGCTTCTCTTGTTTGCGAGCCTTCTTTAGCTTTTACTGCCAAAAGAATGAATCTTTCCGAATTTATTCTTTTAGGAAAAGGCGAGGATGCAAGCGGCGGAAGAAACAGAAATTCCATTCTTTCTGATGTTTTCGAAGCAATTATCGGCGCTGTTTATCTTGAATTCGGATATATGGCTGCCAAGGATTATATCGAAAAATTCCTTTTAAACGACATCTCAGAAAACCAGCTCTTTGTAGATTCAAAGAGCCGTATGCAGATTTATGTTCAGTCCAAGGACAATATGTCTCTTGAATATAAAGTAATCGAAGAGACAGGTCCCGATCATGACAAGCATTTTGTGGTTGGTCTTTTTATCAATGATGAAATGATTTGCTCCGGAGAAGGAC
>JAEEOJ010000061.1 GCA_016284175.1 Lachnospiraceae bacterium | reverse complement strand
TCTACGAATTTTACGGTGATTGTGTATATCGCAAACATTGCGAAAAGACATACCGGTAATAAAAACTGTTTGATTTTCATTTTATACTCCGAGTTCCTTAAATAAATTTACAAGCGACATAGCATCTTCAGTGTAGTAATCCGCATCGATTTCTTTGGCGATTTCTTCGGTAAGAACCGCTCCGCCTACCATGATGGGTACGTCGCAGTCATTCGCGCGAAGAGCAGCTATTGTACGCTTCATATTTTCAACCGTAGTGGTCATAAGAGCGCTTAAGCCTATTGCCTTGGGTTTATACTCCTTGTAAGCGTCTACAACGCTGTCTACGGGGATATCTTTGCCTAGGTCTATTATTTCATAGCCGTAGCTTTCACACACAACCTTGACGATATTCTTGCCGATATCGTGGATATCTCCTTCAACGGTACAAAGGATAACGGGACCTTTTTTCTCGCTGCTTACCGTGAAGTGCTTCTGTACTTCGGCAAAAGCTACCTTTGCTGTCTCCGCTGCCTGAATAAGCTGGGGAAGGAATATCTTGCCCGAATCGTAATCACGGCCGACTTTGTTAAGTGCGGGAATAATTGTTTCGTTGATTAAAACCATCGGATCGGTCTTTTCAAGTTCTTCCACGGTAACTGCGGTTATCTCATCCTTAAGGCCTTTTATGATGCAGAAACCGACGTCTTTTTTACCGCCTGCTGCCGTGGCACCGTTTGCATCTCCTGCTGCCGTTTTCTGAACTGTAACGGTCTCTATTACAACGTTTTCCTGATTCTTAATATATTTTTCACAGCCTGCATCCACGTTCATGATAACGTTGAACGCATCAATGCAGTCCATAAGCGATCTGTCCAAAGGATTGATGATTGGCATCTTAAGACCGCTGTGCATTGCAAGTGTTAAGAATGTTCTGTTAATAAGCGGTCTGTTGGGCAGTCCGAATGAAATATTGGATACTCCGAGTGTAGACGAAAGGCCCATATCGCTTACTACCTTTAATGCCTTTAAGGTCTCTGCTGCCTCTGCCTGCTGTGCCGAAACGGTAAGTGTCAGGCAGTCGATAAGCAGGTCTTTTTCGGGAATACCGTATTCTTTTGCTTTTGCAATAATCTTCTTTGCAATCGCAACTCTCTCTTCGCAGAGCTTGGGTACTTCTTCAGAGAGTGCAAGTCCGATTATTGCGCCGCCGTATTTTTTTGCTACGGGAAATACAGCTTCCATTACCGCATCTTTGCCGTTAACGGAATTGATAAGCGGTTTGCCGTTATATATTCTGCATGCGGCTTCGATTGCCGCAGGGTTTGATGAGTCAATCTGAAGGGGAATCGATACCACTTCCTGAAGCATGGGAATGACTTTTCGCATTACCGCAGCTTCGTCTATTCCGGGAAGTCCCACGTTTACGTCAAGTACCTTTGCTCCCGCATCTTCCTGTGCTATTGCTTCGGAAATGAGCATATCGTAATTCTCTTCACGAAGTGCTGCCTGGAGTTTTTTCTTGCCCGTAGGATTTAATCTCTCACCGCAGACCTTTACGTCTTCGTCAAGATATACGGTCATAGTAGAGCTTGATACGGCCGTTCTTAAGGGAACTTCTCTCTGCTTAACGTCTACGGGGAAGTTTTCCTTTTCAAGTCTGATAAAATCAGGAGTTGTTCCGCAGCATCCGCCGATAACAGCGATGCCTTCATTCATGACATTTGAAAGTGCCTCAATAAAAGATTCTGGGGTGAGTTCAAATACAGTCTTGCCGTCCCTTAATGTGGGAAGTCCGGCATTGGGCTGGATGAGCACGGGAAGGTGTGATTTTTCAAGTAACGTCAGGATAACGGGCTCAAGTTCCTTGGGTCCTAAAGAACAGTTAACGCCTATAGCATCAACTTTAAGGCCTTCCATTACGTTTATATATGTCTCGGGATTGGTACCGGTTAAGGTACGTCCGCTCTTGTCAAACGATACTGAAACAAATACAGGCTTGTCGCAGTTTTCTTTGGCTGCTAGCACGCCTGCCTTTAATTCATACAAATCTCCGAAGGTTTCGAAAATAACAAGATCGATATCATCTTTAACGCAGACAATCTGCTCTTTAAAAAGCTCATAAGCATCGTCAAAAGAAAGTGTTCCTATCGGAGCAAGGAGTTCACCTATCGGTCCTATATCAAGCGCAATATATGAGTCTTTTTCTCTTCCGAGATTCTTTCTTGCTGTATCCGCATTTTTAACCGCAGCTTTTATCATTTCGGTATTCGGATATTTCGCACGGCTCATTTTATGAGCGTTTGCACCGAAGGTATTGGTTGTGATAAAATCCGCGCCTGCCTTAAGATAATTCTCATGAATCATCACAATAAGCTCAGGCTTGTCTATATTGAGTTCTTCGGGGATTGCGCCAACAGAAAGACCGTTGGCCTGAAGCTGTGTGCCCATGCCACCGTCAAAGAACAGTGTTTTTTTACCAAGTAAATCTTTTAGCATTTATAATCCTCTCTACGAATTGTAGCATCGCAGATTTTCTTTTCTAAGCGAGCAGTTTTTTAGTCTCACACAGTGTGTGCAGGTCGGTGCAACTTCCTTACCCATTCCGCAAAAGGTTATCATCGATTTCTGCGGCAGCATCATATTGTTGGATGCCTTGTAGATGCCTATTTTCTTTGATATCGAAAACGCATCTATTATGATGTAATTAAGTTCAATGGGAATATCGCCGTAACCGGGCGCAAATCTGAATGTATGTGCTCCGAGATTTAAACCGTCCTCATATTCATCGGTATAAAACTCAAGGAGTGCGGAAGCAAGTGCATCATAAATAACCGCCGTGCTCATATCATTTGCCTGGAGTTTCTTTGAATATGCATCTACATTTACTCCGAGAGTCGTGGCAAATATAACCGCCTCGCTGCACCCTTCAAGATAAAAGGTCAAATCCTCGGATTTTGATGTCAGTTCCTTATCCACATTTAACAAATCCTCTACGCTAACATATTCATGCTGTCCCTTAAAACGGACGTTATCAATAAGTGTTTCGAAGGTTGTAAATGCTTTGTCGTTAAACTCCATGTCAACCTTTACAGGGTCAACTCTCATGTATCTGCATGCCGTCGGAAATATTCTGTTGAAAATCTCTTTATTATCCATTTATTACGCGTTTACTATATTCTTTACGCCTTCGCAAATCTTCTTTGCGACAACGGGATTGTTCATTGTGTAAAGGTGAATGCCGTCAACATCATTGGCAAGAAGGTCGATTATCTGGCTGAGTGCATATGACATACCTGCATCAAACAAAGCATCCTTGTTGTTGCCAAATCTTTCGATTATCTTCTGGAAACTGTGAGGGAGTGTAGCACCGCACATCGTAACCATTCTGTTAATCTGTGCTGCATTAAGCGCTGGCATAATACCCGGAGTGATGGGAACATCCATGCCTGCTATACGGCAGATTTCCGTGAACTCATAAAAGGTTTTATTGGAGAAGAAAAGCTGTGATAAAAGAACTTCTGCGCCCGCATCAACCTTTTTCTTAAGGTTTTTCATCTCTTCCACTCTGTCCCTGGATTCAGGATGAATCTCGGGATAGCATGCACCTGCGATACAGAAATCATATGAATCCTTAAGATAAGCAATTAAGTCCGAGGCATGAGGAAAATCATTTTTTGCAGGAACTTTGGGATTAATGTCACCTCTTAATGCAAGAATGTTTTCAACACCCGCATTCTGAATTTCTTTTGCAAACAAATCTATCTCTTCTTTGTCATAGCAAAGCCCTGTAAGATGCACTACGGGCTCGGTATGATACACTTCTTTTATTCTCTTTGCCAGAGCAATGGTCTTTGAATTGTTGGCATGTCCGCCCGCACCAAAAGTAACTGAAATATAATCCGGCTTTAAGTCGGATAAAATCTCCAGTGTGGGATCAATATTTTCAAGTTCGTCATCTTTTTTGGGTGGAAAAATCTCGAACGAAAGAACTGTCTTTTTTGATTTGTAAATATCAGTAAGTTTCATAATCTTCCCCTATAAATATCATTCATTAAAAATTGCTTTCTTCGCAATCTTTTGCATTATACCATATTTAAATCTAAGCAGTAAACCGAATACTCTGTTTTCCGAATTTCAGGATTTTTTCTAAATTCCATACACAATTGCGCCTAAAACAGCCGATATCGCAATCAGTACTATCGGAGACATTTTTTTCTTAAACACTCCTTTGAAACCATAAAACAGTGCAGCAAGAATTATAGCAATAACCGGTGCCATCCAATCTGCGGACGTCTGAAACACAGGCGTGATACTGTTTTTAAAAATCATGTAACAGCCGGTTGAAATAATAATACCGATAATGCATGGTTTAAGCCCGTTCAGAACTGCCTTAACATACTTGTTTTCAAGCATTTTCTTTAAAACAACGGTTATCAGCAGAATGATAAAAAATGCAGGCAATATGACAGCAAATGTCGCTATTATTCCTCCTAAAATCCCCGCCTGGCTGCAACCGACATATGTTGCAAGATTAACCATTATAGGTCCCGGTGTGCTCTCGCTCACGGCAATCATATTGGTCAAAATATCTTCATCAATCCAGCCGAATAAAAGAACTATATCTCTTATAAGCGGAATTGCCGCGTAAGCTCCGCCAAACGAGAATAATCCGACAATCAAAAACCCGATAAACAACTCAAGATAAATCATTTATTCACCACCTTTCTCAGATGGCGAACCCTGAATCAAATAGATAACAAGGCTGATTAGGGCAGCAATCAGAATAAGCAGAACCGAAGAGAAATTCCATGCAAAAACATTTATTAACATCATTGCAGCAAAAGCGCAGATTAAAATAATGCAGGGGATTGCTTTCTTTTTCATTTTTACGAACATTCTGATGCCCGCATCAAGAATCAGTATTCCTACTGCTATTCTGATGCCTTTAAATGCATTTGCAATCCAGGTAATCTCCAGCAGATTATTCAAAAATAATGAAATTAAATAAATAATTATAAAAGACGGTAGGACAACTCCGAGCGTGGCTGCTATGGCTCCCCATATGCCTTTTTGCTTGTATCCTACATATGTGGCGCAGTTGATTGCTATCGGACCGGGTGTGGATTCAGCAATCACCGTAACATCCATCATCTCTTCATGTGTAATCCACTTTTTTCGATCCACGCATATGTTTTCAATAATCGGAATCATTGCATATCCGCCGCCGAAAGTGAACAGACCAATCTTTATAAATGTAAAGAATAATGTAAGTATCATGTTGCGTGAGTAGCCTTAAATTCTAATTCTGTTCGTGTCAGGTCCAAATAACCTGTTCTAAGCAGTTGTTCACACCAACGGTTGTAATCAGCTTCCTCTATCTTCGTTGTGGATTCATAGGTATCATAATTCTTTTTTTCCAAACGTATTGCATCCGGCATAACCAAGCCAAGGCAATTATTATCAAAACGAATAAATTGTATTACCTCAATAACAGATGTCCCATAGGTTATTCGATTAAACATTACTCTCATATCATTAACTCCTCCCTTAAAATATAAAATGCACAACCAGTCCGGACAGTGCACAAACAATTAATGCCAAAACCTCTCCGATAAAGAATCCCTTGATATGGAACCAGTAATCATGGTAATCCTTTACCATATCCTCCGTACCCTTAAAAACAAATTGCGGATCATGGCAGAACCAGATAATATCAAGCACAATCACATCCCAAAGATTTACTATCGTCCAAAGAAGGAATCCATATCCAAAAGCCGTCAAAAATGTCGTATACCCATTTATAAATCTTAATATCAGACTTAGAATTACAACGAATAAAACGCTGGCGATAAGTTTTGCCGCTATCTTATTCTTTTGGGTGGGTATACTGTCCTTATATTCATCCAGAGATTTCACTCTTTCCTGAATTTTCGGCGGATAATTATAAAGTGTTTTGATTGGCTTTCTCGACATTATAAAAACCATTATCGTAAAAGCCACACACAATATTACACTCTCTATCAAAATAATCATTTTTTATCTTTTCCTGTTCTGATAAAATCAATTAATTTTTCGATATCATCAAACTCATCGTAATCACCCATTATTCCTTCACGGTGATAAACGATTCCTGCCTTTTCGTTACGTTCAAGACAGTCCAAAAGCTCTTCAACTCCGTATCTTTTTGCAAATTCAGAAAATGCACGCGGTTTTATTTTCTCGGCAAACAATCCTTTTCTGCACTCAGCGGGACTGCATTCAAAACAACCGCTTACATTCTTCTCTATTCCGCATTTTCTGACTTCACAAAATTCAGCGTCTTTACACCATGACAGTTCCAGAAAACCGTCTTTCTTACATCCCTTGCATTCAACGTTTTCCGAGCAAAGACAGCATGCAAGTCCGCAACGTGCTATACCAAGTTCTCTTTTCATATACCCTCCGTTTATTATTTCCTGACCGTAAAAATATATCTTGCCATTTCTTCGGTAAATTTCTCAAAAGGCTGCGTTACACAGTCTGTCTGAATCATCAAAAGTTCAAACCAGTCTTTGTTGCCTTCTTCTTCGAAATCCTTCTCATACCGCAATGCAACTTCTCTTTTCTTTTTAAGCAGGTCGTAAGTTTCGCGGGTTATATCTTCCACATCATACTGTATCTCAAGTTCGTCAAAAGCCTGCGCAAGAACTGTCGTTTTAACATTGTCTGTCTTGGGCATTACATCGCCTTCCTGATAGCCCACAAACAGAACTCCGCCCTTCTTAAGCCATTTCATTATCTGCTTCACAAACTCTTTCATATCTGGCGCAAAATACATCGAATCCATTGAAGTTATCAAATCAAATTTTTCTATTTCATATTCGATTTCTCCGATTAATCCCTGCCTGAATTCTGCATTTGTTTTAAACGTCTCTTTTGCAACATTTATTGCATTTTCGGAATAGTCAAAACCATGTATATATGCACCGCTTTTTTCCTGCAGATACCCAAGCATTTTTCCGTTACCGCAGCCGATATCGAGGATGTGAACATCTTTTCTTTTAGGAATAAAATCAAGGATTCTGTTTATCTGATTTATATCACTGAAACCGTCCTGGGAAAAATCCTCTCCGAAGGCATCCCTGCAAAAGTTTTCAAATGCTTTTGATTTTCCGGTCATCTTATAAAATTGTTCGTATTCATCATAAAATAAAAGATCAGTATCCATCTTTTTTATTTTATCATATATATCGCAAATAATGTATTTACAAAACAAAAAACAGCCGAATAAAATTCCGACTGTTTTATGAGTATGTTCTGATAATTTCTTCTGCTACTTCGCGGCGTGTGACGCAGCGGTCCATCGCCTGTTTTTCGATGTAACGGTGTGCGCCCGGCTCATCCATTTTAAGTTCATTGATTAAAAGCCATTTTGCACGGTTAACGATACGGATTTCTTCCATCTTCTCTTCAATGGAAAGAGTCTTCTTCTCCGTTTTTCTAAGTCTCTCTCTCGATGACGCCATCCACTTAAGTGCCATTTCCACTACAGGACGGCTCATCGGTTTGGGTATTGCAAAAACTCCGTGTCTTGAAACCTTTTCGTTTATCTCTTCGAAGTTTTCGGCACGCACAACTATGAGTGCGACAGTACTTCCCGATGTACAAAGATCTATCGCAAATCTCGTTCCCACATCATCGGGGAGCGGTGAGTTGATAATAACAAAATCATAAAATCTTTCGGCGAATGCCCTCTGGGCGCTTGTTACGGAAGATTCATACTTAATCTGCCTATATCCCGAGTCGGAGAGCAATTCCGATATCACAGTATTAAATTTTTCTGCGGCAGATACCACGAGTACGCTGTAATCACGCTCTTCAAGGCTCATTGCATCTCCTCCTTCCTTTAAGATACGGCATCAAAATAATGCCCTTTTAGCGGGTTTATTTGAGATAAATATTCAGTATCTCGGAAGGAATATGATTTCGTATAAAATCACTTTCAGAAGCGATCTTCTTGGCTGCTTCGAGACTTGAAGGAAGCTTTTCGTACTTCTTTAAAGTTTCCTCATCTGCCTTGTATAAGTTAATGTTGGACTCTTCGGGAAGTTCGGGTTTGTTTTTGATTCCGTGAAGGCCCGCATAAATAATAAGCGCAAATGCAATGTAAGGATTTGCCGTAGGATCGGGAGAACGAAGTTCGATTCTTTTATATTCTCCTACTGCTGCAGGGATTCTTACAAGCTGTGAACGGTTTTCTTTGGACCACGAAACATAACCCGGAGCTTTGTTTTCTCCGAATCTGTCATATGAACTTTCGGTAGGATTTAAGAATGCAGTCATTTCAACCGCTTTATCAAGAATACCTGCTAAAAGATTCTTCATATTTTCTTCGTTGTCGTTGGGTTTTACGGAAATATTGATATGAAATCCGTTGCCGGGTTTGCCTTTTAAGGGCTTTGCTCCGAAATCTGCCACGATACCGTTTCTGCCTGCCACGGTCTTTACAACGGTCTGGAATGTCATTGCATTATCAGCCGCAGTCATGGCATCGGAATAACGAAAGTCGATTTCGTTCTGTCCGGGACCTTCTTCGTGATGTGAACTTTCGGGACGAATGCCCATCTGTTCGAGAGTTAAGCACACTTCACGACGGATGTTCTCGCCTTTTTCATCGGGAGCGATATCCATATATCCTGCATGGTCGTAAGGTTCTTTGGTAGGATTTCCGTTTTCGTCAAGATTGAAAAGATAAAATTCCTGTTCTGCACCGAAATAGAAAGTAAGCCCTTCTTTTTCGGCTTCATTTATAGCGTTTTTAAGAAGAGTTCTTGAGTCGCATTCAAAAGGTCTGCCGTCCGGATATGTAATGGTTGAATACATACGGACAACTTTGCCGTGCTCGGGTCTCCAGGGGAGAAAAGCAAGTGTTTCGGGATCGGGATGAATTAAAAGATCCGAATGTGTTTCATCTCCGAAACCTATTATAGCGGAACCGTCAAAAGCAATTCCGTATTTAAATGCTCTTGAAAGTTCTTTCGGCATAATCGAAATGTTTTTCTGTTTGCCGAAAACATCACAAAAAGCAAGACGTATGAATTTTACGTCTTCCTCTTCTACAAACTGCATTACTTCTTCTTTTGAATATCTCATACCCCTCGTCCTTTCAAAACATATATTGTTTTACGGGGCAGAGAGATTGTGCCCCGTATTATTAGTTGGCTACATACATCTGTTTATAGGGATTTTTGCTGTCGGGTGTAAGAACGGTAAATTCGGCATTAAGAATTTCTTCTGCGTCAAGGTCGAACTCTTTGCAGTATTCTTCAAGTATCGGTTTTAATTCCTCAAGGTCTTTTCCGTTAGCGTGGCTTACGATGACCTGTCCCGGGAACTGAACATCTGCACAGTCGGATCTTAAATACATCTTTCCGCCATGCATTCCTGTGCAGGGGAAGAATCCGACGATTTTTTTGTTCTTTTCTTCTGCGTCAAGACCGAGAACGGTAATGATTCCGCCCGCCTGGTATTCACCCAAGAAACTTCCTGCGCATCCGCCGATTACCATTACGGGAACCTTTTCCTTGTATGCCTTCATATGTATGCCGGCACGATATCCCGCATCGCCTTCAACAAAGATTTTTCCGCCTCTCATTGCATATCCCGCAGCATCACCGATATTACCGTGAACAACTATTTTACCTGCGTTCATGGTATCGCCTACCGCATCCTGCGCATTGGCAAAAACATCAATGGTTGCACCGTTTAAATATGCACCGAGAGCATTGCCCGGAACACCTTTAATGCTGATATTTTTATCTGACATTCCGGCAGCTATAAAACGCTGGCCAAGGCACCCTTCAATTTCACATTCACTGCCTGCTTCGCGAAGTTTCTCGTTTATATCTTTATAACCCAGTTCTTTAGCATCAATCATCATTTTTATACCACACCTCCAAACTTTTTTCTACGATTTTCACTTGAAAAGGCAAAAGTCGTGGCAACTTTTTTAAGAAGTTCAAAATCCACGGTATCAAGAGGAACCTGCTCTCTGATCATGGATGTGTATATTCCGGCTCTGTCTGTTTCGCCGATTAACATATATCCTATAAGCTTGTTGTCTTTTACGAAAAATCTCTTCAAAACGCCGTCGCGCTTCTCTTCAAAGCACTCGCCGTCGTAGTTTCCTGCGGTCATAATATGAAGTCCGTAGAAACCGATTGAGTTCATCGGAATGGCATTGGTAAATTCCTTGTCTCCGCCTGCCATGTTTACGCCTGCGGTAAAGCCCTGCATGTAAGCATTGGGTAAAATAGCAAGAACTCTGTTCCCTCCGATGGATGAATCATAACCTTCTGCACAGTCGCCTACGGCATAAATATCTTTTACGGATGTTTCCATCTTTGTGTTAACTACGATACCGCGGTTAACTTCGCCTTCGATATCTTTTATGAGCGAAATGTTTGCTCTTACACCGATTGCAAGCACAAGTACATCAAAATCAACCTCTGCTCCGCTCTTCATAAAAGCTTTGTTTTTCTCAAACTTTGTGGCCGAATCGGAAAGCATAAACCTGATTCCGTTTTCTTCGAGGTGTTTCTGCATTATGGCTGCGCATTCGCCATCGAGAATACTTGATAAAATTCTGTCTGCAAGATCGCAGACTGTGATTTCTTTTACGAGGTCCTTGATTCCCTCGGCACATTTAAGACCGATAAGACCTGCACCGATTATAAGTACCTTTGAGTCGGGTGTGAGCGCATCCTTTAATGAAAGCGCATCGTCTAAAGTCATAAAAGAAAACTTCTTTTCAACCTGATCGAGTCCTTCAAAAGGAGGCACGAAAGGTGATGAACCGGTTGCCACGCAAACCTTGTCAAAAGGAATTTTTTCTCCTTTGTCGGTTTCGACTGTTTTGCCTTCTGTGTCGATTTTTACTGCCGAGGTTCCGGGTAAAAATACACACTTTTCACTCTCATAAAAGTCATCTTTTCTGTATTTCATTCTCTCGACATCGGTCTTTCCTTCGAGAAGGTAGGAAATCAGCGGTCTTGAGTAAACTTTATGGTTTTCTTTGGATATTACAGTGATTTGACCTTCCTGGTCAACGCTTCTTATTCCTTCGATACAGCCTACTGCAGCGGTACCGTTTCCGATAATACAATAATTGCTCATAATCTTAGTCTCTTTCCTCATATACTATGGCCTTGTTTGGACATCCTGTTACGCATGCGGGCTCTCCGCAGGAATTCTTGAGACAGAGTTCGCATTTCTGCATTGTGCCTTCTTCCGAAGGTGCAAGTGCTCCGTAAGGACATACCAGAACGCATGTAAGGCATCCGACACATTTGCTTCTGTCGATCTGTACCACGCCGTCCACTTTGCTGATTGCGCCTGCTATACAGCTCTTAACGCACATAGGATCTTCGCAGTGACGACAGGATACGCCGTATGAAATTTTTTCATCGCCTTCGACATGGATTCTGGGATAAATCTGTTTTCCTTTGAGTGCTTCCGCCATGTCGCTTAAGCCCGAATTGGCAAATGCACAGTTATATTCGCAAAGGTGACATCCGAGACACCATTCTTCGTTAACATATACTCTTTTCATTATTATTCTCCTGCATGTGAAATGCCTAAGATTTCAAGTTCTTTTTCGTTAAGACCTACTCCGCGAAGCATCAGACGGTTGCCCTTAAGTGCTTCGATAGAGTTGATACCCATACCGCCCATAAGTTCCATGATTTCATGACGCCATGCGGTCATAAGGTTTACAAGTCTCTCGCTTCCGATATCCGGATTAAGTCTCTTTACAAGGTCGGGACGCTGTGTTGCGATACCCCAGTTACACTTACCGCTCTGACATGTACGGCATAAGTGACAGCCGAGTGCAAGTAAAGCTGCGGTTGCAACGTAACATGCATCTGCACCGAGTGCGATAGCCTTGATTACGTCCGAAGCGCTTCTGATTGAACCGCCTACAACCAGTGAAACATTGTTTCTTATACCTTCATCACGAAGTCTCTGATCAACGCTTGCAAGTGCAAGTTCAATAGGAATACCAACATTATCTCTGATCCTGGTGGGAGCTGCTCCGGTACCGCCTCTGAAACCGTCGATTGCAATGATATCAGCACCGCTTCGTGCGATACCGCTTGCGATTGCTGCGATATTGTGAACCGCTGCTACTTTTACGATAACGGGTTTCTTATAATCAGTAGCTTCTTTAAGTGAAAAGACAAGCTGTCTTAAATCTTCAATCGAATAAATGTCATGATGAGGCGCGGGCGAAATCGCATCGCTTCCCTCGGGAATCATACGTGTTCTTGATACATCACCGACGATTTTTGCACCGGGTAAATGTCCGCCGATACCGGGTTTTGCACCCTGGCCCATCTTGATTTCTATAGCTGCGCCTGCTTCAAGATAATCCTCGTGTACACCGAATCTGCCTGATGCAACCTGAACTATAGTGTTAGGACCGTATACATAGAAATCTTCGTGAAGTCCGCCTTCACCTGTGTTGTAAAGAATTCCAAGCTCTGTGGCTGCTCTTGCAAGTGATGCATGTGCGTTGTAGCTTATGGAACCGTAGCTCATAGCCGAGAACATTACAGGCATTGCAAGTTCAAGCTGGGGAGATAATTCACATTTAAGATTCCCGTTCTCGTCACGCTCAATCTCATGGTTTTTCTTGCCTAAGAATACTCTTGTTTCCATCGGCTCTCTTAAGGGATCGATAGGAGGGTTTGTAACCTGGGAAGCATTGATTAAAATCTTGTCCCAGTAAACGGGAAGGGGCTTGGGATTACCCATTGATGAAAGAAGTACACCACCGCTTCCTGCCTGTTTGTATATTTCTTTTATGGTATCGTTCTGCCAGTTGGCGTTTTCTCTTAAAGTGCAGTCGCTCTTTACAATCTTTAATGCTCTGGTCGGACAAAGCGATACACATCTCTGACAATTGACGCATTTTGTTTCGTCGCTTATCATTACTTTTTTGTCTTCATTATATGAATGAACTTCGTTGGCACACTGTCTTTCGCAAACCCTGCAGGTGATGCATCGGTTTTCGTTTCGTACCACTTCGAATTCAGGATATACATATCTGATACTCATTAGTATGCACCCTCCTTTACTTTGATGATTACAGGTTCGCCGCCTGCGGGTGCCCAGATGTTTTCTGCATCGGGTTCCATGGATCTGATGGCTGCTTCTTCACTGGCGATATAAACCTTATCGTCCTTTTCGCCGATAACCATGGATCTTAATTTAAGTCTGTCGTTAAGAGCCATGAGGCCGCCGTTAAATCCAAATACAATCGAGAACGGACCTGTTACAAGGAGCGAAGGAAATACTGTTCTTAAGAATGTAAGTTTTTCTTTTTCTTCGATGTTTTCCTTACCTTCAATAGTGCTCCAGAAAGGCGCTGCAATAACGCTTGCAGCTTCATTTAAAGTAAGACCTTTAACTCTTATAAGATAATCCATAATGTATGTGATTACTTCAGTATCGGTCTGAAGGTTACATTTATATCCGAACATTTCAATAAATCTTCTGTTCGCATCATAGGAAGAAATTTCGCCGTTATGAACTATTGAATAATCAAGCAGTGTGAAAGGATGTGCGCCGCCCCACCAGCCGGGAGTGTTGGTAGGATATCTGCCGTGTGCGGTCCATGAATATCCCTCGTACTCTTCAAGTCTGTAGAATACTCCGACGTCCTCGGGGAAGCCGACTGCCTTGAACGCACCCATGTTTTTGCCGCTCGAAAAAACGTAAGCACCTTTCATTTCGGTGTTGATTTTCATTACGCTTCTTGCGACAAATTCTTTTTCGTCGACCTGCATTTTTTCCATCTGGGATTTAAGCGGAGCGACAAAATATCTCCATATATCCGGTTCGTTTGTAATAGCCGGAATTTTTCTTGTGGGAATGATCTCCGATTTGACGATTTCAAATCTTTCCTTAAGAAATTCCTCGCATGACTTTCTTGTATTTCTGTCATCGAAGAACATATGAAATGCATAAAAATCTTTATATTCCGGATAGATTCCATAGCCTGCAAAACCGCCGCCGAGACCGTTGGAACGATCGTGCATGGGTTTCATGCACTCATATATTTTCTGTCCGGACATTCTGTTTCCTTCTTTTGATATAACGGCCGCAATAGCACAACCCGAAGGAATTCTGACTTCGCCTTCTAATCTCATAACAAAAATCTTCCTTTCATTTTTGTAACAAAAAGAAAAAGGCGCTCATTCAAACACTGTGTGTTTAAACGAACACCTTTGCTCATTTGCGAGTACTATACACCCTCAAATATTTTCTTGTCAAGAAAAAATTTTTATTTTTTTATGAAAAAAATTTTTAATTGACAATTATCGTTTCGCCATTATAAATAGTAGATTTTTCCAAAGAATTCCATTCTTTATCATAACTGTTATATGACTGACTTTTGTACCTGGTTTTTTCAATTTCATTGTTTTTTCTATAATACTCTTTGCTCATATAAATTTTTGCATTTTCATATTTTTCGAAGAACGACAATGATATTATGGTATCCTGATATTGAATATAATACTTAAAAGAATATAAATCTTCTGTTTTCATTTCCGGAGTTTTGGATATAACCAGATAATTGGATGTCAGTGTTGAAATTATGTAATAATCCGGAAAAGATTCTGTATTGGAATACGGGTCAAAATTTCCAATCCATCTGATAAATTCAAAATCGTTACCTGAAGATTCGATTTTATTTCTGTTGAAGATATAATTAAAATTGAAATTCAATGAACCGAATTCTATTATCACCTTATCCTCATCATCAGTGATGGATTTAAGCTGTAAAAAATTATAACCGTGATACTTATACTTTTTTGCATTATCCGAAATTTTCGGCGGAAGGATAAAATAATTAACGATAATCAATGCAATTAAAATAATTATAAGAACCGTCAATCCGATAAATAAAATTATTGATTTTTTTGTATTATCAGTTTTCTTCATCAGTATTCACTTTCAATAAAATAACCACCTCATACAATTTGAGTATATTGATTTATTCGGTACAGTGTCAAGCATTCGCACGATATGTCGGGGAAATAAAAAATTTCTTAAAAAGCATTGAGATATTTTTTCAAAGACTGTATTATAAAAGAGACATTTTTGTGAGTTTGTTTTTCTGTAAAAGGGGAAAATTTTTCAAACGCATCAAAAATGCTTTTTGTTTTTTAAGGGGAAGAAATATGGAAAAGAAAAAAATAGTTTCAACAATATTATCTGTTATTCTAATCGGCGGCGGTCTTCTGGCGTATGTCATAAATGCGTTTCTTAATATTATCCACTACACAGGAATCATCCCCCTAAAAGATGCAGAAAGAATTTTAAATAAAGGCGAGTATGTTCAGATTGAAATAGATGATATTTCGTATATCGGAAATGTAACAAACTCCTACGGTTTTATTCCCACAGGAAAAGAATATTATTATGCAGCAACCGACAACGAGAACAATGCTGTATATTTTGTAAGAGCTTCAAAAAGTTTCAGATTCAAAAATACTCCTATTGTAATTAAAGGAAAAGTGCGCTCAGTTGATACATCTGTATCGAGATCTTTTGGCGACGGCGTAGATGCAAAAACCTACGAAGGCTTTTATAAAAGTTATACCGATCAGTATTTAATGATTGACTGTACCGTCGGGTTCCAGTCTGTTTTATGTATTATTGCAACATTATGCATTGTGCTCGGTATTGTTTTAATGCTTGCCAATCCTGCAATCAGAAACACACCCGTCAATCAGCTCACAGGTCCCCAGAAAGCAATTCCTGTCATTGGTATTATCATTATCATGGCCGGACTTGTACTGGCTCTTTACACCACTACATTCATATTCTAAGAATTCGGACCTGAATTTTTCGAAAATATTTTTTACAAAAAAAGTGTTGACAAACAAAAATTGCTGATGTAGTATTCAATGCATGAAGCGAAAGCGACTTACAGTCCTTTCCAAAAAATAGTCAATTAAATTATGTGATAAAGGCAATGGCGTCTTTAATGGAAGTGGTATTACTTTATCCATTAAAGGCTCTTTTTCTTTTATGCACAAGAATTTTAAGGAGGATTTTTTATTATGTCGTATGTTGATGAGGTACTTGAGAAGATCAAAAAAAGAGACGCTGATCAGCCCGAATTTATCCAGGCTGTAACAGAAGTTCTCGATTCACTCCGTCCCGTTATCGAGCAGGATGAAGAAAAGTATCGTAAGCTTGCCATCTTAGAGAGAATCACAGAGCCCGATCGTCAGATCATGTTCAGAGTTCCCTGGGTAGATGACAACGGACAGGTTCAGGTTAACAGAGGTTTCCGTGTACAGTTTAACAACGCAATCGGACCTTACAAGGGAGGTTTAAGACTTCATCCTTCAGTAAACTTAGGTATCATCAAATTCCTTGGTTTCGAGCAGATCTTTAAGAACTCTCTTACAACACTTCCCATCGGTGGTGGTAAAGGTGGTTCAGACTTCGATCCTAAGGGTAAATCAGATCGCGAAATTATGGCTTTCTGTCAGAGCTTTATGACAGAGCTTAACAAATACATCGGTGCTGACGAAGACGTTCCCGCTGGTGACATCGGAACAGGCGCAAGAGAAATCGGTTTCATGTTCGGTCAGTACAAGAGAATCAAAGGCTTATACGAAGGCGTTCTTACAGGTAAGGGACTTACATACGGTGGTTCACTTGCAAGAACAGAAGCTACAGGATACGGACTTCTTTATCTTACAGAAGAAATGGTTAAATGCCATGGAGATAAGATGGAAGGTAAGGTTGTAGCAATCTCCGGTTCAGGTAACGTTGCAATCTACGCTTGCCAGAAGGCTCAGCAGTTAGGCGCAAAAGTTGTTACAGTTTCAGATTCCACAGGCTGGATTTATGATCCCGAAGGAATCGATGTTGAACTTCTTAAAGAGGTTAAGGAAGTTAAGAGAGCACGTCTTACAGAATATGCAGCAGCTAAGTCTTCAGCTCAGTACTTTGAGAAGAAGAACGGCGAGCATGGTGTATGGCAGTACAAAGTTGATATCGCTCTTCCTTGTGCTACACAGAACGAGCTCGATATCGAAGATGCTAAGATGCTCGTAGCTAACGGTGTTCAGTATGTTGCAGAAGGTGCTAACATGCCTACAACAATCGAAGCTACTCAGTACTTCCAGGCAAACAACGTTCCTTTCGTAGGCGGCAAGGCTGCTAACGCAGGTGGTGTTGCTACATCAGCTCTTGAAATGAGCCAGAACTCCGAAAGACTTTCATGGAGCTTCGAAGAAGTTGATTCCAAGCTTAAAGGTATCATGGTTGGTATTTACCACAACATCGATGATGCTGCTAAGGAATACGGCATGGAAGGCAACTACGTAGCAGGTGCTAACATCGCAGGCTTCAAGAAAGTAGTTAATGCAATGATTGCACAGGGTGTTTGCTAATCGATAAATAAAAAATAATATACCCATTATAAAAGGCAAAGACGTCTTAAGTGTTTAAAAACATTTAAGGCGTCTTTTCTTTTACCGTATAATAAAAAATTTCTAATAAAAAGTATTAAAAATATTAAAAATATAAAACAAAAATAATAAAACGGAGGAACATAAATATGGCACAGATTAATGATATTTTCGGAAGTCTCGTATTTGACGAGAGAACTATGAAAGCCGTACTTCCGGCAAAGGTTTTTGCATCATTAAAGAAAACAATCGACGAGGACACTCCTCTTGATCCGAGCGTTGCAGACGTAGTTGCTCAGGCTATGAAGGAATGGGCTGTTGCAAAAGGAGCTACACATTATACTCACTGGTTCCAGCCTATGACAGGCGTTACAGCTGAAAAGCATGACAGCTTCATCTCTCCCGCTCCCGACGGCGGCGTGCTGATGGAATTCTCCGGAAAAGAACTGATAAAGGGCGAACCCGATGCATCTTCTTTCCCTTCAGGCGGTCTTCGTGCAACCTTCGAAGCAAGAGGTTACACAGCCTGGGATCCTTCATCCTACGCATTTATCAAAGGTAAAACATTATGTATTCCCACAGCATTCTGTTCTTACAGCGGACATGCACTTGATAAGAAGACTCCTCTTCTTCGTTCCATGGAAGCTTTGAATAAGCAGTGCTTGAGAATTCTTAAATTATTCGGTAACGATCAGGTTAAAAACGTACGTACATCGGTTGGTCCCGAGCAGGAATACTTCCTTGTAACAAAAGAAATGTACGACAAACGTCTCGACCTTAAGATGACCGGCAGAACACTCTTCGGTTCCAAATCCCCCAAGGGTCAGGAAATGGATGACCATTACTTCGGTGTTATCAAACCCAGAGTTGCGGCATACATGGAAGATCTTAACGAAGAACTCTGGAAACTCGGTATCTTCGCAAAGACAGAACATAACGAAGTTGCTCCCGCACAGCATGAACTTGCTCCTATCTACGAGACAACAAATATCGCTACAGACCACAACCAGTTAACAATGGAAATCATGCAAAAGACTGCTCTTAAGCACGGTCTCGTATGCCTCCTTCATGAGAAACCTTTCGCAGGCGTTAACGGTTCAGGTAAGCACAACAACTGGTCAATGTCCACAAACCTCGGACAGAATCTTTTGTCACCCGGTGCTACACCTTATGAAAATGCACAGTTCCTTTTATTCCTTTGTGCAGTAATTAAGGCAGTTGATGATTATCAGGATCTTTTAAGACTTGCAGTTGCTACCGCAGGTAACGACCACAGATTAGGCGCTAACGAGGCACCTCCCGCAATCATCTCAATGTTCCTTGGCGACGAACTCAACGCAGTACTCGATGCCATCGAAAATGACAAGCCTTACACAGATGTGATTAAGCAGAAAATGCAGCTCGGTGTAGATATCCTTCCTCCTATCAGCAAGGATACAACGGATAGAAACCGTACATCACCTTTCGCATTTACAGGCAATAAATTCGAATTCAGAAGCCTCGGTTCTTCCAACAGTATCGCATGTGCAAACATCATGCTTAACTCAGCTGTTGCAGAATCACTTCAGATTTTCGCAGACAAACTTGAAGCATCATCAGATTTTGAAAATGATCTTCATGCTCTTATCAAAGAAACTATTAAAGCTCATAAAAGAATTATCTTTAACGGCAACGGTTATGACGATGCCTGGGTAAAAGAAGCTACAGAAGTAAGAGGTCTTTCAAACTACAAGACTACACCCGACTGTATGCCTCACCTTCTTGATGAGAAGAACGTAACTATGCTTACAAAGCACGGAGTATTCTCCAAGGCAGAACTTGAATCAAGATGCGAAATCATGCTTGAGAACTACTGCAAGAGCGTAACAATCGAAGCTAATACAATGGTTGTTATGTCAAAGACACAGATTGCTCCCGCAATCGACAAATATGTCGGAGACCTTGCTCAGAGAGTTGCATTAAAGCAGAGCATCGGTTCTTCCATTCCTGATTCATACGAACTTACTCTTGTTAAGAAATTATCTGCTATTACAGATGCAGCTTATACAAAGACAGATGAACTTAAGGATGAAATCGCTGCACTTTCAAATGCAGGCGACATTATCGAAGAATCCGGAATGATTCGCGATAAGATTCTTCCTAAGATGGCGGAATTAAGAGCCCTTTGTGATGAAGCTGAAACACTTACATCCAAAGAATACTGGCCGTTCCCGTCATATGCGGATTTATTATTCGGAGTATAAAAATTAACGAACACTTATTGGGGGGTTGCTTCGTTAAATCACTACAAAGGAGATGAATAATATGGATGAGACTTTATTAATGACAGTGAAAGAAGCAGTTTCAAACGAAGTGTTCTCAGTTTGGTTCCTTATCGGTGCTGCTCTCGTGTTCTGGATGCAGGCAGGATTCGCAATGGTAGAGGCAGGTTTTACGAGGGCAAAGAATACAGGAAATATCATCATGAAAAACCTGATGGATTTCTGTATCGGTACCGTAGTATTTATAGCAATCGGTTTCAGTCTTCTGATGGGCGAGGATTTGGTCGGATTTATCGGCAAGCCCGGATTTGACCTCTTTACATCATATGATAATTTTGATTTTTCATCCTTTGTCTTCAACCTTGTGTTCTGTGCAACCACAGCAACCATCGTTTCCGGAGCAATGGCTGAAAGAACCAAATTCTTATCATACTGTATTTATTCGGCTGTTATTTCAGCTTTGATTTACCCCATCGAGGCTCACTGGATTTGGGGTGGCGGCTGGCTCGCAGGGCTCGGCTTCCATGATTTTGCAGGTTCAACCGCAATTCACATGGTTGGTGGTATCTCCGCTTTAATCGGTGCGAAAATCCTCGGTGCACGTATCGGTAAATTCACAAAAGACGAAAAGGGTAAAATCGTTAAAGTTAACGCTTTCCCCGGACACAACATCGCAATCGGCGCTTTGGGTGTATTCATCCTCTGGTTTGGCTGGTACGGTTTCAACGGTGCGGCTGCAACAAGCCTTCCTCAGTTAGGATCTATTTTCCTTACAACAACCGTAGCTCCCGCTGTTGCAACAGTTGTATGTATGATCTTTACATGGATCAAATATAAAAAGCCCGATGTTTCAATGTGTCTTAACGCATCACTTGCAGGTCTTGTAGCCATCACTGCTCCCTGCGACGTAACAGATGTAACAGGTGCTATCTGCATCGGTGCAGTATCAGGTTTACTCGTAGTATTTGGTGTATGGTTCCTTGATTATGTATTAAGAATAGACGATCCCGTAGGTGCAGTAGCAGTTCACTGTATGAACGGTATCTGGGGAACAATCGCTGTAGGTTTGTTTGCTACTCCTTCAGCTCCCGGTTATTCAATCGCTGATGCAAACGGCGTTCAGATGGCAGGTTTGTTCTACGGCGGCGGATTTAAGCTTTTAGGAATTCAGTTACTCGGTTTTGTAACCGTTGCAGGCTGGACAGCAGTTACAATCACAATCGCATTCTTTATTATCAAAGCCATCATTGGTCTTAGAGTATCAAGAGAAGAAGAATTAACAGGTCTTGATTCTACAGAACACGGTCTTCCTTCGGCATATGCAGGATTTGCAATGCAGCCCGAATACATCGAGGAAGGTGCGGTTGAACCTGTTGTAGTAACCGGCGAAGTTCCCGTTGCAGAAGCTGTAGAAGTAAAGAAGATGCCTGCTTTCACAGGCGACGGTCACAAGTATACAAAGGTAGAAATCATCTGCAAGGAAGCAAAGTTCGAAACATTAAAGACTGCAATGATGAAACTCGGTATTACCGGTATGACAGTATCCCATGTTTTAGGATGCGGCGTACAGAAAGGCAAACCGGAGTACTACAGAGGTGTACAGATCGAAGCAAACTTACTGCCTAAGATTCAGGTTGATATCGTAGTCAGTGCAGTTCCTGTAAGAGACGTAATCGAAACAGCTAAGAAAGTCCTTTATACCGGACATATCGGCGATGGCAAGATCTTTGTATATGACGTTGAAAACGTTGTAAAGGTTCGTACCGGTGAAGAAGGTTTCGATGCACTTCAGGACGTTGAATAAAAATATTTAATACTTATCGGTGTCCGGCTCCTGCGGGGGCCGGACACCTAAAAATACTTTAAAGGAAGATTAAAAAAATGTGTTCAATTATGGGTTACTGCGACGTGAGCGCAGATGAGGATGTACTAAAGAAGGGACTGGATAAAACCGTATCGAGAGGTCCCGATGCAATGAAAATAATAGATACGGGAAGCGGTCTGCTCGGATTTCAGCGTCTTTCCATCATGGGTCTGACTGAAGCCGGAATGCAGCCTTTTGAATTAGACGGAAATTACGTTGTCTGCAACGGTGAAATATACGGATTTGAAGCTTTAAGAAAAGAGCTTGTCAAAAAGGGCTATACATTCAAAAGTGATTCGGACTGCGAAATCCTTCTGCCTTTATACAAGGAATACGGCACGGAAATGTTTAAAATGCTTGATGCCGAATTTGCCCTTATTTTATACGACAAAGAAACAAATGAATATATCGCGGCCAGAGATCCTATCGGAATCCGTCCGCTTCATTACGGATATGATAAAAACGGCGTTATTCTTTTTGCTTCCGAAGCAAAGAACCTCGTCGGAATATGCGATAAGATTATGCCCTTCCCTCCCGGACATTACTACAAGAACGGTGAATTCATTCAGTATCGTGATATGACGGAAGTTAAGGAAGTGCACAGTGATTCACTCGATGTTATCTGTACAAACATTCGTGAAAAGCTTATCGCAGGTGTTGAAAAAAGACTTATCGCTGATGCCAAGGTCGGATTTCTTTTATCAGGCGGTCTGGACTCATCTCTTGTATGCGCCATCGCACAGAAGAAAAGCGACAAGCCGATAAGAACTTTTGCAATCGGTATGACCGAAGATGCTATCGATTTAAAATATGCGAAAGAAGTTGCCGACTATATCGGAAGCGACCATACGGAAGTTTACATGACTCCCGCAGATGTCCTCAATTCACTTGAAGATGTAATACATCTTTTAGGAACATTCGATATCACCACTATTCGTGCGAGCATGGGTATGTATCTTCTCTGCAAGGCAATTCACGAACAGACAGATATTCGTGTGCTTTTGACAGGTGAAATCTCCGATGAACTTTTCGGTTACAAATATACGGACTTTGCTCCCAACGCTTATGAGTTCCAGGAAGAATCCAAAAAGCGTGTCAGAGAGCTTCACATGTACGACGTGCTTCGTGCCGACAGATGTATCAGTGTAAACTCTCTCGAAGCCAGAGTTCCCTTCGGCGATCTTGATTTTGCGGAATATGTAATGTCAATCGATCCCGAACTTAAATTAAACAAATACAACAAAGGAAAATATCTCCTTCGTCACGCTTTTGAAGGCGATTATCTTCCTCACGATATTCTCTACAGAGAGAAAGCTGCATTCTCCGATGCCGTAGGCCATTCAATGGTTGACTACTTAAAGGAATATGCAGAGAAAATGTATACCGACGAAGAGTTTAAAGCTTTAAGTCAGGCGTATACACATGCGAGACCTTTTACCAAGGAATCGCTTCTTTACAGGGAAATCTTTGAGAAATACTATCCCGGCCAGGCTGAGATGATAGTAGACTTCTGGATGCCCAACAAATCCTGGAAAGGATGCAACGTCAACGATCCTTCCGCAAGAGCCCTCTCCAACTATGGCGACAGCGGAAAATAATCCTTGGCGAACATCATATAAAAATCTTCCTTAATATGAAAAAAGTTCATGTTCACGCGTGAACTTTTTTCTTTTGAAATAATTGACAAACGGGCGAAAAAAGAGTATATTTGACGGGTGAAAAGGCAATGGCGTCTTTAATGTGTAAAACATTAAGGACCCATTGTCTCTTTTTTATGTAATTTTTGGAGGATTTTTATATGGCAAATTGCGCAATTGTCGGTATCAACTGGGGCGATGAAGGTAAAGGCCGAATGGTTGACCTTCTGACCGAGGATTATGATGTTGTAGTTCGTTTTCAGGGCGGCGGTAATGCAGGTCATACCGTCATCAATGACAAAGGAAAATTCGCACTTCATCTTCTGCCCTCCGGAGTATTCAGAGACGGTGTAGTGAATATTCTTGGAAACGGTGTGGCTCTCGATCCGGAGAACCTCTTAAAAGAAATCGAAGACGTTACTTCGAAAGGTGTTTCAATCACACCCGAAAACTTAAAAATCAGCGACAGAGCTTCTCTTTTACTCCCCTGGCATCGCGAGCTGGATGAGCTTGAAGAGCAGAGACTTGCTGACAAAAAATACGGTTCCACCAAACAGGGAATCGCACCTTTCTATTCAGACAAATATCAAAAGAAAACAATTCTTGCAGGCGAACTCTTCTATCCCGAAGAATTGAAGTCTCATTTAGCAGACCTTCTTGAGTGGAAAAATCTCACATTAACAAAAGTATACGGAGCTGATCCTTTTACGATGGAAGACCTTGAAAAATGGCTTTCCGATTACTGTGAAAGAATCAAACCTTTTGTTGCTGACACAGGTCTTTTCTTAAAGAATGCTCATAAAGAAGGCAAACAGATTTTATTCGAAGCACAGCTTGGCTCACTTCGTGATCTTGATTACGGTATCTATCCTTACACCACTTCTTCAAATACAACCGCAGCATTCGCTCCCATCGGTTCGGGTTATGCAGCTGCAAAGATTGATGAAGTAATCGGTGTTGTAAAAGCTTATTCAACATGTGTAGGCGAAGGACCTTTCGTATGCGAAATGTTCGGAGACGAAGCTGAAGAATTAAGAAAAGCAGGCTTTGAATACGGTGCAAAGACAGGTCGTCCAAGAAGGGTTGGACCCATCGATATCGTTGCTACAAAATACGGTGTTGAAGTTCAGGCCGCTACACAGATTGCACTTACCAAACTTGACGTACTTTCATACATGGATGAAATCCCTGTATGTACAAAATATATCGTAGACGGAAAAGAAACAGACCGTTTCCCTTTCCCTATGGCGCTAACGCAAGCAAAGCCCGTTATCAAAACATTCAAGGGCTGGAAAAGTGATATTTCCGGTGTTAGAAAGTGGGAAGATCTTCCTGAGGAAGCAAAAGAATACGTTCTCTTCATCGAGAAAGAAAT
>JAEEOJ010000060.1 GCA_016284175.1 Lachnospiraceae bacterium | reverse complement strand
TTACCGTTCGGGAAGAGTATAATCTGAAGTAAGTCTTGCAAAAAGATTAAATGCGGAAGTAAGTTTTGCAAACTGGAAATACAAAGTGCATTCGACCGCTCAAATACGGGCTTTTGTGCATTTTTACTATATTTGAACGAGTCTGTTATAAAAAAAACAAAGATTCGACAGACAAAATATATAAAAAAGGTAGATATTTTTTGGTAAATATATTACACTATGATAGTAGGCATGTAAAAATATATAACTGCCGTTACGGCATATTGTGAGTTTTGTATAGGGGTGGAGAGAAAGATATGGTATCGAACCAAATTTTACAACAGTCAATCGAAGGCATTAAGAGTATATCCAGAGTGGATTTGTGCGTGACAGACGCTGAAGGAAAAACCATAGCAAGTACTATGAGTTCGTCTGTTAACTATCAGTCACAGGTAAGAGAGTTCGTAAAATCTTCCGCAGACAGCCAGGAGATTCAGGGCAGTCAGTTCTTTAAGATTTATGACGAACAGACTCTTGAATACATTGTGATCTGCGCATCTAACGGGGATAATTCCTACCTTGTAGGAAAGATGGCGGCATTCCAGATTCAGAGCCTTGCAGTTGCATATAAAGAGAGATTCGATAAAGACAACTTTATCAAAAACCTCCTTTTGGACAACCTCTTACTCGTGGATATTTACGGCTACGCAAAGAGACTTCATATTCCTCTTGATGCATCAAGAGTTGTTATTTTAATTGATAACACACGCAACAAAGACATGGATATTCTTTCAATCGTAAAAGAAGCCATGCTCGCAGAGAAGCGTGATTTTGTCAGTGCAGTGGATGAAAAGAACGTTGTTGTCATAAAAGAAATTCAGGGCGATAATGCGCAGAAAGAAATCGATGTTGCAATCGCCGGACTTCACAAGCTTCTTGCAAAAGAGAACGCAAAGAATATCCGTATTTCCTACGGTACCGTAGTTAACGAAATCAAGGATGTTTCCCGTTCATACAAGGAAGCCAAGATGGCGCTTGACGTAGGCGGTATTTTCTTTGAAGACAGAAACGTTGTCGCATACGGCGAACTCGGTATCGGAAGACTGATTTATCAGTTGCCGATTCCTCTTTGCAAAATGTTCATCAAAGAGATTTTCGACAATGTCAATCCCGAGGAATTTGACGAAGAAACAATCACAACCATCAAGAAGTTTTTCGAAAACAGCCTGAATGTTTCCGAGACTTCAAGACAGTTGTTTATTCACAGAAATACTCTGGTTTACAGACTTGACAAGATCCAGAAAACCACAGGTCTTGACTTAAGAGTTTTCGAAGATGCGATTACATTCAGAATTGCCCTTATGGTAGTTAAGTATATGAAGTACATGGAGTCGCTTGAATATTAATTTAGGAGTTTAAATTAAATGGCAGAGAAGAAGAGAAGAAGACGCGATTCGGCCATGGATGAAATCGCCGATTACGCCATCTATCTTGACGATGTAAGCAAAACATTTTCCGACGGTGTTCCCGCTCTTTCCAATATCAATCTGAAAGTTAAGCAGGGCGAATTCGTATTTATCGTCGGAGTTTCAGGTGCGGGTAAATCCACACTTATAAAGCTGCTTTTAAGAGAACTTAAAGCAGACAGCGGTACGATATTCGTTAACGGATTCAATCTTATGACAATCAAGCACGGTAAAATTCCGAAGTTCAGAAGAACGCTCGGAGTTGTTTTTCAGGACTTCAGGCTCCTAAAAGACAGAAACGTGTATGAGAATGTCGCATTCGCACAGAGAATCGCCCAGAAATCCGAAAGAGAAATCAGAACCAACGTTCCGAGCATGCTTTCCCTCGTAGGACTTGCCGGAAAATATAAGGCTAAACCCAAGCAGCTTGCCGGCGGTGAGCAGCAGAGGGTTGCTATAGCAAGAGCTTTGGTTAACCAGCCCAAGCTTCTTCTTGCTGACGAGCCTACAGGTAACCTGGACCTTTACAACACACAGGAAATCATGCGTCTTTTGGAGACCATCAATGAAAACGGCACTACTGTTGTAGTAGTTACTCACAACGAAAAACTCGTTAATGAGATGAAGAAGAGAGTAGTTACTATAAGACAGGGTATGATTGTTTCCGATGCCGAGAACGGAGGTTATTTCGATGAAGATTAGAACTTTCTTTTATACCATCGAACAGGGCATCCTTGGCATATTCAAAAACAAATGGTTCGCATTTGTAACGGTAGCCACCATTTCAGCCTGTCTTTTCGTATTCGGTATCTTTTATGCTATAGCATTCAATGTTTGGAATATAGTTCAGAACGCAGAGCAGAATGTTTCCATTACGGTATTCTTTGAGGAAGGAATTACCAATGAGCGTATCGATGAAATCGGCGATATGATCGGACGTCGTTCCGAGGTTGCAAGATACGAACTCGTTACAGCTGAGGAAGCATGGGAAAAATTCTCGGTTCAGCTCGGCGAATATGCTGAAGGCTTCACTGAGAACCCTCTTGAGAACTGCGCAAACTACCAGATTTATCTCGGCGATGTTTCCAAACAGAGTGAACTTGTAAATTATCTCGAAGGTGTCGACGGTGTCAGAAAAATCAACAAATCAGACTTTACCGCAGATACGCTTTCGGGTATCAATATGGTTTTGGTTTATGTATTTATAGGAATTATAGTTATCCTCTTTGCGGTAAGTATATTCCTTATCAGCAATACGGTTACGATGGGTATTTCCGTTCGTAAGGAAGAAATTACGATTATGAAATATGTAGGCGCCACCGACTTTTTCGTGCGTGCCCCCTTCGTATTTGAAGGAATGATTTTGGGACTTATCGGTGCTGCAATTCCCATGGGAGTTTTGTACTATCTGTACGAAATTGTCACAGATTTAATTACGGATAAGTTTGCTTTCCTTTCGTTCCTGACATTTATGCCCGCATTTGAAATATTCACATATCTGATTCCTTTCTCGCTTGTACTTGGTGTGGGAATCGGTTTTGTCGGAAGTTTCTTTACGGTTCGCAAACATTTGAAAGTTTAATTTCGGAGTTTTTATGAGTCGAATTAAAGTTAACAAACTGGTAATCAAAATTATTATTCCGGTTTTGATAATGGGACTTTTATTTTCGACTCCGTTTTCCGCTACAGTTTCTGCCAATCCTACCGATTCATCCGATAAGACAACGACTGAAACAGGCGATGATTCAAAGGATGACGAGGAAAAGGATAAAAAGAACGCCGAAAAGAGCGCTCTCGAACAGTCCATAAAAGAAAAAGAGGCTGCAATCAGTTCTGCAAGGAACGAAAAGAATGAGCTTGCAAAAGGCAAAACGAATGTCGAAAAAATAAAACAGTCTCTCGAAAACAGCAAGGCAGATCTTTCCCAGTATGTTTCCGAACTTGACGCCCAGGTTGTTGCCATAGAAGATAAAATCGCAGACTTAAAAGGTCAGATTGCCGTAAAAGAAAAACAGATCGAGGAAACCAAAAAAGATCTCGAGGAAGCAATCGCTATTAAAGACAACCAGTATGAGTGCATGAAAAAGAGAGTTAAGGCAATCTACGAGCAGGGCGACAGTTTCTATCTTGAACTTCTTTTAAATTCCAAAGGTCTTGGTGATTTCCTGAATCAGATGGATTATATTGAGGATCTCTCGAAATATGACGACAGAATGTTTAAGGAATATCAGGAAACCGTTGAATATGTAACAATCTGCGAAGAACAGCTTGAAGAAGAAGAAGCACTCTTACAGGCAACCAAGGAAGCCGCAGAAGACGAGCAGGCAGCGATAGAAGAACTTATCAGCCAGAAAGAGGCTGAGATTGCGTCTGTTGAGAATGCGATAGGCGACCAGGAAAGAGCCCTTAGAGAATTGGAGGCGGAAATTGCAGAGCAGAACGCAACGATTTCCGAACTTGAAAGAATAGTAGCCCAGGAAAAGAAAGCTCTTGAAAATATGCGTGTTTACGACGGCGGCGCATTCTGCTGGCCGTGTCCCGCATACAAATACGTTTCTTCGGATTTCGGTAACAGAATTCATCCTACGCTTAAGATTAATCTGTTCCATAACGGCGTCGATCTTGCGGCACCCGCAGGTTCGAACATTCTGGCAGCGTATGACGGAGAAGTTGTTTCCGCATCATACACCGGTGCTATGGGTAACTACGTTATGATTGATCACGGCGGCGGACTGTATACGGTTTATATGCATGCTTCCAAGCTCAACGTATCGGAAGGCCAGGAAGTTAAGAGAGGAGACGTTATCGCTTTCGTAGGTTCTACGGGCAGAAGTACAGGTAACCATCTCCATTTCAGCGTAAGATTAAACGGCGAATACGTATCGCCTTGGAATTATATAGTTAAACCTTAATATCATTGAATCATTGAAAGAAAAACCTTTATCATTGGAGGCCGGTTGTGGACAACACAAATTTAAACGCTCAGGAAAAGCCTAAAAAGAAAGGCAGAGTCTGGGCAGTAATCAGAACAATTCTTGTATTTTTCTTAGGACTTATTATCGGTTCGGGATCGATTATTTTAATAGTTTTATTAATCGTCGGACTGACAATCGGATTAAACAAAGACAAGTACGAAAAACTTACCGCACAGAGCAGTTTTATAAATTCGGATACTTTAAGCAAAATAGACCAGCTCGAAAAATATATCAAAGCATATTATTACGAGGATGTTGATGACGAAGACCTTGAAAACGGTCTTTATTACGGTATCATGAACGGCGTGGGCGATCCTTACACTGTTTATTACTCACCCGAAGAGTACAAGGATATGACCGCCAGCTGGAACGGCAATTACGAAGGTGTCGGCGCATACTTAAGAATGGATACAGAAGTCGGATATGCTACGATTGAGAGCTTTATCGAAGGCGGTTCCGCAAAGGAAAGCGGAGAATTAAATGTCGGCGATTACATCGTGGCTGTTGACGGCATGGAAATGTACGGCAAGACTTTAAACGAAGTTGTATCATACATCAGAGGTGAGGAAGGTACATTTGTTACACTTACCATAGAAGGTGCTGACGGCAAGAAAGACGTTACACTTGAGAGAAGAAAAATTGATACTCCTACCGTTGAGTACAGCGAAAAAGAAAACGGTATCTGGTACATAAAGATTACCGAGTTTGATGCGATTACAACAAGTCAGTTTGAAGAAGCCATCAATGCTGCAAGAAGCGCAAATATGAGCGGACTTATTATCGACTTAAGAGGTAACCCCGGCGGAAACCTCGATGTAGTAGTTGATATCTGTCGCGAACTTCTTCCTCAGGGACTGATTGTTTATACAGAAGACAAGTACGGCAACCGCAATGAATTTTCATGCGACGGCAAGAAAAAAATTGACGTTCCCATGGTAGTTTTAATTGACGGCGGTTCTGCTTCGGCTTCCGAAATCATGGCAGGTGCCATCAAGGATTACGGTATAGGTACACTTATCGGAACCACCACATACGGCAAAGGTATTGTCCAGAGCATTTTACCTTTGGGCGACGGTTCGGCTATCAAGATTACCACAAGCAAATACTATACGCCCAACGGCAACAATATTCATAAAATCGGTATTGAACCCGACGAAGAAGTTAAATTTGATTCAGAAAAATATCTTGAGGATCAAACCGACAATCAGTTGGATTACGCAATGGACTACCTGAAGGATAAAATTAACTAAAAATGAGTGTTTTTCAAGTGATTTACACGGTCATGATAAGACCGTTGCAGATTTTTTTCGAATACGTTTTTACTGTAGCACAAAAAGGGCTTAACAATCCCGGTCTTTCGATCATTGCGTTAAGCCTTTCAATGAACCTTTTGGTTCTTCCTTTATACAACAGAGCGGATGCGGTTCAGGAAGAAGAAAGGAATATCGAAAACAAATTAAGAAAAGGTGTTGCACACATCAGAAAGACTTTCAAAGGCGACGAAAGAATGATGATGCTGCAAACATATTACAGACAGAACGGATACAAGCCTACGGATGTATTCAAAAGTTCTGTCTCTCTTCTTTTGGAGATACCTTTTTTCATCGCCGCATATCAGTTCTTATCCCATCTTGATGCAATTCAGAATGTATCATTCGGTCCGATAGCTAATCTCGGCGCTCCCGATGCCCTGATTACTCTCGGTGCTTTTTCAATTAATCTTTTACCCATAGTGATGACATCACTGAACCTTATATCCTGTATCGTGTTTACGAAAGGATATCCTCTGAAGAACAAAATCCAGCTTTATGCGATGGCGATTTTCTTCTTTTTCTTTTTATACAAATCCCCCGCGGGACTCGTTTTCTACTGGACTTTAAACAACCTTTTCTCACTGGTTAAAACGATATATTACAAATCGCAGACCGCAAAGAAGGTTTTGAATATTGCATTTTCCGCAGTGGGCGTGATTCTTTTAGGATCTCTTCCTTTCGTCATGAAGAAGACGGGCAGCAAATCGTTTTTACTTATCCTTGTGCTGCTTGCGTTTATCTGCTTTGTGCCTCTGGTAATTTCGATTGTTTCAAAGAAGAATCTTTTAAAGAAAAAAGACATAAAAGAAACCGACGGAAAGCTTTTCTTACTCGGCGGAATTTATATGACAATTCTGACCGGTATTCTCATTCCTTCTGCGGTTATAAAATCCTCGCCGCAGGAGTTCGTGGATATTTATCATTTCCTGAATCCGCTCTGGTTTGTCGTAAGTGCCGCATGCATTGCAATCGGTCTTTTCTTAGTGTGGTTCTCTGTCTTTTATGGTCTGTTGGACAAGAAAATAAAGAGCATTTTAAACGTTGTGATGTGCGTGCTCTGTTTTGTGGCAACCGTTAACTATATGTTCTTTGGAAAGAACAATGTCATCTTAAACAGTGCGCTTGCGTATACCGAAGAGTACTCTGCACCACATAAACTGATATTAATCAACCTTGCGGTTATCGTGCTTGTTGTGGCAGCAGGCGTGGCTTTAACCCTTTTGCTCGGCAAGAAATTAAGAGTGCTTTTGATTGCAGGCACTCTTGCGATATTCGGAATGTCCGTGATTAACTGCGGAGCAATCCAGAAAGAAATCAGGAGCCTTAAGTCCGTTATCGAATCAGTCAATACGGAAAAGCCTTCGTTTAACTTAAGTACCGGTGGCAAAAACGTAATTGTGTTCATGCTCGATCGAGGAATGAACGAATACATTCCTTACTTCGTGAACGAAAAGCCCGAATTAAAGGAAATTTACGACGGCTTCACATATTATCCGAACACCATATCTCACGGCCTCTGTACCAACTACGGTGCACCTGCGATTTTCGGCGGATACGAATATACGCCCGAAGAGATGAACAAGAGGGATACGGAACTTTTACGAGACAAGCATGATGAGGCCTTAAAAGTTATGCCCGCTTTATTTTATGAGCAGGGCTACAATGTTACCGTCTGCGACCCTCCTTATGCAGGATACAGTACGGTTCCCGACCTTTCGATTTACAGCGATTATCCGGGCATGAAGACGTTTATCACCAAGGGTTACTACTGGAATGCACAGAAGGTGAACGTCTCCGACAGAAACTTCAGAAACTTCTTCTGCTATTCGATTACTAAGATTGCGCCGCTGGCAATTCAGAATCATCTTTACAATCACGGTTCGTACAACGAGAGTATCGGAAACGAGAGATTCTTAAGTGAAATGAAGAATTCGACTGCAATCGTAAAAGACGGTCTTTACAGATGCACCGGTATCAACGAAGAGGTTATGGAAGATTATCTGACAATCACCAACCTTATTGATATGACCGAGATAAGCGATGATGCTTCGGATAATTTCTTAATGATAGACAACGAGCTTACGCACTGGCCGATTTATTTCAAGGAGCCCGAGTACGAGGTCGCATACTATGTCGACAACGAAGGCTATGAAAAAGAGCATGCGGACAGATACACAGTTGACGGCGTAACGCTTGATATGGAAAACGATGTTCAGATCGGAAGCTATCAGGTTAATATGTGCGCGATGCTTCGAATCGGCGAATGGCTTGATTACTTAAAAGAACAGGGCGTATACGACAATACGAGAATCATAATTGTTTCGGACCACGGAAAGTGGGTTTACCACAACGATATGTTTGATATTGACGGCAGCGGTGATGACGAGACGGATATCGAAAGTTATTATCCTCTGCTTATGATAAAAGATTTTGACAGCCACGGATTTACGACCGACGAGCAGTTTATGACAAACGGCGATGTTCCCGTGTATGCGCTTGACGGAATCGTGGAAAACCCTGTCAATCCTTTTACGGGCAAGGCTATTACCAACGATGCGAAACATGAACCGCAGAAGATTCTCGGTTCGCACAATCCTGACGTAATTACAAATAATGGAACAACTTTCATCGACGGAATATGGTTTTCCGTTGAAGGAGACATGAGAGATAAAAACAACTGGAAGATTCTTAAAGACAACAGATAGGAAGAAAGAATGTCGACTGATAATTTACTGCTTTACATAGACCCCGGAACGGGAAGCATGCTTTTTGCAGTGCTTATCGGTGTATTCGGCGCAGTCGGATACATTATCAGGGTGGCCTGGGTAAAGATACGCTTCAAACTTACAAGCGGCAAAAAAGAAGAAATAAAGAGCGACAAAATTCCCTACGTTATCTTTGCGGATGATAAAAGGTACTGGAATACCTTCGAGCCGATCTGCAGGGAATTCAACGACAGAGGAATTGATGTTGAATATCTGACAGCCTCCGCAGACGACCCGGGTCTTTCCTGTGGCCTGGATCATGTGAAGGCGAGATATTTGGGCGAAGGAAACAAAGCTTTTTCAAAGCTTAATTTCCTAAACGCTTCGGTTGTTCTTGCGACGACTCCGGGACTGGATGTCTACCAGTGGAAGCGCTCGAGAGAAGTGGATTACTATATCCACATTCCTCATGCAGCCGGTGAAATCAATTTCTACAGAATGTTCGGTTTAGACTACTACGATGCGGTTTTAATCGCCGGAGATTTCCACGAAAGACAGATAAGAAAACTTGAGGCACTGCGAAACCTTCCTGCGAAAGACCTGCACATGACCGGTATTCCTTACATGGATGAAATGGTCAAAAGACTTAAAGAAAGCGGCGAGACTCTTAAGCACGAACGCACAGTTCTTATCGCACCCACCTGGGGCGAGACTTCGCTCTTTAACAAGTTCAAAGGCGAGATCATAAAAGCATTGCTTGATACAGGATATCACGTAACCGTCAGACCTCATCCTCAATCCTTTACCGCGGAAAAAGAACTGATGGATTCGCTGATGAAAGAATTCCCCGATTCAGAGCAGCTTGAATGGAACCGCGACAGAGATAACTTTGAAGTTCTTAAAAGATCCGATATCCTTATCTCGGATTTCTCGGGTGTAGTATTTGACTTTGCGCTTGTTTACGACAAGCCCGTCATCTACACTGATACAGAGTTTGATACATCGGCTTACGACCTCTGGTGGCTCGACGAAGACATCTGGACACTGTCCGCACTTCCGAGACTCGGTAAGATGATTACATCCGACAATCTTTCGGATATCAAGAACTTAATCGACTCCTGCATCGAGAGCGATGAGTTCGCCAAGGGCAGAGAAGAAGTCAGAAACGAATGCTGGCAGGGCTATGGCAATGGCACAAAGAATACCGTTGATTACATGATTGCAAAGTACAACGAACTTAATGCCGGAGACATAAAATAAAAAGAGACAAAATACGAACAAATGTTCTGAATTATATAGACATATTTTGAAAAAAATGATATGCTTAACTTCGGCATATCATTTTTAATTATGAGCCAATTGGGGACGTGTGCGGAGCACTTGGCGAGGTTCTGTCGAGCCTAGTGCGTGCCATGGGATGACACTTAGCGAGGTTTTTTCGAGCTTAGTGACAGACCAGTTCTATTTTAGGGATAAAATATATGGATTTCAAACTTCATTCAGAATATAAACCCACGGGCGATCAGCCGCAGGCCATAAAAGAGCTGGTGGAGGGCTTTAAAAAGGGCAATCAGTGCCAGACTCTTTTAGGAGTTACGGGCTCTGGCAAGACTTTTACGATGGCAAACGTCATCGAAGCTTTGAACAAGCCCACACTGATTATTTCGCACAACAAAACACTTGCGGGCCAGCTTTATTCGGAGATGAAAGAGTTTTTCCCTGAGAACGCCGTTGAGTATTTTGTTTCGTACTACGATTACTACCAGCCTGAGGCTTATGTTCCTTCGACGGACACCTACATCGAAAAGGACTCGTCGGTTAACGAAGAAATTGACAAATTAAGACTTTCTGCCACCGCATCCCTTACCGAAAGAAGGGATGTTATTGTCGTGGCTTCCGTTTCATGTATATACGGTTTGGGCAGCCCCGAAGATTACGAGAGCATGATAATGTCGCTTCGTCCCGGAATGCAGATTGACCGCGACGAAATAATCGCGCGTCTCGTTGATATGCAGTATGAGCGTAACGATATGGACCTTACGCGTTCATCTTTCAGGGTAAGGGGAGACACGCTCGAGATAGCCAAAGCCGAAGGCGGCGAGGGTGTCGTGCGTCTTTCTTTCTGGGGAGACGAAATTGAAGAGATAGCGGAGATTGATCCTGTAACCGGCAAAAAGAAAGCGCTGCTTTCGTATGTCGCAATCTTCCCCGCATCACACTATGTTATTTCAAAAGAAAAAATAGACATTGCCTGTGACAAACTCGAAAAAGAAATGCGCGACCGCGTTGAATATTTTAAGAGCGAGGACCGTTTTGTCGAAGCGCAGAGAATACTTGAGCGAACCACATTCGATTTAGAGATGCTAAAAGAAACAGGCACCTGCTCGGGCATCGAAAACTATGCTCCCGTGCTCGCGGGATTAAAGCCAGGAGATCCGCCTCACTGTCTGATGGATTATTTTAAGGACGATTTTCTTTTAATCATCGACGAGTCGCATATTTCGATACCGCAGATCGGCGGTATGTATGCGGGCGACAGAGCAAGAAAGAACACGCTCGTGGATTTCGGTTTCAGACTTCCTTCGGCGCTTGACAACAGACCTTTGTCGTTTGACGAATTTGAAGACAGAATCGACCAGCTTTTATGTGTGTCCGCGACACCTTCGAAGTACGAAGAAGAGCATGAAATGTTAAGAACCGAGCAGATTATAAGACCTACAGGTCTGCTTGATCCAAAGATATTCGTGCGCCCGACCGAAGGACAGATTGACGATCTGATTTCGGAGATAAACAAGGTTACGAAGGGCGGCAACAAAGTTCTTGTCACCACGCTTACCAAGAGAATGGCCGAAGATTTAACCGACTATTTAAAAGAAGTCGGAATCAGAGTAAAATATCTTCACTCGGATATTGACACTTTGGAGAGAGCGGAAATAATTAGAGATATGCGTCTCGATGTGTTCGATGTTTTGGTGGGTATCAATCTTTTACGAGAAGGACTGGACATTCCGGAAATCGCACTCGTGGCTATAATCGATGCAGACAAGGAAGGTTTCCTTCGTTCCGCGACTTCACTGATACAGACGGTCGGCCGTGCGGCGCGTAACTCCGAAGGCCACGTAATCATGTACGCAGACACCATCACCGATTCGATGAAGGTTGCGATAGACGAGACCGCAAGACGTCGTGAGATTCAGATGAAGTACAACGAAGAACACGGCATCATTCCGACCACAATCAAGAAAGCGGTCAGAGATGTGATTTCAATCTCGAAGAAAGTGGCTGAGGCTGAAAACACATGGAAGATGGAGCCTGAGAGCATGACCCGCGAGGAAATCAGCAAGCTCATTGTATCCGTCGAAAAACAGATGAAGAAAGCGGCAACGGATCTCGACTTCGAGAATGCGGCTATTTACCGCGACCAGCTTGCCGAACTTAAAAAGATAAGAAATGAAATAGAGGAATAATATGGCACAGAAAATGCTTCCGAAATCCGATGTTATCAGGATAGTAGGCGCAAAAGAACATAACTTAAAAGGATTAAATGTAGAAATCCCGAGAAACAAATTTGTAGTTATCACGGGACTTTCAGGCTCCGGCAAATCATCACTTGCATTTGATACGATTTACGCCGAAGGCCAGAGAAGATATATGGAATCGCTCTCGTCCTATGCGAGACAGTTCCTCGGACAGATGGAAAAGCCCAATGTCGAATTTATCGAGGGTCTTTCACCCGCCATCAGTATCGATCAGAAGTCCACGAACAGAAACCCGAGATCTACTGTCGGAACAGTAACTGAAATTTACGATTACTTAAGACTTCTTTATGCGAGAATCGGTATTCCGCACTGTCCCGAATGTGGTAAGGAGATTTCAAGACAGACTGTCGACGAAATGGTCGACCGAATCTTATCACTTCCCGAGGGCACCAAGATTCAGGTCCTTTCTCCTGTTATCAGAGGCAGAAAAGGTGAGCACGAAAAGCTTCTTGCAAGAGCTGCTAAGAGCGGTTATCTTCGTGCAAGAATCGACGGCAATCTGTACGAGCTCGACGAAGAAATCAAACTTGATAAAAACATAAAGCATAACATCGATATCGTTATTGACCGACTCGTCGTAAAAGAAGATATCGTAAGCAGACTGACGGAATCCGTGGAGAACGCACTTGCACTTTCCGAAGGTCTTCTTACCGTGGCTGATTCCGACGGCAAAGAATATAATTTCAGCCAGTCGTTTTCATGTCCGGACTGCGGTGTCAGCATTGACGAAATCGAACCGAGAAGTTTCTCTTTCAACAACCCTTTCGGCGCATGTCCCGCGTGCGACGGTCTCGGTTTTAAGAGAGAATTTGATATTAACCTTATGATTCCCGACAGATCTCTTTCTCTGTCACAGGGTGCCATCCAGGTTATCGGCTGGAAGAACAGTAAGAACGATGGCTCTTTTTCAAACGGAGTTTTAACAGCGCTTTCAAAGCATTTTAAGTTCTCGCTCGACACTCCTTTTGAAGATTTGCCCGCAAAGATTCAGGACATTATCATAAACGGAACCAACGAATTTGTGGACGTTTACTACGAGAGTTCGAGAGGAAGAGGAGTATATCCTATCCAGTTCGAAGGCCTTTATAAAAACGTTGTTGACAGATATCGTCAGACACCCTTTGATTCTGCGAAAATGGAATACGAAAAATATATGTCCGACACGCTGTGTGCAGAGTGTAAAGGCATGAGACTTAAAAAGACTTCCCTTGCGGTTACGGTTAATGATAAAAACATTTATGAAGTAACAATGATGCCTCTCGGCGAACTGCATAAGTTTTTCACCGATATGGAACTTACAGGCAACGCGGCTCTTATCGGTAATCAGATCCTAAAAGAAATCCGTTCAAGAGTAGGTTTCCTGATGGATGTTGGCTTAGGCTACCTTGCATTGTCACGTCCTACCGCAACTCTTTCGGGTGGTGAGGCACAGAGAATTCGTCTTGCTACACAGATTGGTTCAGGACTTGTAGGAGTTACATATATTCTCGATGAGCCGAGTATCGGTCTTCATCAGAGAGACAACGACAAGCTTCTTGCGTCGCTTAAGAAGTTAAGAGATTTGGGCAACAACCTTATAGTCGTAGAGCATGACGAAGACACAATGCTTCAGGCGGATTATATCGTGGATATCGGACCTCAGGCCGGCGAAAAGGGCGGTCAGGTTGTCGCATGCGGTACCGCTGAAGACATTATGAACTGTCCCGACTCAATCACAGGTATGTATTTAAAGGGAGACCTTTTTGTACCGGTTCCTCCTGTAAGAAGAAAACCCAAAGATTTCATCACAATTGAGGGCGCACAGGAGAACAATTTAAAGAACATTGACGTTGACATTCCTCTCGGTGTATTCACCTGCGTAACAGGTGTTTCCGGCTCAGGCAAGAGTTCACTCATAAATGAAATTTTATACAAGAGACTTGCGAGAGATTTAAACCGCGCACAAACCATACCGGGCAAGCATAAAAACATAAAAGGTATTAAGAAACTCGACAAGGTAATCGACATCGACCAGTCACCTATCGGTCGTACTCCGAAGTCCAATCCTGCGACTTATACAGGAGTCTTCGATCTTATCAGAAATCTTTTTGCCGAGACCAAAGACGCAAAAGCTAAAGGCTACGCGAAGGGCAGATTCTCCTTTAACGTAAAAGGCGGTCGCTGCGAAGCATGTTCGGGCGACGGTATCGTAAAGATTGAAATGCACTTCCTTCCCGATGTTTACGTTCCCTGCGAAGTCTGCGGCGGAAAGAAATACAACAGAGAAACACTTGAAGTTAAATATAAAGGCAAGAGCATTTCCGACGTACTTGAAATGACGGTGGCCGAAGCGGTTGAGTTCTTCGATGCAATACCTTCAATCAAAAAGAAAATGAAGACACTTGACGACGTAGGCCTTTCCTACATCAGACTCGGCCAGCCCTCAACACAGCTTTCGGGTGGCGAGGCACAGCGTATCAAACTTGCCACAGAACTTAGCCGTACCTCAACCGGCAACACCATCTACATCTTAGACGAGCCCACCACCGGCCTCCATTTTGCGGACGTTCATAAGTTGGTAGATATTCTCCAGAGACTAACTGACGCTGGCAATACGGTAATTGTTATTGAACACAATTTGGACGTAATCAAAACCGCCGACTATATTATCGATCTCGGCCCCGAAGGCGGAGACGGTGGCGGAACTGTAATCGCACAAGGCACCCCTGAAGAGGTGGCCAAGAATAAGAATTCATTTACCGGTCAGTATATAGCTAAGATGCTTAAAAAGAATAAATAAAAAGCAGAAATATAACAGCGAGAACCGACCATGTGATGCACAAGTGGGTAATATGGCTCCGTCGGTGCTTAATGAGACGAGCATTTTTAATGCGAAGTCGAATTTAGCAGCCGCTACGTGAGACATCTTAGCGAGAGCGTGCCCACGGTGTATCGCATGGTCGGTTCGAGCGTCCTATATTTTTACAGTTTGATTTTTTCGCGCATTGGAGTATAATCATCATAGATTATTATGCGTTACTGCGTTAAGGAGAGGATATAGAAATGCAGAATTCTGATTTAGGAATCGATTTAGGTACAGCGTCAGTACTTGTTTATGTTAAGAACAAGGGCGTTGTTTTAAAAGAGCCCTCAGTAGTGGCTTTCGATAAAGATACAAATAAAATTAGAGCAATCGGTGAAGAAGCCAGACTTATGATTGGTAGAACACCCGGTACTATCCAGGCAATCAGACCTTTGAGACACGGAGTTATTTCTGACTATACGGTTACCGAGAAGATGATGAAATATTTCATCCAGAAGGCTGTCGGAAGAAGAATGTTCAGAAAGCCCAGAGTAGCGGTCTGCGTTCCTTCAGGTGTTACCGAAGTTGAGAGAAAGGCTGTACTTGATGCTACATATCAGGCAGGTGCGAGAGACGTTTCAATTATTGAGGAGCCTATTGCAGCAGCTATCGGTGCAGGTATTGATATTTCAAAGCCTTGCGGAAATATGATTGTAGATATTGGCGGTGGTACAACCGATATCGCAGTTATTTCACTCGGCGGTACCGTTGTCAGCGAATCAATTAAGATTGCAGGCGATGATTTCGACGAAGCTATCGCAAGATACATTAAGAGAAAACACAACTTATCCATTGGTGAAAGAACAGCCGAGGATATCAAGATAAAGATCGGTTCCGCTTACAGAAGACTCGAAGAGGATTCAATGGAAGTTAAGGGACTCAATGTTTTATCAGGTCTTCCCAATACCGTTACGGTTACATCCACGGAAATGGAAGAGGCTTTAAAGGAAACTACCACACAGATAGTTGACGCCATCCACTCCGTACTTGAGAAAACTCCGCCCGAACTTTCTGCTGATATCGCAGAACGTGGTATCGTTCTTACCGGCGGCGGTTCAATGTTAAGAGGTCTCGAAGACTTAATCGAGATTAAGACAGGTATCGAAACAAATACAGCTAACGAACCTTTGACATGCGTTGCCATCGGTACCGGAAAATATGTAGAATACCTCGATACCAAGTATTATGAAGTATAAATAATCAATGGTAATTAAAGGTTCAGTAGATTCTTTTAAATATGTCAATGATATAAATCATTTTGGTATTTTTATCTTAAATACCTCTGAAGTTAAGGATGGAAGCATTGCCGTTACAGGCAATGTTTTCGGTCTTTCAGAGGGGGATTATATCGAAGTCACGGGCAATGAAGTCATCCATCCCGTGTACGGCAAACAGATAAAAATGACCTCTTACAGGGCAGTTCAGCCCACAGATACAGATGCGGTAATTAAATATCTCGCTTCAGGCGCACTTAAAGGTATAGGCCCTAAAATGGCTGTGCGAATTTTTACGACTTTTGGTGTAAATACTCTGGATATCCTTGAAAAAGAGCCCGAGCGTCTCGCCGAAGTAAAAGGCATCAGCGATAACATGGCCAGAAACATTGCGATTGAATATGCTTCCAAGAAAAGCATGAGAGACGCAATGATTTTCCTGCAGAATTACAATATCTCCAATCATCTCGCAGCCAAAATCTACGAGAAATACGATGAGAAAATGTACACGATTGTAAGGGAGCACCCTTATAAAATCGCCGAGGACATTTATGGTGTCGGATTTAAAACCGTCGACGGTATCGCAAGAGAAGTCGGTATAAAAGAAAACGATTCCGAAAGAATCATGTCCGGTATTCAGTACACGCTGAGCCTTGCACTCGAGGAAGGCCACACATATCTTCCGAAGGAAATCTTAATCGAAAAAGCCAAAGAAATCCTCGGCGTTAGCGAAGACTTAATCGAAGAAAACATAGGCAATCTGGCCATTTCCAACAGGATTACAATCAAAAAGCCCGATAAGGTTTTCCTTAAATATGTTTACAACGACGAGGCATACTGCGCCTCCAAATTAAAGTCCCTAAAAGATGTATTCGCCAAAACAAAAGAGACCGAGGCCGAAAGAGAATACCGCGAAGACATGCTTGAGCGAATCATGAGCAATTATTCTTTTGAACTTGACGATTCGCAAAAAGAAGCAATTCAGGCCGGCATCGAAAACGGAATATTTCTTTTAACAGGCGGACCAGGTACCGGCAAAACAACGATCATAAAAGCTTTAATAGAATACTTCTTTAAAGACAGAAGAGACGTAGTACTCGCAGCGCCTACGGGCAGAGCGGCTAAAAGAATGAGCGAGGCAACAGGCTTTGAAGCCAAAACGCTTCACAGACTTTTAGAGGCAAAGGCTTTGGGTGATGACAGCGAGAAAGCAAGGTTTGCAAGAAACGAAGCAAATCCTCTCGAAGCGGATGTTTTTATCATTGACGAAATGTCGATGGTGGATGTTTTCCTTTTTGCCGCATTTTTAAAAGCGGTCCAGGTAGGCTCGAGAGTGATTCTGGTAGGCGATATGAACCAGCTTCCGAGTGTCGGCGCTGGCAATATTTTCAGAGATCTTTTAAACTGCGGATATTTTGCGAGCGAGCGTCTGACCGAAATTCACAGACAGAGCATCGACAGTAAAATAATTGTCAATGCCCACAGTGTAAACAAGGGCATATGTCCGCCTTTGGATAAAAACGATGAGAGCAACGATTTCTTCTTCCTTGAGAGAGGCGAGAAGAACCGCTTGACAAGCGACATTATTGAACTGGTTAAAAACAGAATTCCGAAGAAGTTCAATGTGGATCCTTCGGAGATACAGATTTTATCCCCGAGCAGAAAAGGTGATTTGGGAGTTGAGGCGCTAAACAGAGTACTTCAGAAACATCTTAATCCCGAGGATAAAAGAAAAAGCGAAATCACCAGAGGCGACAATATATTCCGCCTCGGCGACAAAGTCATGCAGATTAAAAACAATTACGACATGGAATGGGTCTGCAGAGGCTTTAACGATATCGTGGTTGAAAGAGGCGAGGGCGTCTACAACGGCGATATCGGACGAATTATAAGAATAAACGAATTTGAAAGAAGCGTCACGGTTCTGTTTGACGAGGTCAGAGAGGCCACTTATGCAAGGGATGAAATCGAAGAACTCGAACTTGCATATGCGATAACCATTCACAAATCGCAGGGCAGCGAATATCCGGCAATAGTCATACCGATACTCGATACGCCGAGGATGCTTCTTACGAGAAATCTCTTTTATACTGCGATTACCAGAGCCACGGACTGCGTGATGATTTTAGGAAGCAGCGAAAAGATAAAAGAGATGGTTTCGAACGATTCCGACAGAAGAAGATACACGGATTTTACACAGAGACTTAAAGAGGTAATGGATTGACAGGTTCGCTCCTATTCCCGAGAAGATGTCCCATATGCGATGAGATAATCGAAAGCGGGAAACTGATTTGCGACAAGTGCATACGCATACCGAGGCGTGTTACGGGAGAAAGGTGTTTTAAGTGCTCCAAACATCTTGATTCACCCTGTGCCGAATACTGTCCGGACTGCGAAAAGCACAAAAAGGCCTTTTTACGAGGGATAGCCCTGTATGAGTATGACTCCGTAAAAGACTCAATCAACAGTTTCAAGAACAATGCGCGACCTGAATACGCTGCCTTTTATGCGGACGGAATCGAAAGATATCTGTCGGATATAATTAAGACTTTTAATGCGGATGTGCTCGTTCCGATTCCGCTTCATCCTGCGAAGTTAAAAAAGCGCGGATACAATCAGTCGGAGCTTCTTGCAAAGGAACTTTCAAAGCGTCTTGACATACCTGTCGAAACGCATCTGCTTGAGAGAACAAAGAAGACTAAAGAGCAGAAAAAACTGAGCGGAAACGAACGCTTAAAGAATACCGTTGGGGCTTTTCATATGCCCCAAAATGGTGTAAAATATAATAATATTATATTGGTTGATGATGTCTATACTACGGGTGCTACTCTGGATGAAGCGAGCAGAACCCTTATTTCGGGCGGTTTAAAGAATATTTACTTCGTTACCGTTGCGATAGGATCAGGCAGTTAGAAAGATTATGATTAACGATCAGGGAAAAAAGAAAATACGTCTTATGACTAGAATCGCCATATACGAAAAGACGGAGGGCAGAAAGAACGAACCCGTTGCGAGATATTTCAGATCCGATTACATCGGTCTTAAGATTCTCAGCTCGGTCATCTGTGCTACCGTTGTTTTCTTGATGATTATCGGACTTTATGTTCTTTGTAATTCCGAAACTCTCATGGTGGATTTTTACAGAATAGATATGCTTGGTGAAGCGCGTAAACTGATACTTGCGTATATCGGTTTTGTCAGCGTATATGTAGTGATAGTTGCGATTGCTTTCTTTGTGAAATACAACAAGGCAGTCAGATATAAAAGAATTTTTTCAAGAAATCTGAAAAAACTTTTGTCTCATTACGGCAAGAAAGAAGACTTTGAGGAAGAAGACGATGATGACTAAGTTGAGAGAAATCAGACTTCAGGTAGTAACTTTTTTAAGTAAGTTTGAAGCTTATCTGGTTCCCGCAGGAAAATTCATAACGGCAATGATTGTATTTTGCATCATCAATGCAAAATTCGGATACATGAAGAGTATCACCAAATTCCCTTTGGTGATTATTCTCGCACTCTTCTGTTCGTTCATGCCGATGAGCATGATTATTATCATAGGTGCACTTTTAACTCTGGCCCATGCCTATGCGATAGGAATTGAATTCGCGATAGTGCTGGCGGTGGTTTATGTAATAATGTTTCTTTTGTTCTTCAGGTTTTCCCCGAAAGATTCATTTGCGGTTATACTTACACCGATTTGTTTTATGCTAAAGATCCCCTACGTAATTCCGATGTCATTCGGTTTGGTTGGATCTGCATCAAGCGCTGTGTCCGTAGCATGCGGAACAATAGTTTACTATGTTTTAAGCTACATGACCAAAGCCGCAAAGGCATTTGAGGAAAACGGAGAAACAGATTTACTTACAAGACTCCGTGCACTTCTCGAAGGTATTATCAAATACAAGGAAATGATAGTATGTGCGGCAGCTTTTGCTCTCATAGTTATCGTTGTTTATCTTGTAAGAAGAATGTCGATTAACTACGCATGGACAATTGCAATGGTAACCGGCGCACTCACAGGAATCCTTACAATCCTTGTAGGCGACATTATGTACAAGACCGACATCTCAATCGTGGGACTTATCTTCGGTACCATCCTTGCATGCGGTGTCGTGAAGGTAATTCAGTTCCTGGTATTCGACGTCGATTATTCAAGGGCCGAAAAAGTCCAGTTCGAAGACGACGATTATTACTACTACGTAAAAGCGGTTCCCAAGATTACCGCAGGCAATATAAGAGACAATGCGGATGCTTCCGATGCTCCCAAGAAAGCAAAGCCTAAAAAAGCTCCCAAAGCACTTGCTAAAAAAGATAAGAGCGATGATGAGTTAAAAGAAAAGGCAGTTGCAGCCGCAAAGGAAAGAAGAAAAGCCGAACCGGCAGAGGCAGAGAAGGCAGAAGCAGCAGAGGAAGAAGTAAAGGTTGTCAGAACCACAGCTCCTAAAAGAACCCCTAACCGTCAGAAGATGATTGACGTGGATAAGGAGTTCTCAAAAGAAAGAGCCGCATACGAAGCAAGACAGGCTGAAATCGCCAGAAGAAGAGCAGCGGCTAAAGCAAGGGAAGAAAGGCTTCGCGTTAATCTAAGCGATGACGAACCCACAAGAGTTGTACCCGAAGTAAGTGCGGAAGAGGATTCCGAACTTGCAATGAGCCAGAGAATGGCATATCAGAGAAGAAAACTTGAGGAAAGATTAAACAGAAACGACGAGTAACGGTAAATGACAGTATTTCAGAGAATGTTTGATTTCATAAGTAAATATCTTACGGTATTCAGACTTCCCAGAGTGGGCATTTTGGATGTTTTCGAAATAATCATTCTTGCATTTCTTCTGTATCAGGTAATGAAATGGATGAAGAATACCAGAGCATGGGCGGTTGTAAAAGGACTGGCCGTTATTTTGGTATTTATGGCTATCGCGGAAATCCTCGATATGACTACAATCATCTGGATCGGCAAGAGCCTCTTTACCTTAGGCGCCGTTGCGATTATCGTTGCACTTCAGCCCGAAATCAGAAGACTGATTGAGGACCTCGGCAAGAACAATCTTTTAACAACACTGATTTTACTCGGTGACAAGCAGAACGAAGGAAGATTTTCCGATAAGACCATAAATGAAATCATTTCTGCAAGTTTTGAGATGGGCCGTTCCAAAACAGGTGCTCTTATTGTAATCGAAGTTAATTCTCCTCTTGAAGAATATGAAAGAACAGGTATTACGGTTGACGGACTTGTTTCCAGTCAGCTTCTCGTAAATATTTTTGAACACAATACTCCTTTGCACGACGGTGCGGTTATCATTCGCGGTGACAGAGTTCAGTCCGCCACATGTTACCTTCCGCTTTCAGACAACAGGAGTTTAAGTAAAGAACTCGGTACCAGACACCGTGCAGGCGTTGGTATTTCCGAAGTTACAGATGCGCTTGTCATTATAGTTTCCGAAGAAACAGGTAAAGTTTCCGTTGCACAGAACGGAGAACTTTTCAGATCTCTTGACGTTATCGACTTAAGAAGAAAGCTTGAGTCTGTTCAGGACAAGAAGGAAGGCAAGAGCAAAAAGAACGGAAAAAAGAAGGGGGAGGAAAAAGATGAAGCAAAAGCTGACGCATAATCTCAACCTTAAAGTCCTTGCCGTACTTTTTTCCATTATTATATGGATAGTAGTCGTTAACATTGACGACCCTATTAAAAGTGTGCAGTTCAACGATATCCCCATAGATGTTATCAACCAGCAGCTCTTAACTGAAAAGAATCTTGTGGGCGAAATTGTTGACGGTCAGAAAACGGTTGACGTTATGGTAAGCGGCAGAAGATCCGTTATAGAGGATCTTTCCAAAGACAATATCAGTGTAACGGCTGACTGCAAGGAATTAAACGAAACCAATGCGCTTACATTAAGAGTTACTTCCAATAAATATTCCGGAGACATTGATTCCATGAAACCCGAATTCGACAAAGTGGAACTTAATGTGGAGGAATTAAAGAAGATTCAGAAAGCCATCCAGGTTGAACCGGTTGGCTTCCCTGCAGAAGGATATAAGCTGGGTGACTACACCATCAGCCTTAACCGTGTAAATATTGAAGGACCGAAGTCCGTAATAGACAAGGTTCAGTCAGCAAAGGTTCAGGTGGATGTTGACGGAGCTTCGGGAAATATCTCCGCTTCCGCACCGATTATCCTTTATGATGCTCTCGGAGAGAGAATGGATTCAACCAAGCTTAAGATGAACCTCGACAATATCAATGTCAGCCAGGAAGTTCTTTATACCAAGACGATTGATGTTGTGGCAAATGTTTCCGGCGCCCCCGAAGAAGGCTACAAGGCAAACGGCAACGTTCAGGTGGTTCCTTCCAAGGTAACAATCGCAGGAATGAAGTCCGTTCTTGATAACATCAGTCAGGTAACGATTCCTGCAACCGCCGTTAATATCGAAGGCCAGGATTCAAATTATAAAACAAACGTAAATATCTTCAATTATCTTCCTTCGGGAGTTGAATCCGCAGAAGATGCTTTCAAGGGAGCAGTAAGTGTTACGGTTGAAATCGAAGAAGAAATAAGCAAATCCTACAATATATATTTTAATAAGATATCATTTGACCAGCTTCCCGAAGGTCTGACCGCTGAGATTATAAATGATACCGAGAGTGCATCGGATAACAAAGTCGAGGTTGTAGCCTATGGTCTTGCGAACGAGTTTGAGAATGTAATTGCTTCCGATATAAAGGTTGAAGCAGACTTTGATAAATATATGGAAGAAAACAATATCGCCCAGATAAATCAGGGTTACATGACAGTTCCTTTAAAGGTTACACTTCCCGAGGGACTTCGAATGAGCGATACACTTAAAATCCGAATCCGTGTTAAGGCGGATGAAACTTGAGTTTCGACTGAAAAAGTGCTATAATATTTAAAATAATTTTTGGGGTAAAAATACGGGGGGAAACGTATGCTTACTAAGACTGTGGTTATTAATAACCCTACGGGTCTGCACTTAAGACCTGCAGGTAACTTATGCAAAGAAGCAGTAAAGTACAAATCTAAAATTTCTTTTAATTACAGAAACAACAATACCAATGCCAAGAGTGTGCTTTCCGTACTGGCAGCCTGCGTAAAGCAGGGCGAGTCGATCGAACTGGTAATAGAGGGCGATGACGAAGAAGAAGCTATGGAAAACATGGTAAGGGTAATAGAGGAAGGACTCGGCGAGACCGAGGACATGAAGCCTTTGGTGTAACTAATCAAAAAAGACCAAAAAGTTGTTGACGTAGACTAAACGTTATGTTATTCTACATAAGCAAGATTGCTTTTTAGGTCTTTTTTTTATGCACTCAAAAATCAGTCAGATAGCAAAAATAACTGTGAACATACGGTTACGGAGGTAATAAATAATGCGTACAAGAATTACATTGGCATGCACTGAATGCAAGCAGAGAAATTACAATACCACAAAGGAAAAAAAGAACCATCCCGACAGAATGGAAACCAAGAAGTACTGCAGATTCTGCAAGAAGCATACTTTACATAAGGAAACAAAGTAATCGGGTATTCGGCTTGATCCGGAAAGGGATAAAATATGGCAGATACACAGAAGAAGTCCAAGAGAAGTTTTTTCAAGGGCATTAAATCTGAATTCAAAAAGATTACATGGCCGACAAAAGATGATGTTTTAAAGCAGACTCTTGTTGTTACTGTTATTACAGTTGTTGTTGCCGTTATAATTGCCGCTATCGATTTGGGCGTACAGTACGGAATTAACTTTTTAACAGGTCTGTAAGATTGACAAACCGGCAGAGTTGTTTTATTGCCGGCACGGAGGTTTTTAATGGAAGAATTCATCGAAGAAGAGTATGACATTGGTCAGAGTGACAATAAATCCGGCAAAGGTATGGGATGGTATGTTGTTCATACTTATTCAGGATATGAGAATAAGGTAAAGACAAACATCGAAAAGGCCATCGAAAACAGACCCGAGCTTCGCGAGACCATTCTTGAGGTAAAGGTTCCCATGCAGGAAGTTACCGAAGTCAAGAACGGTGTAAGAAAGACATCTGAAAAGAAGATGTTCCCCGGATATGTACTTATTCATATGGATGCTGACGACAATGCAGCATGGTATGTGGTAAGAAATACAAGAGGCGTTACAGGATTCGTAGGACCCGGAAGTAAGCCCGTTCCTTTAACAGAGGACGAAATGAAGGCATTAAGCTTCGAAGGACCCGAAAAGATCCGTATTGATGTTTCCGAAGGAGATACTGTTGATGTTATCGCAGGTGTCTGGGTTGGAACAGTCGGTGTCGTTAAGAGAGTTGACGCCAACAAACAGGTTGTTACAATTAACGTCGAATTGTTCGGTCGTGAAACACCTGTTGAAATCAGCTTTGCTGATATTAAGAAAATCTAAGTTGTTTGTTCATAGGATTTCCTATATATTATAGATGTTCTTGAACAGTGGGAGCCGAAGAGGTTTCGGCGCCGAACCACATTTTATTAGGAGGTAGCCAAAATGGCAAAGAAAGTTTCAGGTTATATCAAGTTACAGATTCCTGCCGGCAAAGCAACACCGGCACCCCCTGTTGGTCCCGCTTTAGGCCAGCATGGTGTTAACATCGTTGAATTCACAAAGCAGTTCAACGCAAGAACAGCAGATAAGGGTGATGTAATCATTCCTGTTGTTATCACAGTTTACGCAGACAAGAGTTTCAGTTTTGTTACAAAGACTCCTCCCGCTGCAGTATTATTAAAGAAGGCTTGTAATTTAAAGAGCGCTTCCGCAAGACCTAACAAGGATAAGGTTGCTACAATTTCCAAGGCTAAGATTAGAGAAATCGCAGAGACCAAGATGGAAGACTTAAATGCAGCAAGCATTGAAGCAGCTATGAGCATGATCGCAGGTACAGCCCGTTCAATGGGTATCGTAGTAGAAGATTAATGGAGTAAGTGGGAGCATTAATTGCATTGACCACAAGGAGGTAATTTAAATGAAACACGGAAAAAAATACAATGAAGCTGCAAAGCAGGTTGACAGAGCAACTCTCTACGATCCCGCTGAAGCAGTTGCACTCGTAAAGAAAACAGCAACAGCTAAGTTCGACGAAACAGTTGAACTTCATATCAGAACAGGTTGTGACGGACGTCATGCAGAAGAGCAGATCCGTGGCGCTGTAGTTCTTCCTCACGGAACAGGTAAGACAGTCAGAGTACTTGTTTTCGCTAAGGGTGATAAGGTAAACGAAGCTGAAGCAGCAGGCGCAGATTTCGTAGGCGGCGATGAACTCATTCCCAAGATTCAGAATGAAGGATGGCTTGACTTCGATGTTGTAGTTGCAACTCCCGACATGATGGGTGTTGTTGGTCGTCTCGGTAAGGTACTCGGACCTAAAGGTCTCATGCCCAACCCTAAGGCCGGCACAGTTACAATGGATGTAACAAAGGCAATCAACGATATCAAAGCAGGTAAGATTGAGTACAGACTCGACAAGTCCAACATCGTTCACTGCCCCATCGGTAAGGTATCTTTCAGCGAGGAACAGCTCGTTGAGAACCTCAAGGCTATCATGGATGCAATTGTTAAGGCTAAACCCGCTTCACTTAAGGGTACATACTTAAAGAGCATTACAATTTCTTCAACCATGGGCCCCGGTGTCAAGGTTAGCACACTTAAATATCTGTAAGATAAAATCGAGCGCTTCGAAAGAAGCGCTCTTTTTACAAATTTATTCTTGACATTTAATTTTCATAATGTTAAATTAGAAAAGGTCGCCAGACCATGCCGAAGACAGTAGGTGTCGAAAGACGTAAGTGTAATCGCCTACCGAGGAGAAAAGTTTTGGATTAAATTTTGCTCTCTCGCTTTGTCGGCGGGAGATTTTTTATTCAATAAACTCTTTCGGCAATCAAATAAAAGAAGGAGGAAAAATGAAAATGGCAAAGATTGAATTAAAGAAACCCATTATCGAAGAGATTCAATCAAGCATCAAAGATGCAAAGTCAGTTGTTGTAGTTGACTACCGCGGACTTACCGTTGAGCAGGATACAAGACTTCGTAAGACACTTCGTGAGAACAACATTACTTACAAAGTATACAAGAACACAATGATCAACTTTGCAATTCAGGGAACAGAGTTCGAAGGCCTTGCTCCTTATCTTGAAGGACCTACAGCTATCGCAATCTCTACTGAAGATGCTACAGCACCTGCAAGAGCTATCTGCAAATTTGCAAAAGAGGCTCCCAAGCTTGAAGTTAAAGCAGGTATCGTAGAAGGAACAGCTTATGATGCAAAGGGCATCGCTCAGATTGCAAGCGTACCTTCAAAAGAAGAACTTCTCGCAAAGCTGCTCGGCAGCATGAAGTCACCCATTTCAAATCTTGCTCGCGTACTCAATCAGATCGCAGAGCAGCAGCAGGGTGCATAATTAACTGTAAATTAGTATTTATTTATCAATATGGAGGAAAATTAAAATGGCTAAATTAACAACAGAAGAATTTATCGCTGCTATTAAAGAGCTCAGCGTACTTGAATTAAACGATCTTGTAAAGGCATGTGAGGAAGAATTCGGCGTATCTGCAGCAGCAGGCGTTGTAGTTGCAGCAGCAGGTGCTGGTGATGCAGGCGCAGCAGCAGAAGAGAAGACTGAGTTCGATGTAGAACTTACAGATGTAGGACCTAACAAGGTTAAGGTTATCAAAGTAGTTCGTGAAGCTACAGGCTTAGGTCTTAAGGAAGCTAAGGATCTCGTAGATGCAGCTCCTAAGATGGTTAAGGAAGGCGCTTCTAAGGAAGAAGCTGACGACATCAAGGCTAAACTTGAAGCTGAAGGCGCTAAGGTTACTTTAAAGTAATTAAAAATCTTTAGAAAAAATATTCAAAACAACCGGAAAAAGTATTTGACTTCCGGTTGTTTTTTTGTTATGATGGAAAATGCGCTAATGTGGGAGATGTGGCCCATTTGACTTTTTATTGCCTAAAAAAAGGGTCAAAAAAAGCCCGATTTTCTCCAAAAAATTAGTGATTATATAAAGATTGGAGCAGAATGTCAATGGAAAAGAAAAGAATTCGTCCGGTGTACAACGGTAACAGCTTACGAATCAGCTATTCAAGACAGGAAGAAGTGCTCGAAATTCCCGACCTTATCGAAGTTCAGAAGAAATCATATGAATGGTTTCTCAAAGAAGGTTTAAAGGAAGCTTTCGCAGACATTTGTCCCATCACCAACTTCGGTGGCGACATGCGCCTTGATTTTGTTGATTTCACTCTTGCCGAGGATGAGGCAAAGCATACAATCGAAGAGTGCAAGGAAAGAGACCTTACCTATGAAGCACCCTTGAGAGTAAAGGCCCGTCTGTACGTTCCGGAGAAAGACAAGAACGGCAACAAGACAGGTCAGTTTGAGATTAAGGAATCCGACATTTTTATGGGGAATTTCCCTCTCATGACAGAAACCGGTACCTTCGTAATCAATGGTGCCGAGCGTGTAATCGTCTCACAGCTCGTTCGTTCCCCGGGCATTTACTATGATTATACACATGATAAATTAGGAAAGAAGCTCTTCGCATCCACAGTTATTCCTAACCGTGGTGCATGGCTTGAATATGAAACAGACTCTAACGATATCGCAAGCGTTCATGTAGACAGAAACAAAAAGATGCCTATGACCGCTTTTATTCGTGCGCTCGGAATCAGCAGCGACGAAGATATCATCTCTGTTTTCGGTGACGATCCCAAGATCCTTGCCACAATCGCAAAAGACCCTTCCAAGAACTATCAGGAAGGCCTTAGAGAACTCTATGCAAGACTTCGCCCCGGCGAGCCTTTCAGCGTAGAAAACGCAGAGAACTTCATGAACTCCATGTTCTTTGATCCCAGACGTTACGACCTCGCAAAGGTTGGACGTTATACATATAATAAGAAACTCAACTTCAACAAGAGAATCGTAGGCCATGTTTTAGCCGAAGATGTTGTAAGTGAGTTTACAGGTGACGTACTTGCCAAGGCAGGCGATGTTGTAGATAAGGAAACTGCTACAAAGATTCAGAACGCTGCTGTTCCTTCTGTTTTAATTCAGACAGAAGAAAGAAACGTAAAAGTACTCTCCAACATGATGGTTGATATTTCCGAGTGGGTTGACTGTGACAAGGAAGAGCTTGGTATTACCGAACTCGTTTACTTCCCCGTACTTCAGACAATCCTCGGCGAATATGCAGAGAGACCCGAAGAGCTCGGCGATGCAATCAAGAACAACATCTCCGATCTTATTCCCAAGCACATTACCAAGGAAGATATCCTTGCCAGCATTAACTACTGCTTACATCTTGAGTACGGTATCGGTAATAAGGATGATATCGACCACTTAGGAAACAGACGTATCCGTGCTGTCGGAGAACTTCTCCAGAACCAGTACAGAATCGGTCTTTCAAGAATGGAAAGAGTTGTTCGTGAAAGAATGACCACTCATGATGCAGATGATGTTTCGGCTTCAAGCCTTGTAAACATCAAGCCCGTACAGGCAGCTATGAAGGAATTCGTAGGTTCATCACAGCTTTCACAGTTCATGGACCAGAATAACCCTCTCGGCGAACTTACACATAAGAGACGTCTTTCAGCATTAGGACCCGGTGGTCTTTCAAGAGACCGTGCCGGATTCGAAGTTCGAGACGTTCACTATACACATTACGGAAGAATGTGTCCTATCGAGACACCCGAAGGTCCTAACATCGGTCTTATCAACTCACTTGCTTCTTATGCAAGAATCAATGAGTACGGATTTATCGAGGCTCCTTACAGAAAGATTGACAAAACAGATCCCGAGAATCCCAGAGTTACCGACGAAGTTGTTTACATGGCAGCTGATGAAGAAGATAACTATCATGTAGCACAGGCTAACGAAAAGCTCGATGAAGAAGGCCACTTCGTAAGAAAGATGGTTACCGGTCGTTTCAAAGAAGAAACACATGAATATCCCAAGGCTATGTTCGATTACATGGACGTATCTCCCAAGATGGTATTCTCGGTAGCTACAGCTTTAATTCCTTTCCTTGAGAACGACGATGCTAACCGTGCCCTCATGGGTTCGAACATGCAGCGTCAGGCAGTTCCCCTTCTCTTTACCGAGGCACCCGTTGTTGGTACAGGTATGGAAGCAAAGGCTGCTGTTGACTCAGGCGTATGTAAGGTAGCCAAGAAAGCCGGTACAATCGATTATGTTTCATCCGAACTAATTAAGATGACATATGACGACGGCACAAAAGAAGATATCAAACTTTCCAAGTTCGCAAGAAGTAACCAGAGCAACTGTTACAACCAGAAGCCCATCGTATTCCAGGGCGACCATGTTGAAGCAGGTCAGGTTATCGCAGACGGTCCTTCAACCGCTAACGGCGAATTAGGTTTAGGTAAGAACCCTCTCATCGGTTTCATGACATGGGAAGGTTACAACTACGAGGATGCTGTACTTCTTTCAGAAAGACTCGTAAAAGAAGATGTTTATACTTCTGTACATATTGAAGAATATGAAACAGAAGCAAGAGATACAAAGCTCGGACCCGAAGAGATTACAAGAGATCTTCCCGGTGTCGGCGAAGATGCACGTAAAGACCTTGACGAAAACGGTATCATCCGTATCGGTGCAGAGGTTCGTGCGGGCGATATCCTTGTAGGTAAAGTTACTCCTAAGGGAGAAACAGAATTAACACCCGAAGAGAGACTTTTAAGAGCAATCTTCGGTGAGAAGGCAAGAGAAGTAAGAGACACATCTCTTAAGGTACCTCACGGCGAATACGGTGTTGTAGTTGATGCCAAAGTATTCTCACGTGCTCAGGGCGATTCGGAACTTTCACCCGGAGTTAACCAGAAGGTCAGAATTTACATCGCACAGAAGAGAAAGATTTCTGTAGGTGATAAGATGGCCGGCCGTCACGGTAACAAAGGTGTTGTTTCAAGAGTTCTTCCCGTAGAAGATATGCCTTATCTTCCTAACGGACGTCCTCTTGATATCGTGCTTAACCCTCTTGGCGTTCCTTCCCGTATGAATATCGGTCAGGTACTTGAAATCCACCTTTCACTTGCTGCAAAGGCTCTCGGATTTAACATTGCAACCCCCGTATTCGACGGCGCAAACGAAAACGACATCATGGATACCCTTGACATGGCTAACGACTATGTAAACGGTACATGGGAAGATTTTGAAAAGAAATATAAAGACGTTCTTCTTCCTGAAATTCTCGAGTATCTGTATGAAAACAGAGACCACAGAGAACTCTGGAAAGGCGTTCCTATTTCAAGAGACGGTAAAGTAAGACTTCGTGACGGTCGTACCGGCGAATACTTCGACGGACCCGTTACCATCGGACACATGCATTATCTTAAGCTCCATCACCTTGTTGATGATAAGATCCATGCACGTTCGACAGGACCGTACTCACTCGTAACTCAGCAGCCTCTCGGCGGTAAAGCTCAGTTCGGTGGACAGCGTTTCGGTGAAATGGAAGTTTGGGCACTTGAAGCATACGGTGCATCCTATACACTTCAGGAAATCCTTACTGTTAAGTCCGATGACGTTGTAGGTCGTGTAAAGACATACGAGGCAATTATCAAGGGCGAGAACATTCCTACACCCGGTATACCTGAATCATTCAAGGTATTACTTAAGGAACTTCAGTCACTTTGTCTTGATGTTAAGGTGCTTGACGAAGACGGCAACGAAGTTGTACTTCTTGAAAACACTGAAGTTACTACTAATACTTACCGTGCAGAAATGGGCGACGATTCAGACACCGCAGATTATGAAGGTATGAAACTTACCGAGATGGGCTTCACGGAGCACACAATCGGTGAAGAAGACAACGATGACAGATTCGATGACGATTACTCAGAAGAGTACGTTTACGAAGAGGATTCGGTAAATGATTTTGCAGGTGACGAAGAATAGTTGAACATTTAACACATTATTTTAAAAAGGAGAGCCAGGAAATGTCTGATATAAAAAGAGATGGATATGAACCGATAACATTTGATTCAATCAAAATCGGTTTGGCATCACCCGAGAAAATTCTTGAATGGTCCAGAGGCGAAGTTGAAAAGCCCGAGACCATCAACTACAGAACATTAAAGCCCGAAAAAGAAGGCTTATTCTGCGAAAAGATTTTCGGACCGAGCAAAGACTGGGAATGTCATTGCGGTAAATATAAAAAGATTCGTTACAAAGGCGTTGTCTGCGACCGTTGTGGCGTAGAAGTAACAAAGGCCAGCGTTCGTAGAGAGAGAATGGGACATATTAAACTGTCCGCTCCCGTTTCACACATCTGGTACTTTAAGGGCATTCCTTCAAGAATGGGTCTCATTCTTGATTTAAGCCCCAAGGCACTTGAAAAGATTCTTTACTTCGTGTCTTACGTTGTACTTGATCCCGGCGAATCACAGCTTGAGTTCAAGCAGGTTCTTTCCGAGAAAGAGTACCAGACCGCAAGAGAACAGTACGGCGATACATTCCGCGTAGGTATGGGTGCTGAGGCCGTTAAGGAACTTTTAATGGGTGTGGATCTTGAAACAGAGTACGCAGCTATTAAAGAAGAGCTTGATTCCGACAGCTCAAAGGGTCAGAAGAAATCCAAACTCATGAAGAGACTCGAGGCAATCGAAGCATTCCGTGAGTCAGGCAACAAGCCCGAATGGATGATTCTTGATGTAATCCCTGTTATTCCGCCCGATATTCGTCCTATGGTACAGCTTGACGGCGGCCGTTTCGCAACCAGCGACTTAAACGACTTATACAGAAGAATTATTAACAGAAACAACAGACTTGCAAAGCTTCTTACACTCGGTGCACCCGATATCATCGTTCGTAACGAGAAGAGAATGCTTCAGGAAGCTGTTGATGCACTTATTGATAACGGCAGAAGAGGAAGACCTGTTACCGGACCTTCCAACAGAGCACTTAAGTCACTTTCCGACATGCTCAAAGGTAAATCCGGACGTTTCCGTCAGAACCTTCTTGGCAAGCGTGTTGACTACTCAGGACGTTCCGTTATCGTTGTAGGACCCGAACTTAAGATTTATCAGTGCGGTCTTCCTAAAGAAATGGCTATCGAACTCTTCAAGCCCTTCGTTATGAAAGAGCTTGTCGGCAGAGGACTTAGCCCTAACATCAAACATGCAAAGAAAATGGTTGAAAGACTCGATGTAAGAGTATGGGACGTTCTTGAAGACGTCATCTGCGAGCATCCTGTTATGTTAAACCGTGCTCCGACACTTCACAGACTCGGTATTCAGGCATTTGAACCGATTCTCGTAGAAGGTAAGGCTATCAAGCTTCATCCCCTCGTATGTACAGCGTTCAACGCTGACTTCGACGGTGACCAGATGGCTGTTCACCTTCCCTTAAGTGTGGAAGCTCAGGCAGAATGTCGTTTCTTACTTCTTTCACCCAATAACCTTCTTAAACCTTCAGACGGTGCACCCGTTGCCGTTCCTTCACAGGATATGGTTCTCGGTATCTACTACCTTACACAGGAGAGACCCGGCTCAAGAGGAGAAGGCAAATACTTCAAGAGTGTTAACGAAGCAATCCTTGCTTACGAAAACGGTATCATCACTCTTCATGCAAAGATTAAAGTCAGAATCGAAAAGAAGATGGCTGACGATGAATTTGTTACAGGAGTAGTTGAAACAACACTCGGAAGACTTTTATTCAACGAAATTCTTCCTCAGGATTTAGGTTATGTGGACAGAAGCGTTCCCGAGAATGCAGTTCTTCCCGAAATCGACTTCCTTGTAGGTAAGAAGCAGTTAAAGCAGATCCTTGAAAAAGTTATCAATACACACGGAGCTACAAAGACAGCCGAAGTACTTGACCTCGTAAAAGCAATCGGTTACAAGTACTCAACACGTGCAGCACTTACCGTATCCATTTCAGATATGGTAGTTCCCGAAAAGAAGAAAGAACTTCTTGAGGAAGCACAGGAGAAGGTAGACGTACTCCAGATGAAGTACCGTCGTGGTCAGTGTACAGATGAAGAAAGATACAAAGGCGTATGTAAGGTTTGGGAAGATATCGATGCCAGACTTACAAAAGAGCTTATGAACGGTCTTGATCAGTACAACAACATCAAGATGATGGCTGACTCAGGTGCCCGTGGTAGTGAACAGCAGATGAAACAGCTTGCCGGCATGCGTGGACTTATGGCTGATACAACAGGTCGTACAATCGAACTTCCCATCAAGTCCAACTTCCGTGAAGGTCTTGACGTACTCGAGTACTTCATGTCAGCTCACGGTGCTCGTAAAGGTCTTTCCGATACAGCTCTTCGTACAGCTGACTCCGGTTACCTTACACGTCGAATGGTTGACGTTTGTCAGGAACTCATTATCAGAGAAGTTGACTGCTGCGAAGGAAAAGATTTCATTCCCGGCAGAACAGTTTCCGCATTCGTTGACGGCAAGAAGACAATCGAAAGCCTTCAGGACAGAATCAAAGGAAGATTTTCCTGCGAAGACGTTTATGATAAAGACGGTAACATTATCGTAAAAGCAAACCACATGATTACACCGAGCCGTGCAGAGAAGATCTGTAAGATCGGCGTAAACAAGGACGGCAATCCTGTTGAGGAAGTTAAGATCAGAAGTATCTTAACATGTAAGTCAAAGAACGGTATCTGTGCTAAGTGCTACGGTGCTAACATGGCAACCGGTGAAGCAGTTCAGGTTGGTGAAGCAGTTGGTATTATCGCTGCTCAGTCAATCGGTGAACCCGGTACACAGCTTACCATGCGTACATTCCATACCGGTGGTGTTGCAGGTAACGATATTACTCAGGGTCTTCCCAGAGTTGAAGAGCTTTTCGAAGCAAGAAAACCTAAGGGACTTGCTATCATCTCCGAGTTCGGCGGTACAGTATCAATTACTGAAACCAACAACAAGAGAGAAATCGTTGTTGCTAACGATGAGCAGTCCAAGACATATCTCATTCCTTACGGTTCAAGAATCAAAGTTCAGGAAGGTGACGTTATCGAAGCCGGCGACGAACTTACCGAAGGTAGTGTAAATCCTCACGATTTACTTGAGATCAAGAAGATAGATGCGGTTGAGAATTACCTTATCTGCGAAGTACAGAAGGTTTACGGTCTCCAGGGTGTTGATCTTTCCGACAAGCACATCGAAGTTATCGTTCGCCAGATGTTAAAGAAGCAGAGAGTAGAGAGCGCCGGTGATACAGAATTACTTCCCGGCAGCCTTGTAGACAGACTTGACCTTGAAGATATCAACAATGAGCTTCTTGCAAACAATCCCGATGCGGAACCTGCAGTAGCAAGCGATATCATCCTTGGTATTACTAAGGCAGCTCTTGCAACCAACTCGTTCCTTTCAGCAGCTTCCTTCCAGGAGACCACAAAGGTTCTTACCGATGCAGCTATTAAGGGCAAGGTTGATCCTCTTATCGGTCTTAAGGAAAATGTTATCATCGGTAAACTTATTCCTGCAGGTACAGGTATGAAGAGATACCGTGACGTAGAACTTGATGTTCCCAATCTTTACAGAAGAACAATCGAAAACTACAACGAAGAAATCATCGAAGATAACGAAGAAGCAGAGACCATCGATACAGATGAAGAATAATCTTTAATAAGAAAACGGCGGACATGAAGTTCGCCGTTTTCAATATTTAATACAATATAGTGTGGAGTGCTTCTTTTATGAGCACATTTAAGAAAAAATCAATTGACATTGACAGTTCACATTAGTATAATAATAAGGCGCGCTTTTTGTGCGTCTTTTATACTGCGCAAAAAAATCGCGTAAAATAAGATAAGGAGGAAAATCTAATGCCGACAATTAATCAGTTAGTACGTAAGGGAAGAAAGACATCCGAAAAGAAGTCTAAGGCACCTGCTTTGCAGTCAAGCTTTAACTCTTTACACAAAAAGGCTGTCGAAGCACCTTCTCCTCAGAAGAGAGGCGTATGTACCGCTGTTAAAACTGCAACACCTAAGAAGCCTAACTCAGCTCTTCGTAAGATCGCCAGAGTTCGTCTTTCAAATGGTATTGAAGTAACCAGCTACATTCCCGGTGAAGGCCACAACCTTCAGGAACACAGCGTAGTATTGATCCGTGGCGGTAGAGTAAAGGACCTTCCCGGTACCAGATACCACATTATCCGTGGTACACTTGATACCGCAGGTGTTGCTAACCGCAAGCAGGCTCGTTCAAAATACGGCGCTAAGAGACCTAAAGCAGGTAAGTAATTTTTAGGTTTGTACCACAAACAGAACTAATTTTAAGTGTTGGGATTCAGATTTTGGCTTAGTGCTATAGATTGAACACAGCACGAACACATTAGAGGACACATGTGAGTACCGAAGATTTAATTTCCGCAAATTAGCCGGTATATGCCGGATGAGCGGAGAAGAAAGAGCATATTGCTCTAGATTCCATTAATAATTAAGGAGGGAAGAATCGTGCCACGTAAAGGACATATTCAGAAAAGAGATGTATTGGCAGATCCCTTATACAATGACAAGGTAGTTACCAAGCTTATCAATAACATTATGTTAGACGGTAAGAAGGGCGTAGCTCAGAAGATTGTATACGGTGCATTTGCTCAGGTAGAAGAAAAAGCCGGTAAACCTGCCCTTGAAGTATTCCAGGAAGCTATGAACAACATCATGCCCATGCTGGAAGTTAAGGCTCGTCGTATCGGTGGTGCCACATATCAGGTACCTATCGAGGTTCGCCCTGACAGACGTCAGGCACTCGGTTTACGTTGGCTTACCACATACGCTAGAAAGCGTGGTGAGAAGACAATGGAAGACAGATTAGCTAACGAAATTTTAGATGCTGCAAATAATACCGGTGCAGCCGTAAAGAAGAAAGAAGATGTGCATAAGATGGCTGAGTCTAACAAGGCTTTCGCACACTATCGCTTCTAGTAACAGGAGGAAAAGACATTGGCTGGAAGAGAATATCCGCTTGAGCGGACCAGAAATATCGGTATCATGGCTCATATCGATGCAGGTAAAACTACAACGACAGAGCGTATCCTTTACTATACCGGTATTAACCATAAAATTGGTGAGACTCATGACGGTACTGCTACCATGGACTGGATGGAGCAGGAACAGGAAAGAGGTATTACCATTACTTCTGCGGCTACAACTTGCCACTGGACACTTCAGGATCACTGCAAGCCCAAGGCAGGCGCTTTAGAGCATCGTATTAACATCATCGACACACCGGGTCACGTTGACTTTACTGTAGAAGTAGAGCGTTCACTTCGTGTACTTGACGGTGCAGTTGGTGTATTTTGTGCAAAGGGCGGCGTTGAGCCCCAGTCTGAAAACGTTTGGAGACAGGCTGATACATACAACGTTCCCAGAATGGCATTCATCAATAAGATGGATATCTTAGGCGCAAACTTCTATGCAGCTGTAGATCAGATTAAGAATCGTCTCGGTAAGAATGCTATCGTTATTCAGCTTCCTATCGGTAAAGAAGACGAATTTAAGGGAATCATTGACTTATTTGAAATGCAGGCTTACATCTACAATGATGATAAGGGCGAAGACATTTCAATCACAGACATTCCCGAAGATATGAAGGATGAAGCAGAAATCTATCATTCAGACCTTATCGAAAAGTGCGTAGAGCTTGATGAGGACCTTATGATGGAGTGGATGGACGATCCCGATTCCATTACCGTAGATCAGCTTAAGGCAGCTTTAAGAAAAGGTACATGCGAATGTACAGCAGTTCCCGTTTGCTGTGGTACAGCTTACAGAAACAAAGGTGTACAGAAGCTTCTTGATGCAGTTATCGAATACATGCCTTCACCCCTTGACATCCCTGCTATTAAGGGTGTTGACCTTGAAGGAAATGAAACAGAAAGACATTCTTCAGACGAAGAACCTTTCGCAGCACTTGCATTCAAGATTATGGCCGATCCTTTCGTAGGAAAGCTTGCATTCTTCAGAGTATACTCAGGAACACTGAACTCAGGTTCATATGTTCTTAATGCAACAAAGAATAAGAAAGAGCGTGTTGGTCGTATCTTACAGATGCACGCTAACAAGAGAGCAGAACTTGACAAGGTTTACTCAGGTGATATCGCTGCTGCAGTAGGCTTCAAACTTACAGGTACAGGTGATACAATCTGTGACGAACAGAACCCCGTAATCCTTGAAAGTATGGAATTCCCTGAACCCGTTATTGAACTCGCTATCGAGCCCAAGACAAAGGCAGGTCAGGGCAAACTTGGTGAAGCTTTGGCTAAACTTGCTGAAGAAGATCCTACATTCCGTGCTCATACAGATCAGGAAACTGGTCAGACAATTATCGCAGGTATGGGTGAACTTCACCTTGAAATCATCGTTGACAGACTTCTTCGTGAATTCAAGGTTGAGGCTAACGTAGGTGCTCCTCAGGTTGCTTACAAAGAGGCATTTACAAAGGCTGTTGAAGTTGATTCCAAATACGCTAAGCAGTCCGGTGGTCGTGGACAGTACGGTCATTGTAAAGTTAAATTCGAGCCCCTTGACGCTAACGGCGACAAGTTCGAATTTGATCCTAAGGCTAACGTTCTTATCAACGAGCCTCCTACACTGCTCTTTGAATCTACCGTTGTCGGTGGTGCTATTCCTAAGGAATACATCCCTGCAGTCGGCGAAGGTATCAAGGAAGCAGCACTTTCCGGTATCCTTGGCGGATTCCCTGTACTTGGTATTCATGCTAACGTATATGATGGTTCATACCATGAAGTCGACTCTTCAGAAATGGCATTCCACATCGCAGGTTCTATGGCGTTCAAGGATGCTATGAAGAAAGCAGATCCCGTACTTCTTGAGCCCATCATGAAGGTTGAAGTTACAATGCCTGAAGAGTACATGGGTGATGTAATCGGCGATATCAACTCCCGTCGTGGCCGTATCGAAGGTATGGACGACGTCGGAGGCGGAAAGATTGTCAGAGGTTATGTACCTCTTGCCGAGATGTTCGGTTATGCTACAGACCTTCGTTCCAGAACACAGGGCCGTGGTAACTACTCAATGTTCTTTGAGAAGTATGAACCCGTTCCCAAGAGCGTTCAGGCAAAGGTTCTTGAAGGCAAAAGCGTGAACTAATAAGGGCATTTTCGGGCTATAAAATATACTTGAAAATGTTGTAACAATTTAATATAATTAAGGATAACGGCGGTTCGGTCAAATTAGCTGGCCGTTATCCGAAAATTAAAGATAATTTTTGAAAAATTTTTAGGAGGAATTTTAGAAATGGCAAAAGCTAAGTTTGAAAGAACAAAACCCCATTGTAACATTGGTACAATCGGTCACGTAGATCATGGTAAAACAACTCTTACAGCAGCTATCACAAAGGTTCTTGCTGAGAGAGTAGCAGGTAACGAAAAGGTAGATTTCGAGAACATCGATAAGGCTCCCGAAGAGAGAGAAAGAGGTATCACAATTTCTACTGCTCACGTTGAGTATCAGACAGAGAAGAGACACTATGCACACGTTGACTGCCCGGGCCATGCTGACTACGTAAAGAACATGATCACAGGTGCTGCTCAGATGGATGGTGCTATCCTCGTTGTAGCTGCTACTGACGGTGTTATGGCTCAGACAAAAGAGCACATCCTTCTTTCCCGTCAGGTAGGTGTTCCTAAAATCGTTGTTTTCCTTAACAAGTGTGATATGGTTGACGATCCTGAACTCATCGAACTCGTTGAGATGGAAGTTACAGATCAGTTAGCTGAGTATGATTTCAATGATTGCCCTATCGTTAAGGGTTCAGCTCTTAAGGCTCTTGAAGATCCTTCAAGTGAATGGGGTGACAAGGTTATGGAACTTATGGATACAGTTGATTCATACATTCCTGATCCTCAGAGAGAAACAGATAAGCCTTTCCTTATGCCTGTTGAAGACGTATTTACAATCACAGGTCGTGGTACAGTTGCTACAGGTAGAGTAGAGCGTGGTACATTAAAGCTCAACGAGCCGGTTGAAATCGTTGGTATCAAGGAAGAGAACAAGCAGACAGTTGTTACTGGTATCGAAATGTTCCGTAAGATGCTTGACGAGGCTCAGGCTGGTGATAACATCGGTGCACTTCTCCGTGGTATCCAGAGAACAGAAATCGAAAGAGGACAGGTTCTTGCTAAGCCCGGTTCAGTTACATGCCACAAGAAATTCACAGCTCAGGTTTACGTATTAACAAAGGATGAAGGTGGACGTCATACTCCTTTCTTCAACAACTACAGACCTCAGTTCTACTTCAGAACAACAGACGTTACAGGTGTTTGCAACCTTCCCGCTGGTACAGAGATGTGCATGCCTGGTGATAACGTAGAGATGACAATCGAACTCATCCATCCCATCGCTATGGAGCAGGGTCTTACATTCGCTATCCGTGAGGGTGGTAGAACAGTAGGTTCAGGAAGAGTTGCTACTATCATCGAGTAATCTCCGCGTAAGTAATGAGATGAGCGCATAAGCGTTAATAATAAAAGCCACTGCAAGTTTGCAGTGGCTTTTTTATTGATGACACTAGGGGACGGGGATAGTGTTTCATTTTTTTGATAAAAGCAATTATATGAAATAAATACGCAGTCGTTGGTTAAAAAATATGTGATATAATTAATTCAGTAGTATGAGTAGTGTACCATATCAATCGATTTTGCAGAGGTAAGCAAAATCGTCAGAAAGGGGAAAATATGAAAAAGCAGAGTTTATTGGCAGGGATTACTTTGATCACATTTATGGTGGCGTGCGCCGGACCCAATGCGGTTTCAGATGTTGTAACAGGAGATGAAGGTATAGAAAATAACGCTTTGGAAACCGGTAAGGAAACCGATAAGGAATCAGATGAAGGTTCAGTTACCGTCGATGCTGCAGATTATGAAGCGCAGCTTAATCTGTTTGCAGAGGACTATGACAACTGGATAAGTGAAATAAAAGAGTGGCAGGCGGCTGAGAATGATGACGATGAGTATAAGATAGCGGTAACTGATCTGAATCGAAACGGCCGTTTGGAATTAATATGTACCAGTCTTCAGGGAACGGGTTTATTTTGTGTAACATTTATATTGGAACCGGATGAATCACAATCTAATCTTGTCAGACTTAATCCGTTGGATCGAAACGATGGAGTGGATATGAGAGGCGATTTTATAAGGCATTCCGATTTTAATTGTTATAAAAAAGACGGAATATATTACTACGCTCTGGATGATTATACACCAAGCGGAGCGAACGTGATTGAAGAGTGCCTCTATGCATATTCGTTTGAGGGCTGTATTAAGCGCGAATTAATCGGAGGTTATCATCTGCATATCGATGAGTTTGATTATGACAGATGGTGTGCCAAAACCGTATCAGTTAAGTTCTATGATACAGACAAGGCTTTTCTTGGAAGTTCAGAAGAGTTGGACAAGGTGGTTGAAGATTATTGGGCGGATTATGAAAAACAGCCTTGTGTGCATGTAGAATGGGTAGATATTCCAGAAAAAACTGATTGTTTGAAAGCTCTAAAGAACTCACTTGACGGATATAATGAAGAATCCGAACAAAACGGTGAATTGCTTCCGGATTATCGTTCATTTCACTCTGAAACAACAGAATACACGGTTAGAACGCCTAACTCACAATAACGTATTTATTTTAAAGCTAAGGATAAAAAAACAGGTGAAAAAATGAAAATATATGATATTTCTCAAGAAGTGTTTTCATGCAAGGTCTTTCCAGGCGATCCGTCTCCGGAAAGAAAAGTGATGATGAGTATTAAAGATGGAGCAGTATGCAATCTGACAGCTTTTAATATGTGTGCGCATAACGGAACGCATGTAGATGCTCCTTATCATTTTATAGACGACGGAAAGAAGATTGATGAAGTAGATATGTCTAAATTCATTGGTTATGCTTATGTCGCTTCACATGAAGGAGATATTACTGCAGATGATGCCAGAAGAATAATTAATGAGGCTAAAGCGGCTTCAGATAATTCTGGTATAGAAGATTGCGATGCATATAAAAGAATCCTTGTAAAGGGTCATGCAATTGTTACAGAGGATGCAGCAAAAGTATATGCAGATAACAATCTGTTGCTCTATGGCAACGAATCACAAACCGTAGGACCTGAAGATGCGCCCATGGCTGTTCATCTTATTATGCTTGGTGCGCAGGTAGTTCTTCTTGAAGGAATACGTTTGCAAGATGTAGAAGAAGGAATATATTTACTTAATGCAGCTCCAATTAATCTTGGTGGCTCTGATGGCGCACCTTGTCGTGCTACACTTTTGAAACTGTAATAAGGGGGAATAATAAATGGGTGCTATTGAAAGATATGATGTTAATGAAGAATGGGCGCACTCAGGGATAGTAAAAGCAGGAGATACTTATTATCTTAATTACTGCGCCGGTAATGTTGGTGGAACAATAGAAGAGCAGATTAACGGTGCATTTGATGAGATGGAACGCCGCTTATCAATGGTTGGTCTAACTCTTGAGAATGTAGTTCAGATGGATTGTCTTTTCAGAGACGTATGGAATATTCCTGTAATGGAAAAAGTAATCAAGGAGAGATTCCATGGACATTATCCTGCACGTAAATCTATTCAAACTGAGTTTGCGCATGTAGGTGGACCGGATGGATTATTATTCCAAGTAGATGGAGTTGCATACGCAGGAGAATAATTAGCAAAGTAAATTAATATGATATAATAAGAAAAAAACTTGGAGGTTGCGTTATGGAAAAAGTAGTTAAGTTTTTAAAAGAAGCAGGCGTATATTATCTTGCAACAGTAGATGGCAATCAGCCTAGAGTTAGACCTTTTGGTACTGTTAATGTATTCAATGGTAAGCTCTATATTCAGACAGGAAAAGCAAAGGATGTATCAAAGCAATTACATGCTAATCCCAAAGCAGAAATTTGTGCATTCAAAGATGGTGCATGGATTAGAGTAGCAGGAAAACTAATTGAAGATGATAACAGAGATGCACGTGTATCAATGCTCGATGCATATCCTGATCTTAAGAATATATATTCACCTGATGATGGTAATACAGAAGTATTTTATTTCGAAGATGCAACTGCAACAATTTCATCGTTTACAGCTGCACCTGAAGTTATAAAATTCTAGTGAAAAACGATTGAATAATTGATTGAAAAAACGAGATAAAAAAAAGTAGATTATAAAAAATTTTTGAAAAGATTTGACTGTTTTTTAATAATGTTATAATATTAAAAATGTTAGAAAACAACTCATATAAATAAGGGACTGCATGATAGTTTTTTATCAGCAGTCTCTTATTTATTTACGTCATTTTTTGTTGCTATTCTATTGAAAAAATCACTAAGAATTTGATGATTTTTTTGAAATTATTCAATGCCTGAATTCATAGTATTTATAAGGGTTTCAAAGGTTTCGTTAGGTGTAGGATCACCTTCTCCTACAGCTACTTCTGAAGGTAAATATACATTAGTAAAACTGTATAATGAAACGGACAAAAATATGACTGAAAATGATACGCATAAAATGCTTTTTATTTTGTCAAAAATCAATTCGATTTTTTCATTTTTATTTTCATTTTTTTTATCAGAATTTTCATCAGTTTTCTTGATATATTTTTCGAAGAATATTTTTTTTATGAGAGTAAAAATATATTCATATCCAATACCAAGAATTACAACTAAGGATGGAAGAGCAGGATAGAGATATCTTCCTTGCGGTGAGTAATCATTGTTCCAACTGTTGTATAAAGTCAATGCACATACAATACCTGCAGATATGATTAAGATAATATAGATGGGCATTGTAATAACTGTATTATTATCTCTATTATTATCTTTTAATTCATCTTTTTTGTTGGTAACAGTCTTAACTATTATTCCAACTACGCTGAAGATAAATCCGAGTGAAAGTGCTATTAAATACAAGAGATATACGAATCCTCTAAGACCAAACTCCATATATCCAAAGAGCCCGATAAAACTTAAGAATAGAGTCTTAATATAAGAAGGGTCCATTGCAAGTGACAATAATGATATTCCGCTGCTTTTCGGAGTGATTCTGTTGCTTGGCTTAATTGATTCCCACGCATACATCTCACATGAATTTAACATGGTTTTAAGACCAAACATATCACCGTCATATATGATGATATTTCTTATCCAAAAATACGCGGTGGAACTGATGGCGATGGTCGAAATAATAATAAGCTGACACCAAAAATATTTGTCTTTGTATTTTTTATTTTTGTATGCGTAATATGCTGCAAAAATGAGAGAGCACAGTATCCATCCGTATGCATTGTAATACGACAATACTACGATGAATATACCTCCTGCCATTATGAAACTCTGCCATACATTCCACTCTTTTTTCTTAAGAATTATTACCCAGGAATACAGGATTAAGAAGGCACCTGCAAGTGCGAATATATCGTTATTTACATAGCTTGATATAAAAGCAAACTGCGGAATGGAGGTAACAAGAATAGTTACAATCCATTTTGTTTTTTCATCTTCCAATACAGCATCGAGAATTTTAAATATCAAGAATACGCACAGAGCCCCCATGATTACACCGGGGAATCTTGCTGCTATTAGAATGGATGTTGGAGTATGGAAAAACAAGGATGATATTTTCATACAAAATACACTGCATAATCCGGGAAGCCAAGTAAATAAAAATGCATACGAAAAACCCCAGATGGGGTTACGTATTTCTTCGAGCCAGCCCGAAGGAAGATAATTGTGTATAAATACATAATAATATGCGGGAAATCTATGATACTCATCGGGTCCATAGTTGTAGGGCTTGAGTACACTCCAGATAAATAGATATATGAAAAACGCAAAAGTATATGCAAGCAATATTTTGTTTTTGTGTTTTGCGTAAAAATTTTTCATTGTAACTCCATGACAGGAAAACTCTTAGCCAAAGAGATTGTCATCAAAATTAAGAGATGAGGTATCGTTACCATAGGAGAAACGCTTAATCTGCGAACATATCTCTTCGCGGATTCTTTGAATGGGTTCTTTAGCGGGTCGACCGGTATAGAATCCCTGGATATAATTAACACCGAGTTCTATGACGGTGCGCAGTTCTTCCTTGGTTTCGACGCCTTCTGCAAGTACGGATATATTGCTCTTGTTGGCATAAGAGATGATATTCTTGACGAAGTGACGCTTTTGAGGATTATTATCAATACCCTGAATGAGAGCATGATCAATCTTAACGTATCTGGGATTGTAGCGAATAAGGTTATTGACGTTACTGTATCCGCTGCCGTAATCATCAAGAGCAATCTCGACATAGAGAGAAGAGTAATCGGACTTCCTCTTGTTGAGAGCTTCATCAGAAAACTCGGATGCTTCCGTATATTCAACAACTATTCTTCCGAGATGTCGTTTGAATCTTGTAAATAGATTCTCTTCGTCTTCGCCTTTGAGCTGATAAGCCGGAAGCGAATTGATAAATACTTTTTTGGATATAAAATTGCCGGGATTGTCTTCCATGCAATCCAATACGCCGTTAAAGGTAATTTTTTCTATATCATATAGACGGTTCATACTCTTGGCATACTTGATAATCTCAAGCGGATTAAGCTTAATATCGCCTTCGTATCGCATGAGAGCTTCGTATCCAAATATCTCGCCGTTGTCAGCTTTGACGATGGGCTGAAAGTGGAATGTTAAGAGATTATTATCGAGAATCTTTTCCACTTCTTTGCACTTGGCAATATCTTCTTCTGACATTTCGGAGAGAGCGATATCTTTTTGAGATACAATCTTTTTGGCGTGATTCTTGTCGTTTACAGCCTGGTTGATGATAAAGTCTATATCGGGAACCGTATTGAGGCTGACGGTCTTCATATTGTGGTGAATGGTAGCATAATGGAGACATTGCTCGGTATCATAGAATGCAATGCCTTCTTTGGGAACCAATGACATCAGTTCCTTATATCTGCCTTCGCAATCGATGTCTACAATTCCGATAAGGAATTCGTCATTGCTGAGTCGGCCGCAGATTTCATGTTCCTTTGTATTGCCTGCAATGAATTTTGCCAGTGACAATATTGCAGAGTCTCCGCCGATACGGTTGTATTTCTCATTGATATCGGTCAGATTGTTAATATCGATAGCGATGATTGCAAGAGATCTTCCTTTGGCGATATTTTCCTCAACCAGCTCATTAAGACCTTTAAAGAAGCCTGAATAATTAAAGAGACCGGTCTGCTTGTCACGAATCTGTTCAGCCTTAATCTGTTCAACAAGAGATGATAATGCTTTTTGACGATAAAAGGCTTCGATACACTGATTGATATTACGCATCCAAACTCTGTATATCTCGTTGTATACTTCAACCGATTTTCCAAAGTTGACCACGGCATATCCGAAGCATCTGTCATCGAAGAAAACGGGGCTGAATATGTATGTGGTAGGATAATCCCTGTCTTCATAGAGCTCAGGAAGCATCTGAGTAGTCTTAAATGAACGGTTAAAACTTACGGCATTTTTGTCAAGATCGGGCAATATCTCGCCACATTTTATAATCATATTCATATTGGAAGCATATCCGTTTCTTCTGGCGTTTCCTCCGATAAAAGTATTGGGATCTCTGAATCCTTCATTAACACAGAGCCAAAAGTTGGTAAAAGGACGTATCTGATATGAATATACGGCAAGCATATCAAAGAATTTATCATAATGCGTCTGACAGAGAAGATCTTCTGTAATGA
>JAEEOJ010000059.1 GCA_016284175.1 Lachnospiraceae bacterium | reverse complement strand
AGAATTGTCCTTCTCTTAAAAGAAACGCTCCGACTCTTTCCGAAAAGCCACCTGATAAAACGTTCTCTTCCATTGTAACAATATGAGGATGAGTCACAGATATTTCTTTTATCATTTCCTCATCAATCGGATTGACAAATCTGGCATTCATGATGGAAACATTTTTGCCGTATTCTTTGAGTTTTTCTCTTACTTCAACTGCTGTTTTAACCATACTGCCGACAGCTATAAGACAGATTCCCGATTCTCTGAAAATCCATTCGCCCTGAGCAAACTCTACAGGAGCCCTGAACTCCTGAAGGCCGTCATATGCTCTTCCTCTGGGATATCTGATGGCGATGGGACCGTCGTAATTAAGAGCAAATTTTATCATATCGGAGAGTTCCCATTTATTCTTGGGTGCCATTACACACATATTGGGAATCGAGGAAAGGTAAGACAAATCAAATATACCCTGATGCGTCTCTCCATCGCTGCCAACCAGCCCGGCTCTGTCGATGCAGAATACAACATGAAGATTCTGAATGCAGACATCATGTATTAACTGATCGTAAGCTCTCTGTAAGAACGATGAATAAACACATACAACGGGTTTATATCCGCCCATTGCCATGCCTGCGGCAAAAGTTACCGCATGTTCTTCTGCTATGCCGACATCAAAGAATCTTTCGGGATACATGCTCTTAAATCTTTTAAGACCCGTACCGTCGGGCATAGCGGCTGTAATAGCCACGCATTTGGGATCACGCTCACCCATTTTACACATAACGGTAGAAAATACATCTGTGTAATCGGGAGCAAGTTTTTTATTCTTTGGTAAACCTGTTTCGATATCAAAAGGTTCAGCACCGTGAAATCTTGCAGGATGTTTCTCGGCAGGCAAGTATCCTTTGCCTTTTTTGGTAATAACATGAACAAGAACAGGTGTCTTACATCTTTTTGCTTCGTTGAAAGCACGAACCATTGCACCGATATCGTGACCGTCAACGGGTCCTAAATAAGTAAGACCCATCTCTTCGAAAAACATACCGGGAATAACGAAGGATTTGATGGAACTTTTGGCCTTCTGGATTTTATTGATCATATCGGCTCCCTTGGGAACCTTTGAGAGCGTATCTTTTACGCCTTCTTTTAAATCCAGATATCCTTCTTTGGTTCTTAAATTATTTAAATACATGCTGACTCCGCCGACATTTTCGGAAATCGACATGTTGTTGTCATTTAATACAATTATAAGCTTTGTATTGGCTTTACCCGCATTGTTAAGTGCTTCGTAAGCCATACCGCCTGTTAAGGCTCCGTCACCTATTACGGAAACAATGGTATTGTTCTCGCCCCTCATGGTACGGGCCATAGCCATACCTAAGCCTGCTGAAATAGACGTGGATGAATGTCCTGTGTTAAAAGCATCACATTCACTCTCGCAAGTCTTGGGGAAGCCTGCCATTCCTCCGTATTTACGAAGTGTGGCAAAACCGTCTCGTCTGCCTGTTAAAATCTTGTGAGTATAACTCTGATGTCCGACATCCCATATAATCTTGTCTTCAGGAAGATCAAGTACAAGATGAAGAGCCATTGTAAGCTCAACAGTACCCAAATTTGCTCCCAAATGACCGCCTGTTTCGGATATGGATTCTATCAGGAAATCTCTTATTTCATCAGCCAGATCATAAAGATGGTTTTTGCTGATTTTCTTTATGTCGTTAGGTTTGTTTATCTTTTCAATGTACATGGTTTTACCGGGTAAATATTATTTTTCTCTGTTTACGAGATATTCAATCAAATCTGATAGGAAAGTTTCTTTTCCTGCTATCCCAATAACTATGTCTCTTGCTTCTTTTGAAAGATTCTCGAGATCTTTCTGACTTTCTTCAAGACCTTTTATCTTAACATAGGTTGTCTTATCATTCTTCTCATCGCTTCCGACACTCTTTCCAAGTTTAATCGAGTCACCGATTACATCAAGAATATCATCTCTAATCTGAAATGCAAGTCCTGTGTTGTCTCCGACCTTTTCAATCATGGCAATCTCATCATCGTCGGCGCCGGCCATAATCGCACCAATCATTAATGCGGCTTCGATAAGCGCGGCTGTTTTATGTTTGTGTATAAAAAGAAGTGTATCAAGCTCGGTATCGGTCTTGTTTTCCATCAAAAGGTCAACCATCTGACCTCCGATCATTCCGTATATTCCAGCCTTGTTTGCAAGAACGTAATTTGCATATGCCATTCTTCTTAAAACAATAATGTCATCCTCTTCAACCATTGCTTTTGATATTGTTTCAAAAGCGAGATTTAAAAGACCGTCACCTGCAAGAATTGCAGTTGCTTCATCAAACATTTTATGGTTTGTCGGTCTTCCTCTTCTGTAATCATCATTATCCATTGCCGGAAGATCGTCATGAATCAGCGAGTATGTGTGAATCATCTCAATAGCAGCCATAAAAGGAGAAATCTTACTTAAATCGTCTCCTCCGAAAAGTCTGTAGCTTTCAAGCATGAATAAAGGTCTTATTCTTTTACCACCTGAAATAAAAGAATAATTCATCGATTCCGTTACACGTCTCTGCAATCCCTCCTCAGCAGGCATGTAGGGTTTCATGATTCCAAACGTTTCGTTTACTTTTTGAATTAATAAATTAATAAAATCTTCTCTCATAATCTTCAGCCCCCCATTAATTATTCATTCAAAACTTGTGGTAACTAATTAAAAATCCGCATCATCAAAAGACGAAGTACTTCCGTCAGGATTGATTTTTAAAACCTCTTTTTCAATCATATCGATTTTATTCTTGCATTCTTCTATCGCAACCTTGCCTTTTGTATATAAATCAAGTGCATCTTCGATTGCAATGTCGTCTTTTTCAAGTTCTTTTAAAATCTCTTCCACGGATTTGATTTTTTCATCAATAGTTACTGCATCCATAATTTACCCCTCTTTAACCACTTTCTCAACAATTGCGTAGGCATATCCGTCTTTCATGGTAAGTTTAATCTTATCGTTAGTTAAAAGGCCCTCAACGCCGACCACTCTTTTACCCGAAGAATCCGTTACATAAGCCATACCTGCTTTTAAACGTTCCAAAGGTGAAACTCCTTTTAATCTCTCGGATAATGTCTCCAGTTCGGCTTTCTTTTCTTTTATGATCTTTTTAATTAATAAATCGAGTTTATTGTTATAAGAATCTGTGATTAATTTCTGCTTGTTTAATTTGTTTACGGGTGAAAGTGCATTAAGTTTTGCTTCAAAAACAGCCAGTTTATGAAGTTTGTTTTTTAGCACTCTCTCAAAGCCTTTATCGAGAGACTTTTTTAAATCTTCTATATCTTCAATCGTCTGTCTGATATCGGGAACCGCCAGTTCTGCAGCCGCAGAAGGCGTGGCTGCTCTTAAATCCGCGGTAAAATCCGAAATCGTAAAATCTATTTCATGACCTACGGCCGAAATAACCGGTATCGGACACTGGAATATGGCGTAAGCAACTTCTTCTTCGTTAAAAGCCCACAAATCTTCGAGACTTCCGCCGCCACGTCCTACGATAATTACATCCACATTGGCTTTCTCAAGGGTTTCGATACCTTTTACGATACTCTCTTTCGCTCCTTCGCCCTGAACCAGCGCAGGGAATAATATAAGAGAAATGTAAGGGTTTCTTCTTTTTGATACCGAAATAATATCTCTAATCGCAGCACCCGTGGGAGCTGTAACAATTCCTATGGTCTTAGGAAACTTAGGAATAGGCTTTTTAAGCTCTTTACCACACAAAACTTGTTCAGCGAGTCGTTTCTTAAGTTCTTCAAACTTAACGGTTAAATCACCGACGCCTTCATCT
>JAEEOJ010000058.1 GCA_016284175.1 Lachnospiraceae bacterium | reverse complement strand
GGCTCGTCGATTTCAAGAATCATAACATCGGTAGCTGTTACCACCTTGTAGCCTCTGTTTAAAAGGAAAGCCGAAAGTTCTTTATCCGCTTCGGTCGCCTTAAATTCGCATGGCAGACCCTTGGCTGCGTACATATTCTCGCAGTAAACTACCTTATCCTCCATTCTTTTAGAGGAGTCTTCATATACGCTGACTGAGTTTGCACGTCCGGTATATCCGTTTCCGAAGCGCATCTCCCAGCCGTCATATTCTATTGTTTCGTTGGCCACCCATCCTTTGGCAGCCTTCTTTTCCAAAGTCCTTATTTCATCTGTTTTCATTTTATTACCTCGTCCACTTGTAAAGCTGTGCGTAAATTCCGTTCTTTGCCATCAGCTCATCATGCGTACCTGTTTCTTCGATACCTTTTTCCGTAAGAACCAGAATTCTCTCGGCGTTCTTTATCGTCGATAATCTGTGCGCGATAACGAACGTGGTTCTGTTGGCCGCAAGCTTTTCAAGCGATTCTTTTACGATATTTTCGCTCTCGTTATCAAGAGCACTTGTCGCCTCATCGAAGATAAGAATAGGCGGGTTCTTTAAGAATACTCTCGCGATGGACAGTCTCTGTTTCTGTCCTCCCGAAAGTTTCACGCCTCTCTGGCCTATGTCGGTTTCGTAACCGTTTGGCAGTTCTTCGATGAATTCGTGCGCGTTTGCAAGCTTCGCCGCCGCAATGACTTCTTCTCTCGTCGCGTCGGGCTTACCGTATAAAATATTGTCATAAACGTTACCTGCAAAAAGATATACATCCTGCTGCACGATACCGATATTGTCTCTAAGGCTCTTAAGCGTTACATCGCGGATGTCCTTTCCGTCGATTGAAATGCTTCCGTTCGATACCTCATAAAATCTTGGAATCAGACTGCAGAGAGTTGTTTTTCCGCCGCCCGAAGATCCGACCAGAGCCACATATGAGCCTGCTTTGACATCAAGATTGATATGTCTTAATACTCTGTGTGCGCTGTCTTTATACTTAAACGAAACGTCATCAAATCTGATGTCGCCCTTTACGTCTTTAAGTTCAACCGCACCCGGCTTATCCTCGATGTCAGGCTCAATCGCCATGATTTCTGCAAATCTTTCAAAGCCCGTGTAGCCATTCTGGAACTGCTCCGTGAACTCGACCAGCGTCTGAATCGGTTCGGTGAATACATTAATGTACAAAAGAAATGCCACAAAATCCGGAACGTTTACTATGTCTTTTACGAGCAGAACTCCGCCCGCCATAATGACGATTACGTTTATTAAGATCGTAAAAGAAGTCATTCCCGAATGGAAAAAGCCCATGTAAAGGTAGCTGTTTCTCTTCGCCTTAAGGAATGCATCGTTTCCCTGCTTGAATTTCTTATTCTCGATATTTTCGTTAGCAAATGACTTAACCACTCTGATGCCGGATAAGTTGTCTTCAATTTGCGAGTTGATGTCAGCGATTTTTACTCTGTTTTCCCTGAAGGCTCTTCTCATTCTTCTGTTCATGAAAATTGCATAAAAGAGCATGAGTGGAACTAAAGCAAATGCCGCAATCGTTAAATGCCAGCTGATGCTTGATAATATAATGAATGCGCCTGTGATTTTTATGATCGAAATCGCCAGATTCTCAGGTCCGTGGTGCAAAAGTTCCGTGATATCAAAAAGGTCGCTTGTGACTCTACTCATAAGCGACCCTACTTTTTGCTCATCGTAAAACGAGAACGACAGTTTTTGGTAATGCGCAAATATTTCCGATCGCATGTTGTATTCGATTTTCGCACCCATTACATGGCCGACATAGGAGATGTAGTACTTTGATACAAAGAAAACTGCTACCAAAACAATAAGGACGCCGCCTAAAATAAGGATACGTCTGACATCACCATTGGCCTTTATCTCTTCCAGATTGGAAGTTATATATCTGACTACCAAAGGAATAATCAAAGTAATAGCGGAGGCAAGAAATGCAAAGAACAGATCAAGCAGAAATGTTCCTAAGTAAGGCTTATAGTAGCTTGCCATTTTCGCCAAATTCTTTTTCATATCTTTCCTCCTTTTCGTGTTCTTTATGGTTTGAAAGTATATTACACTGTTTAAATCATTAACACCCCAAATATTACATAGTTTTATAACAATTTTACACAACTGTAATATTGTGGTAAAATTGTGGTAAATATTCATATAAATTGTTGATTTGCGAAACGATTTTTGTGAAATAGTGTAAATTTGTTTGTATTTTCTGAGGTACCTATGATTCAGGAATGGAGAGGCTTTATACAGAAAAGGACCAACGGTTCGGAAATGGTCAATTATGACAATCCGAATTTCCCTTCATATGTTTACAGAGGATATGCGTATCCTTCATCGACCTGGACCTACGATGCGCATTTTCACGACGACGTGGAGCTTTTAACCGTCACAAACGGCTGGCTTAATTACAGCATTAACGGCAAAGAAATTCGCCTCGACGAGGGCGATACGATTTTTGTAAACTCAAGACAGATTCATTTTAACGCTCCTAAAAGACCCGAGAGGACGGACTACGTTATCTGCATTTTCCACCCGAGAGTGCTCTGCGCATCGAATGTGGTTGAAAACAAATTCATAAAATCGGTTACAGACAATCCGAACATTCCTTTTATAAAATTCAAAAAATCCGAGGATACCGGAAAACGAATTTATAAAACTATGACGGAAGTTCCGGATTATATAGGAAACGAATTTATGCTGACAAAGCATTTTTTCGATATCTGGGAGCAGGTTATAAAAGCGTGCGGCGAACTCGAGCACAACAACAAATATTCGGACTCGCAGGTTGATTCGCTCAAGGCCATGCTTACCTTTATTCAGGAAAACTACGATTCGAACATAGGCCTCGACGATATCGCGCAGGCGGGTTCGGTCAGCAGAACTTTCTGCAACAACCTTTTCCATAAATATACGGACCAGACACCAATCGAAAACCTGACTCGTTTCAGAGTCAGCAAAGTGGCGGAACTTTTAAACACCACCAATCTTTCGATGTCGGAGATTGCGTATATCACGGGATTTTCAAGCGCGAGCTACATGGGCGAGGCGTTTAAAAAATACTACGGGGAATCGCCGAGAAGTTTTAGATCAAACAGCGTTCACACAACGCCGGCGGAGTATTTTAACAGATAAATGAGGAGAAAATTATGACCAGAGGACTGATACTTGAAGGCGGAGCAATGCGAGGAATGTTTACCTGCGGCGTAATCGATGTTTTTATGGAAGAAAACATTCGATTTGACGGCGGTGCGGGAATTTCGGCAGGCGCTCTTTTCGGAATTAATTACAAATCTAAGCAGATTGGGCGAGGAATAAGATATACCAAAAAATACTGCAAAGACTGGAGATTCTGCAGTTTCAAATCCTTACGAAAAACGGGTGATTTATACGGCGTGGATTTCTGTTACCACGAAATTCCCGATGTTCTCGATCCTTTTGACCGCGAGACTTTTGCAAAAGATCCTTTCGAGTTTTATGTAGGAGCAACCAATCTCGAAAACGGTGAGGTAATCTTTCATAAATGCACTGACGGCGGCGAAAACGATGTTACCTGGATGCAGGCTTCGGCCTCAATGCCCGGCGTATCAAATTTTGTACATGTGGACGGCTACACTCTTTTAGACGGAGGAATCGTCTGTCCCATCCCTTACGAATTTGTCGAAAGCCTTGGGTATGATAAGAATGTGGCTGTTCTTACCCAGCCCGCAGATTACGTAAAGAAAAAAACAAAAGGCATGATTATTTACAGACATGCCCTTAAAGAATATCCAAATATTGCAAAGATAATGGACAATCGTCACAATCTTTACAATGATATGACTGCTGCCATAAAAGAAAGAGAAAAAGAAGGAAAACTCTTCGTCATAAGGCCGCCCAAAGCGCTTGGAATAAGCAGAACGGAAAACGACCCTGACGAACTCGAGAGAGTTTATCAGATGGGTAGAAGCGAAGCTCATAAAAGACTCGCTGCCTTAAAAGAATATCTCGAAGAATAAAGAAAGTGCCGGCTCCTTTCGGAGTCAGCACTTATTTTTTTATCTGTATCTGAATTCAGGATGCCTCGAGTAGTACTCCTGCTTGTCCTGATACATATCTTCATCCGCTTTTCTGAGCGCTTTTCTTATATCCATATCGGTATCGTCGAAGAAGCTTCCGACCGCAATGTTTACTCTCTGGTTGTCAGACTCCGAAACCTCGCGAATTTTACGAAGCTTTTCATCAAATTCCTCTCTGGAATCATTGATGGTTAAAATCATAAATTCATCTCCGCCCGCACGGTAAATCTCGTCATCGACAAATACCTGTCTTAATACGGCGGCCACTGTCTTTAAGAAGCGGTCTCCCTCAAGATGTCCGCTGTGATCGTTAACCATTTTAAGTCCGTTAAGGTCCGCGAATACTACACCGATTGTTTTAATCGAATCATCCTTGGAATCAAACTGCGAAACGCGGTTGTTCATTGCATTTCTGTTTAAAGTTCCTGTCATCAGATCAATGGTTCCTAAAATCTCCAGACGTCTTAACATCTGATAATTGGCTATTTCTGATGCGATAAAGTATGTGGTAAGCTCCAATACTTCCTTGATTTTGACGGTATTTATTACCTCAAAATTGGTTGCCCAGATATATCCTAAAAGATTGTCGTTGTATCTTAAAGGGAATAAAACCATGCTGTCTACATTAAATGCGGAAAGCGATTCAAACCATTCGGGGTTTCGCTCTTTTATGATGTTCATATCCTGCGTATTTTTAACGATGATGCAGGTACTGCCGGCTAAGGTTTTTTCCCAGGTTAACATCAGCTTGTAAAATTCCAGCCTTTCTTCCTCTGTGGTAAGAAAAGGAAGACGGTCAGGCGCGGCAGAATCGCCTAAAACATTGCAGGTTTCGTTTTCGGCATCTATTGTTAAAATACAGCATCTTTTAGCTCTGCAAATACCGCGAATATCCGCTGTTACCTCTTTTATCTTGTCCTTAAAATCTTCGGACCCGCGCAGTTTAATGCAGGTTGCAAGAACCGCCGATGAGGTTTGAGGCGAAATATCCGACATGTTTTCTTCGCTTACCTTGGGAGTAACGATATATGAATACAGGCAGTAGCCCGTATTCTCCTTGTCGGATTGAAGCGGCAGCAGATACATCTCAAGCCAGAGTCCGATCTGGTAGAGATTTACATACGTATGCAGATTCTGTTTAAGAATTGCACTTCTGTAAATGAAATCCTCAAAATTCAGATCCTTCGGGAAACTGAAATAATAGGGAGTGTTTTCCACAAAAGGCTTTCCCGTGAAATTTGCAATATCGTCTTTATAATGTTTATTTCCGTCCACAACAAGAATATTGCCGTAGGTTCCGTCAGGATACGTATCCACCGACACTATACATGCGTTGCAGTCATATTCTTCAAGGAGTTTTGTGTAATCCATGCTTTTTCCTCTTTATAATCAGATAATCATTTATTCACTTTCAGAGTTTTCTCCTTTTATATCGGTGTGAATCATTACAAACTTTACAAATGTCTGCTTTAATGCTCAAGCACGAGGTCCAGTAATGATTTCATCCGATTGTTTCCCTGCGATTTGCTGAAATTCTCGGCCGTTGTTTTTGCTATATCAAGATAATAATCATACATCTCTTTAACATTGTATGTGTTTTCCGGATTATAGAATTTAAAGCGCGAATCAATCTTCATTTTATAAGTCTCTTTATCGCCGAGCGATTTTATAAACAGTAACATACCGACCGAAAAGTAAAAGACTCCGTAAGGATTTCTGATTACTTCCGTATAATCGGGGAAACGTCTGATAAAAGGCAATACTTTATTCGGCTCAAAAAGAACATAGTATATAAGCAGTTTGCCGGCCTGTTCTACCAAAAGTTTCCTGTTGACTACTGCTTTTCTCGCATCGGCAGCATACTCCGCCATACTTGCTTCAAAACCTGCGGGAATCATTTTGCCCTGCAGGGCTTTCTCGCTTGCGTAGAGCAGACAGTGAAGGTATGTCGAATACGGAGCATCTGTACAGCGAAGGAATTTGGCAAAAAGCGGTGCGGCTTTTTCCATAGCTTTATCCTCCTGGCCGGTGAAAAGAAAATATATTACCTCATTGGTCTTTTCGCATGCAAGACAGTCGCTGATTCCGTCCCTGTTTGTTTCCAGAAACATATTGTAATAATCTGCGGATTTTTTAGGATCGGAAGCTGCATAAAAAATTGCCGCCTGAAGGTAAATGGGACGAGGGCTGAAACCGGCATTCAAAAATCTCTTGACTGCATCATCTACAAGCTTTTCAAAATGTGCCGCTGAAACCTGATAAAAATAATTGCTTTCTTCAATAAGCCATTTGTAATCCCAGAGAATACTGTATAAAAACGGAATCTTTCCTTCCTCTTTAAACGCTTCGTCGCATAGTTTTAAAACAACGGGAAACAGCGAATACATCTGAAAAGAATCCCCGTAAAACGTTGTATCCTCCATTGCCTGAAGACGGTATTTTATCTGCCTGTTTCTGTCTTTGTTTCTGTCGGCAAGATCGATTACCATTCTTAATTTTCTCATTCGGGTTTCTTCGGAATCATCTTCTCTGATATCATTTAAAATCTCGTTGTATTCCGGAATCGAATCATAAAAATAAACTCCCATTTTACTCCTCCCAGCTTATAAACATCTGTCAAAAAGACTTAACAACTTTATATTCATTACTCCGAGTTCATTATTGTGGAGATGAAAACCACCGATTAACAGCGTCTGAACATATAAAACAGTAACAATATCAGATACAAGTTTTTCATCTTCACAGTTAAGAAGACTCATAATAACCGGGTTATTTACATTGAAATAAATAACGGGCTTTGTCTTTTTAATTGATGAAGCGAAACTGCTTAATATATCAAAATACAGTTCGTCGCCCTGCTCCATGGCGTCCTGTACCTGCTGATACATCATCGCGTCCTTGTCAATATAGTAGAAGGCCGGAAGATCTGCAGGAATAAACTGCTTTATATCAACATCAACATTAAAGGAGGCGAGCGCTTTTTCCGCAACAGAGAGAAAATTCACACTGTACTCTGCATCCCCCGGTGAAAGATCCACCAGCATTTCTTCAAGGATATCGGAATCAACCTTCTCAAGTGTAAGCTCATACTTTTCGGCAAATTTTTCCAGAAGCTCCATGGAATAAATATAACCTATATTGATAAGCAGCCTGTTCTGTGACATGAATATCTGCGAAAGATGCTTAAATTCGGTTGTGTCTGCATATACAAGATTTTCGCCGGAATTTCTGATCTGTTCTCCCGTCAGATAACCTTTCGTGGTGTGAAAATACAGTTTATCGATAAAGGTATCAAAAATCTCATCATCAGAACATGCAATGCCTCTTAAAGCAATATCATGTATTTCCAGGAAATTGTTAAAAAGAACACTGTTTTCCCAGGAAAGTTTTATAAGATGATTGATAATGCATTTACCGAGTTCTTCTCTTGTTTTTTCGAGAATTTCGTCATTGTAAAAACTTTCTCTGGAAGCAGTGGGTCTTAAATTCTGCGCATTTATAATACATCTGGTAAAAAACGCCCACTGCGGAAGAATGTCTTCACCCTTTTCGGTAAGAAGCATGTTTTTAAGATATATAAGATGAGTCTGTTGGGAAGAAGCCTGTACGGAATACGGCAGAATATATGCAACTCCTGTTGCTGCTCCCGTCTCGGATTTTAAAACGACCGCATCAAGAAATGCAGTTCCGAACATGATGAGACCATATTGCATCAGTTCGTTTTTATCTACGTTTTCTTTGTCCCAGGGAAGAACGGGCGGAGTCAGTTTTGCCTTGTTGTTTCCGTCAGAAAGATAAATGGGATATGGAAGAATCAGACCGTAATGCATCAGAAGATCACGGACCGTTTCATACTTAAAATAATACTGACTGTCTTCTTTAGGAGAGAGTATTATCTCTGTTCCGGCATCATGACCTTCTTCATATGTTTCAAGCGTATATGTACCGTCGGGTTTGCCAACCCAGATAAACGCATCATCGCTTAATACCGATTTGGTAATAACGGTTATTTCGTTACTAACCATAAAACATGATAAAAGACCGATACCGAATTTTCCTATGTAGTCAGAACGCAGATCGCTTTCTTTTAACTGCTTTTTGGAGGATTCTCCGATAATGGATAAAAACTTATGAATTTCCTCTTCTTTGAGTCCGACACCGTTATCGATGAATCTTAAGGTTCCGTTTTCAAGAAATACATGGATATTTCCCTCATAATCACTGTCCTCTGAAGGCTCCATGACTTTTTTTCTTGCAACAATGGCATCCACAGCATTCTGAAGAAGTTCTCTTATATAAACTTCCGGACTGCTGTAAAGATGATCTGAAAGAATCTCAATCATTCCGCTGAGATTGACTTTAAATCTGTGATCTGACATTTTTAACTCCCCAATACTTTATTAGTTTTCTTTTAACCCCTGTAATTCTTAATTCTTTTTATACGTAAACTCTTTAAATGTTACATATTCACCGTCGGTTCCGTTGCCTGAAGCATAAAGGCCGATGCAGCAGCCTACGAATCCGCCTGCAACTTCCGTTGAAAGATTTGATACTTCTGCTTCGCCAAGATATTCGTCTCCTGCATAACCTTTGGTGTTAAGGCCCTCAACTTTTATGATCAGTTTAACGATTCCGTCTTTTATGATGTTTGAAAGAGGTGCGCTTCCAACCACCTTGTCTTCGCCGTTTTTGCAGATAATCATATTGCATTTTGCACCATCAACTTCAACGCGAAGATTGTAAAGATTATTCTGAAGAAGCACGAGTCCTGCGCTCTCATTTACTTTAAGTGCCGATACATCAAGCTCTGCTGTGCTTTCAAAATAATGATGCTGCTGTCTGATTGCAACGAATGAAGGTGATGCAACTGCCTTGATATCGTCAGCCTGAATCTTTAACTTAAGGCCTTCGCCGTCAAGCTGATACATATCCGCAGGGTAATTACGAAGGAATAAGAATTCGTCTCCGAGTTCCTTCATGTTTGCAAATACATAGTCCTTGTCTGTTCCGGGAAGAGTTGTCTTGCCGTTGGTTCTGCTTGTATAAGATGTAGCGTCCTTTTCGGGGAACCATTCGGGAAGATTGATTTCAACGGTGTCTGTGAGCATACCGACGCCGGGATTTACTACGGGCCAGTCGTCTTCCCAGATGAATTTGCAAAGGAAGGTTTCTCTGCCCATCGTCGTAAATCTTTCAAGAGGTCTTACCGCAAGCACTGTCATAAACCACTCGTCGTTAGGTGTTTTTATGATATCGCCGTGTCCGACGTATTTAATCGGATAGTCTTTGCCGAGATGTCTGTGTGTAAGAATAGGGTTCTTGGGATTGCCCACGTAAGGACCCCAGATATCCTTGCTTCGACAAATCATTACCGAATGCTCGGGACCTGTGCCGCCTTCGGCGTGCATGATGTAGTAGTAACCGTTTTCTTTATAGATATGCGGACCTTCGGGCCAGATACAGCCTTTGAGTGCGCCGTTCCATACATTCTTTTTCTCGCCGATTTTCCAGTTCTCAAGATCAACTTCAGCGATATAAATAAACCAGTCTCCGTTGTACTTAACTCCGTCGGGATTGGGATGTGTACCGATATAATAGCACTTTCCATTCTCGTCGAAGAAGAGTGAAGGATCGATTCCGTCAGCATCCTCAAGATAATGAGGTTCTGACCAGGGACCTTCGGGATTCTCTGCGGTTACAATAAAGTTTCCGCCATGCGTAACATTGGTGCATATAACATAAAAGATACCATTATTATATCTAATCGTAGGTGCGAAAAGACCCTGTGAATGGTCAGCGCCTTCCAAAGGAATCTGTGAATGTCTTGTAAGTACATTTCCTATCTGCTCCCAGTGTGCCAGGTCTTTGCTGTGCATCAGGGAAAGTCCCGGAACATATGAAAATGTCGAATTGCAAAGATAGTAATCTTCTCCCACCGCGCAGATGGAAGGGTCCGGATAAAATCCCGGCATAATCGGGTTTATAGCTTTTGTCATTATATTTCCTCCAATTTAAACTAACAATCGTAATTATTTTAACATAATTACAATGTTTAAGACACCGATTAAATCCATCAAAAGCACAGAAAAAATAAAGAGGAAGGTGCAAGCACCTTCCCTTCAGAAAAAACAAACTGTTTGGTTATTAACTTTTTAAAAAA
>JAEEOJ010000057.1 GCA_016284175.1 Lachnospiraceae bacterium | reverse complement strand
CAGCTTCTGCCTTAGAAATACCCATATTTTCACGTATTTTGATTAAACGATCCGGTTGAAAAACCATAATGTATTCTCCTTGACAATAACCATTGGTTATAATATATTCTTTTCATAACCATTGGTTATACAGTAACAAATCATTACTGGAAAGTCAAGTAAACAACAAATTTGTTATTGACTGCGAATAACAAATTTGTTATCATGGAGGAAAGAAGATGTATAAAATTATCTTTTATGAAGACGCTGATGGATATAGTAGTTTAAAAGTGTATTTAAAAGAGTTACGGAAAAAAGCAAATTCCGGGAATAAGGATGCAAAGATTAATTTATTTAAAATAGTTGCTTATATAGATACTCTTAAGGAAGAAGGAACGCGGGTAGGAGCACCTGTTGTTAAGCATCTGGATGGAGAAATATGGGAATTACGTCCGTTATCTAACAGAATTTTATTTGCATTTTATAAAGACAATACCTTTATTCTGTTGCATCATTTTCAGAAAAAAACACAAAAGACTCCGAAAAGAGAAATATTTAAAGCGATTCGTGAATTAGAAGATTATAAAAGGAGGTTTACGATATGATTGGTTGGGAAGATGTTAGAGAAGAATTAAACATAACCTCTGAAGAAGAATGCATAATAGAATTGGAAAAAGAATTAATAAGAACTTTAGTTGATATTCGTGAAAAACAGGGCTTGTCCCAAGCAGAACTTGCTTTAAAATGCAACGTTAAGCAACCTTCAATAGCCAGAATGGAAAAAGCAATTCATTCTCCTCAAATAGACAGTCTGCTGAGAGTCTTGGTTCCTCTCGGATATACTTTGAAAATAGTTCCTATTAAGAAGAGTGAAATAATACAATGATTCTTGTATAAAAGAAATCAGAACAATATATAAGCCGAGAAAAAGTTTTTCTCGGCCTTTTTAATTTATTTAGTTAAACCAAGAATAAAATCAGCGGAAACATTATAAAGCTCACACAACTTGATAATATGTCTGACAGGAATTTCGTTTGCTCCACGTTCGTAGCGTGCATACATAGTTTGAGAAGTTCCAAGATAATTAGCGACGTATTCCTGTGTGAAATCAGAGTCTTCACGAAGATCACGAATTATTTTTATGTATTTGAAAGAGTTTTTTGAATCCATAAATCAAGTATAAATAGTAAAAATATTTACTATTGAATTTAGTAAATATCTTTACTAAAATTATATTTGTGAAAGGTTATTTTTCATGCATAAAAAGAGGTTTGTAAAAAGGGGGTTTATTATGAGAAAATTTGCAACAAAGCCAATAAAAGTGTTAAGTATCGCGTTAGCGATAATTATGATTTTTTCTATGATTTCATTTCCATCACTGAATGCGAAAGCTGCTGCAGGAACAATAGATGATTTCGTAGAACGTTGTTATGTAGTAACACTTGGAAGACCTTCCGATGAAGATGGCTTTAATGACTGGAAAGGCCAGCTTACTGGCGGACAGGCTGTCGGTGTTCATGTTGCATACGGATTTTTATTTAGCCCCGAATACACAAAACAGAATAAAAATAACGAGGATTATGTAACGGATCTTTATAAACTTTTTATGGGAAGAGAACCGGATACAGACGGGTTTAAAGATTGGGTTGGTCAACTTGAAGCAGGAAAGTCCAGAACTGAAGTCTTTGCAGGATTTGCAAATTCGCTTGAGTTTTATAATATATGCGAAAGCTATGGAATAACAGCAGGACGATGGGTTAACGGATATGACAGATACCAGGTAAACAATGTAAATCTTTTTGTAGAAAGACTTTATAAAGTATGCTTTGGAAGAATTGGAGATTTAGGCGGACAGAAAAACTGGGTAGAAAAATTATTAAATAAACAGATTACTGGTTCTGAATGTGCAAGAAGTTTTATACAGAGTACAGAATATAAAAACCTTGGCTTGAGTGATGAAGATTATGTTGAAAATCTTTATATTTCTTTGATGGGAAGACCTTCAGATGCTGAGGGAAAGGCAAACTGGATTTCAGCACTTGCAAGCGGAAAAACAAGAGATGAAGTCTTTGCAGGTTTTGTTAATTCCCCTGAGTTTGCAAACATTTGTAATACTTACAAAATTGACAAAGGTTCATATACTGCGAAAGATATAGGAACACAGCAGCAGAATAAAAAATACAGAGTTTGCAGAAGAGAATACAGCAATGGAGATTATACGATAATAGAGTATAAGGATGGCGGAAACGAATCTACTTTAGAAGCAAGATTTGATAAAGATGGAAAATTCAGAGCAAATGAGTATATTTATGAACATAATGAGGATTTTTCAGAACAAAAGTATGGCCAGGCATTTTTTGAAGATGACGGACGATTAACCCACACATATTACTATAGAGAGGAATACAATAAAGACGGAACACTTAATGCAAAATACCATTGCGATGAAGCATGGAAAACAATATCCGGAGATTATGAAACTTATGAGTACAAAACCATCAGTAATTCTTCTGGAAGCAAAGTTCTTTTATCAAGAATAACAAGTTACGGAAATAATAAAGTGATGAGTTATAAAATTTATGAATATAATGAAAATTTTAGAATATCCAGTATAAAAGAAACAGGTTCAGACGGTTCTATTAGAAGTGTTGAAGAACGAGAATATTATAATAAAAAAGAAATAGAAAAAGAAGATATAAAAAAGACAACACGGGACAACTATAATGCTTTCGGAGAGTATACCGGGAAGATTTTAAGTGAATATGACGGAAACGGAAATATGATAAAACAGACTTGGGTAAATTCGGATGGAATGGTTCAAAAATCTAACGAATATGAATATGATTCTAACGGAAACAATATAAAAACCTCAGGTTTAAATAATCAAAATGAAAAAACAACATATTCGGTAAGAACATACAATTCAAATAACCAAAAAACAAGCGAAATCAGTTATGATACAGACGGAAAAGAAGGCGACAAATGGACATATGAATATGATAAGAATGGAAATATGATTAGACAAACTTATATTAGTTCATATCTGATAACATCTACGGAGTATGAATATGATGGAAATGGTAATCTGGTTAGAGAAACAAGAAAAAGGAAACTTGAACAAAATCCTGAAGAGAATTATTGGATAGTATATAAGTATGAAGAATATTAAGAAGGAGTTTTAAATAAAAATGCCGGGTCACAGTGAACTGCACCCCGGCATTTTTGTTTTAAAAATAATTAAATTAAAGACTTTAATTCGGTATATTCATATCCCAAAGCCTTGGCAACATTTGCGTTTGTAACTTTGCCGTCATAGCAGTTAACGCCGGATTCGATTACTGCGCTCTTCTTGCATGCTTCTTCGAGTCCGTCGGCTGCGATTTTAAGGCCGTAGCGAAGGGTTGCATTGGTAAGAGCGATTGTACTTGTTCTGGGAACTGCGCCGGGCATGTTTCCTACACAGTAGTGAACAACGCCTTCTTCGATGTATACGGGATCGTCATGTGTGGTAACATGTGAGGATTCGCCGCATCCGCCCTGGTCGATGGCAACGTCTACGAATACCGCACCGTCTTTCATTTCGGGAAGATATTTCTTCTTGAAGAGCTTGGGTGTTGAACCGCCGGGAATAAGAACGGAACCGATTACAAGGTCTGCATCTTTTACGACACGTTCAACATTTGAATCGTTGCTGACAAGTGTCTGGATATGTGCTCCGAACATGTTGTCGAGCTCTTCGAGTCTTTTAAGATTAACATCGAGGATGGTAACGTTTGCGCCCATACCTACGGCGATTTTACAAGCGTTCATACCAACGGTACCGCCGCCTAAAATTACTACGTTAGCCTTGGGAGTTCCGGGAACACCTGCAAGGAGAATGCCTTCGCCGCCGAATCTCTTCTCAAGGTACTTAGCACCTTCCTGAATAGATAAACGTCCTGCAATCTGCGACATCGGAGCAAGGCAGGGAAGGGATCTGTCAGTTTCCTGAATGGTTTCGTAAGCAACTGCTTTTACTTTGCCTGCAAGGAGGGCATCGGCCTGTTCCTTGTCTGCTGCCAAATGAAGATATGTGTAAAGGATAAGACCTTCGCGGAATAAAGGATACTCTTCGGGAAGAGGCTCTTTTACCTTAATCATCATGTCTACGAGGTTCCATACGTCTGCGGCGTTGTCGATTAAAGAAGCGCCTGCATCAACATACTCGTTGTCGGAAAAACCGGAACCGATGCCGGCTCCTTTTTCCATGTAAACATGATGTCCTGCAGCAATGTAAGCTTTAACATTGTCAGGAGTTAACCCCACTCTGAACTCATTGTTTTTGATTTCTTTCACGCAACCGATTTTCATAAAAAATCTTCCTTTCTATATTAAAATTTATTTCTTTTTAAAAAAATTAAGCTTAACGTTGGTCCTGTAAAAATCCTTCGCGCTGCATCCGGCTCTTCCGCCGCCGGCACACGCACATGCGCACGCACAGGCGCAGGCACATGCACAGGAATGGCCGTTTAGGTGATGAGAACGATGATTTCCGCCGCCTCTGGAGCCTGAATTGGACATATAATATGACGAGAACGATGTACGGTGCGGTACGGTTTCGCTTGTTACATATATATAGGTGTTGGGCGAAGAAGAAAGAGGATATGCTCCCGCTCTTTTTCGTTTTATAATCTCGTCTTTATAATCTTTATATTTTTTCGGAATACGCGTTTCTACTATTTTGGTTTTCTTTTTAATTAAATTAGTTGAGCAGTACTGACAGGTTTTCTTGCCTTCAGCGCATAAAGCACCACAGTTTGGACATTTTTCAAAGTATTCGATGATGGTGCGGGTGATTTTCTTTCTGGTTCCGCTAAAGCCCGAACTTTTTCTCCAGCCGATATAGTTTTTAAGATAATCGATACCTATCAGGATTATGAAGACAGAGGCTATAGCACCAAAAACAAATAAGGGACCTATCCATTCGCGATATTTACTCTGCTTAATCTCTTTGCTTGTATCAAATCCGAAAGCATCATTGGGATAAACTACATCAACAGTGACTTTATCGCCCTTTGGAACAGTGGCCATCCAGAGTAAATAACCCATTGGAAGATTATCATATCCTTCTGTGGCGCGAAGAACTTTATCATTCTTCCAGTAGATGCTCAGCATATCCACATCGATTTCATCAAACCAGCCGGGAGTAAAGCGGTATACCGTTTCGCCTTCCGTCTCCATGTTCATCTGGTACATATAGTCCTGCGTGAACGAAAAGTCCAGAGAAACAATTTCGCCGGCTTTATAGGGTCTGTCTAAATCAATACGGATGTATGAACCGCCGTTGCCCGAGTAGGCTATTTTTTTAATGCAGTCGGAATTAGCCTTAATATCCGTACAATGCTGATTGGGGATTCCTATTTTTACCCATGTGAGCGGACCGTCACTCGTTGAATCAAGCACTTTCCATTTAATATGGTAACGCATGTAAAGAGTGGCATCTTCGTTAACATCCACCCAGATTGTATAGTTAAGAATTTCGTCAAGGTCTTTGGCATGGATACGGATTGGCAAAAGAATTACGATTGCCAGCATTAAGACAAGCGAAAGAACAGTTTTTAAGATAAGTGAAAAGATTGTAGTGTGTTTTTCAGTCATTTGCCATTCCCGTAAAAGATTTTGCCCCCGATGATTTTTTAGAAAACCACCATCTTCAATATTATCATAAAAATCATAAATAGGGTGCTTTTTGATATTAAAATATGGTAAAATCATTTTGTTTCAAATTGTTTTAAATAGTTTTTTAAGGGGACAGCATGAAAAATAAAAAAAGAGAACTTAAATATGCGCTTGAGCATTTTAATGAAGTACATCATACAACGTTAAATCCCGAAGGACCGGGCGTTGTTCGTATTCATCTGATTCCGCCCACTGTTGAGGATGATTATATCGGACCGAGCATTGCAATCATCAACGGACAGGATATTATTCCGGTTAATGTGGCCTGGAGTATTCTTTTAACAGAGTTTATCGAAGAAACCAACCTTTACAACGGCCGCGAAATCAATGAAGAGGATTTCAAAAACATCATTGACAGCACCTGCGCAAAAACAGGCAAAGTTTATCCGATGATTCCGAAGTCCGTATTCAAAAAGGACCTGTTCAGAATGATGAACACCTTTAAGCAGGTAGCTTACAGAGAGCCTGTTGATGAAGAAATCGGTTATATGAGCATAGGCGATTATGCTCCTTTTATGAAAGCTCCTCACCGTATGGACCTCATGGTTTCCGCCATGGAAAAAGACGGCAAGTGGAACTGCAACCAGCGCTGCATTCACTGCTACGCCGCAGGTCAGAAAAATGCCAACGAGCAGGAACTTTCCACGGATAAATGGAAAGAGATTATTGATAAGTGTCGTGAAATCGGTATTCCCCAGCTGACCTTTACAGGCGGCGAACCCACGATGAGAAAAGATCTCTTAGACCTCATTGACAGTGCAAGATGGTTCGTGACCAGACTTAACACAAACGGCGTTCTTTTGACAGAGGATTACTGCAAGAAATTAAAAGAAGTGTCTCTCGACAGCATGCAGATAACCTTTTATTCATATGACGAAGATATTCACAACGAACTTGTCGGTGCAGACAATTATTCAAAAACCGTTGCGGGAATAAAGCACGCCCTTGATGCAGGCATCAGCGTAAGCATCAATACACCGCTTTGCACCACAAACCGCGATTACAAAAAGACACTTGAATTCTTACACGAACTCGGAGTTTTATATGTGACCTGTTCAGGTCTTATTACAACCGGTAATGCGGAAAAAGAAAGATCCGAAAAGCTTCAGCTTGAAACAGACGAGATAAAATCGATCCTAAAAGAAGCAGTTGAGTACTGCGGCGAGAACGGAATGGAAATAAGCTTCACATCACCCGGATGGGTTGAAAATGAATTCTGTGACGAGCTTAACATCAATCCGCCCACATGCGGAGCATGTCTTTCAAATATGGCAATTACTCCTTCAGGAAATGTCGTTCCCTGCCAGAGCTGGCTCTCCGATGATGCGCTCGGCGATTTCTTAACCGATTCATGGGAAGAAATCTGGAACAGCGAAAAGTGCAAAGAAAGAAGAAACTACTCCGCCAAGATGGAAGGCAAATGCCCTTTAAGAAAAGGCTGCGGTAACTGTTCCGAGATGGGCAGTGCAGAAGATAAGGAGGAGAGTACAAATGAATAAGAAACAGTCTCTTTTATCCTCTGTCCTTACAAAATTGGTTTTATCTCTTTTAGTAGTTCTGACCATAGGTTTGTTTTTACCGATCCACGGCCAGGCAAAGGATCTGGATGAAATCATAAACTATAAGATAAAAGTCGATGTCAACGAGGATGCCACACTTCACATGGTATATCACATTGACTGGAAAGTACTTGATTCAACGAGCGAGGGACCTCTTTCGTGGGTACTAATCGGAATTCCGAACAATAAGTACAAGAGTTACAAAGCTCTGTCAACCAGTATAAAGAACATGTCCTATTCGAGCAACGACGGAGCTCTTAAGATTACTCTCGACAGAAACTACAATGCGGGAGAAATCGTTCCCATCGAATTTGAGCTGGTTCAGGATTATATGTATCAGATGGACCATTTAACCGAGGGCGAAACGGTTTATGAATTTACACCCGGCTGGTTTGACGATATAAAAGTCGATAACCTGGAAATTTACTGGAATGCAGACAAAGCAATATCGCATTCTCCTGCAAGCGACAATGTAAGCAATTATTTTGCATGGCAGACCTCGTTAAGCAAGGGTCAGAAATATAAAGTCAGCGTAACTTATCCGAATGATGCTTTCGGATTTGACACTTCAAAAAAGATAAAGCAGAGTAATCCGAAATTAAAACAGCTTTCTTCGGCCTGCTGTCCGATTTTTATGCTGATACTGTTTTCCTTTGGAACGTTTGGACTCTATTATCTCTTCAGTTTCCTCGGATGGGTTTCCAGTTCGGGATTCAAAGGAACTTCTTCCAAAGTAGTTCGTACGATTGTTGAGTACATGACCAACTGTCCTAACTGCGGGGCTCCCCGTCAGGAAGGCAAAGAGGCCTGCGCTTACTGCGGTACCAACATGATTAAATCAAAGACCAAGGTTGAAGAAGAAAAAGTTCCGAAGAAGTTCTCCGAATACAAGGACGAAATTCTTGAAAACAAAGAAAACGGTACTTACAAACTTAAATCTTCACCTAACACATACGTTCATGTATCGACCATCGTTGTTCCTCACAGCACATCGTTTAGGTCATACATGAAGGCGCAGTCCCAGTCTCGTGGCGGCGGAAGCAGAGGTGGTTGTGCACATTCTTCATGCGCCTGTGCCTGTGCGTGTGCGTGTGCCTGTGCGGGTGGCGGAAGAGCCGGATGCAGCGCGAAGGATTTCTACAAGACCAATTTAAAGCTTAAATACTTCGAGAAATCTGCAAAGAAAAGCGAAGAAAAAACATCATAAAAGATATAATAAATAAAAGTAACACCTTCAAATGTAATAGCATTTGGAGGTGTTTTTAATTAAATAGAAAAAAATAATAAATAAATGGAAAACAAAAGCTTTAAAATGTCAACTTTTCACAAACTTTTTGGTTAGGGTTGACAAACCAAATTCACGGGATTATTATAATCAACGATTAAGCGAACGTTTAATTGTTTGAGCGAAAAATATTCTCTCTCCGGGAAAAATAAAACATTTTAATTTTCTCTTTTAGAAAAATAAAAACATTTAACCTACGACATTTTGAATTGAGAGAACTTCGCTTCTCGGCTTATGATAAAAATACAATTAAGCGAGCGTTTAATGAAAAATGCATCTTTTAAGGAGGACGATATGTCTGAACAGGAAAGAAAATTTCTGGAAATAGTTGATTTAAAGAAAGGCTTCGGAAGCGGAGATACAAGGCAGGAAGTACTAAAAGGCATGAACTTTACGGTTTCAAAAGGCGAGTTCTGTGTACTGCTCGGACCCTCGGGCAGCGGAAAGTCCACACTGCTTAACATCATCGGCGGAATCGACAATCCGGACTCGGGCTACATCTCGATAAACGGAGACAAGCTTCGCGATATGGGCGAAAAAGGCCTTACAAAATACAGAAGAAAACATCTCGGATATGTATTCCAGATGTACAACCTCATTCCAAATCTTAATGTCAAAGAAAACATTGAAGTCGGTGCATATCTTTCCGACAACCCCCTCGAAATAGACGATTTACTTGAGACCCTCGGTCTTTTCAAACACAGATACAAACTTCCGAATCAGTTATCCGGAGGTCAGCAGCAGCGTGTTTCAATCGGCCGTGCTATCGTCAAAAACCCCGATATCTTACTTTGCGACGAACCTACAGGCGCACTTGATTACAATACATCCAAAGAAATCTTAAAACTCATCGAAGACGTAAACAAAAAATACGGCAACACAATCATCATGGTTACGCACAATGAGGAAATAAAAAAGATGGCAGACCACGTCATCAAATTAAGGGACGGCATGGTTCGTCACAACGACATGAACGAAAACAAGATTTCGGCTACCGAACTTGACTGGTAGCAAATAGACCGTCGCCTTGTTATAACGCTGGTGGCGGAAAGGATGAAAATATGAGAAACGAAAACAAAAAGAAAAAAAGAATAATAAATCCCCTCATAAAAAGAGTTCCCAAAGAACTTATCGGGGAATGGAGAAAATATCTGGTAATCTTCCTTCTCCTCTCGATGACCATCGGATTTGTATCGGGAATGTATGTGGCCAACCACAGCATGTTAATTTCGATAGACCGCCTTAACCATGAGAACAAGCTTGAGGACGGACATTTCGAACTCGAAGAAAAAGCAAGCGATGAGTTTATAAAAGTGATCGAGTCCGGAGAAAAGGTTGATTTAAGAGCATACTTCATCGATGAAGCTCATAAGGAAATCGATGAAAAAATTGAAGAGGAGGCTCCAAAGACCCTAAAAGAAGAAGTAGAAAAAGAAGTAAGAAAAACCGTAAAAGAAGAAATCGTAAAGAACGTGACGGATGCGGTAAATGAAGCCTTAGCGCCTTACGCTGATTTTATGAGCGAAGAGGAAAAACAGGCACAGATTGACGAAGCCGTGGAAAAAGCGCTTGATGAAAATTACGAAAAAACGGTTGAAGAAGTGCTTCCCGATGCGATAGACGAAGCATTAAAATCCAAAGAATATCTGGATGAAAAAGAAAAGGCAAGAAAAGAAGCCTACGAAGAAGCCGAAGATGAAATAAACGAAGAATTCGACAAGCAGGATGCGAAGAAATCCAAAGCCATACTTGAGGCTGAGAAGAATTTCAAAGCAACACCGGTTGTTTTATATGAGAACTTTTACAAAGATGTAACCGAAGACAACGACCTCGACGGCAATTCGGACGGCAAAGTCAGAATTTACGCATATGAAGATTACATCAATATGGCGAGCTTCAACGAAGGCAGAATGCCCGAGAATGAAAACGAAATCGCCATCGACAGAATGCACGCAGACAACAGCGGATTAAAGGTCGGCGACAAGATTAATGTCGGCGGCAAAGAGTTTACGATTACAGGTCTTTTAGCATATGTAAATTACGCGACACTTCACGAGAAGAACACGGATTTTATGTTTGATGCGATAAGTTTTGACGTTGCAATGCTTACACCCGAAGGTTGGGAGAGCGTAAACGGCAGAGTTCATTACAACTACGCATTCAAATATGTTGATTCGTTTTCAAATGAGTCCGAGCAGAAAAAGCTTTCGGATGATTTTATGAGCGCTCTCATAACACAGACCATAAAAGAAGAAAACGACCTTCAGGACTACGTTCCGGAATACCTTAATCAGGCGGTACATTTTGCACCCGACGATATGGGTTCGGATAAGGAAATGGGCGGAGTTCTTTTATACATACTTGTAATTGTTCTGGGATTTGTATTTGCACTGACAATCATGTCGACGATCACCAAGGAATCCATGGTCATCGGAACGCTTCGCGCATCGGGATATACGAAGGGCGAACTGATAAGACACTATATGGCAACCCCAGTTTTTGTAACACTTTTGGCTGCGCTAGTCGGAAATGTTTTAGGATATACGCTCTTTAAGAATATCGTCGTTGCCATGTATTTTAACAGCTACAGCCTCCCCAAATATGAGACGGTCTGGTATTACGAAGCATTTGTCAAAACGACGGTTGTGCCGGTTATACTTATGATACTTATCAATTTCGTAACGGTTGCATATATGCTTCGTCTCTCACCGCTTAGGTTTATACGTAAAGATTTAAAGACAAGCAGGCGCAAAAAAGCCATGAGACTTCCGAGATTTAAATTTCTCGCAAGATTCAGGCTGAGAGTTCTTTTACAGAATATTCCCAATTATTTAGTTTTGTTCGTGGGTATTTACTTCGTTGTTTTCCTGATGGCTTTTGCATTCGGACTGCCTTCGACTCTTAAAAACTATCAGAACCATGCTACTGACGATATGTTTGCCAAGTATCAGTATGTTCTTAAAACAACCGAAGATGATGACGGAAACGAAATTACGACCGAAACGAGCGGTGCCGAAAGATTCAGTATGGAAACACTTTATACGACCGACGGTAAAAGAGTGGGTGAGCCGATAAGCATATACGGTCTTGAAGACGAATCGACCTATATTCCCTTAAACGGCAGAGCTTCAGGAAACGAGGCCTTAATATCAAGCTCATATGCGGAAAAATTCGGATTAACCGAAGGCGACACCGTTACATTAAAGGCAAGATATACCGACGACGAATACACTTTTAAAATCGTCGGAAAATACGATTACATAAGCGGTCTCGCCTTATTCATGTCACTGGACGGATTTAACGAAGTATTCGGAAATGTCGAAGGTTCGTTTAACGGATATCTTGCCAATGAAGAAATAAAAGATATCGATCCGGACTATATTGGAATGACCATAACCGAAGACGATATCCTGAAAGTATCCAACCAGCTCAATCATTCCATGGGCAATTACATGACCTACTTTAAGGTTATATGTCTGGCATTTTCGGCAATCCTTATTTATCTCTTAACCAAGGTTATCATTGAGAAGAACGAGAATTCGATATCCATGGTAAAAATACTCGGTTATTACAACAACGAAATTTCATCCCTGTATCTTTTATCCACGACATGGGTAGTAATAATATCCGCCGTTATTTCCGCAGTTTTGGGAGTTCAGTCCTTAGAGATTGTATGGCGCATAATTCTCTACAGGATGGACGGCTGGCTTCCGGCATACGTTCCTTTTATGACATATGTGTATATGATACTTATGGTCATCGCCGCATACCTTGTCGTAATGGTAATTGACTACCACAGAATCAAAAAGGTTCCCATGGACCAGGCACTTAAGAATGTTGAGTAGAGTTAAAAATTTTTTAAAAAGTTAATAACCAAACAGTTTGTTTTTTCTGAAGGGAAGGTGCTTGCACCTTCCTCTTTATTTTTTCTGTGCTTTTGATGGATTTAATCGGTGTCTTAAACATTGTAATTATGTTAAA
>JAEEOJ010000056.1 GCA_016284175.1 Lachnospiraceae bacterium | reverse complement strand
TCCTCGACAAAATTGTCGAAACCACTCAGAAGATAGAGAACAACAGAAGCGACAAGAGTGAAAGCCTTATCGAAAAAGCAGAAAACTACATCAACAAGAATTATATGAAGGATATCTCGCTCGACGATATTTCCAGATACTGCAATATCAGTTCTTACTATTTCAGCAAGCTCTTCAAGCAGGAGACCGGTGAAAACTATGTCGAATATTTAGGCAGGGTAAGAATCGAGAATGCGAAGAAGATGCTGACCGAGTCGGAAGCCTCCATAAAAGAAATAAGCTACTCGGTCGGCTTTTCGGATCCGAATTATTTTTCGAGAGCCTTCAAAAAATACGAGGGAGTATCTCCTACGGAGTACAAGGACGCACTGTAATAAACGGTGCCCGGCACGATTGCGTGCCCGGCTCCGAATTGATTATTTTAGGGTTAATATATGAAAAACATTTTTAAAAGAACAGCAAAGTTAATCAGCGTATTTCTGACAATGGCGATGGTTTTGATGCCTTTATCTTCCTGCACTGTCAAAGAGGGTGAAACCGGAGATAATACGGAAAATGTTCCGGACACCATTAATATAGGAATGTCCTTTGACTCCTTCGTTATTGAAAGATGGCAGAGAGACAGAGACGTATTTGTTTCCACGGCCAAGGAAATGGGCGCGGAAGTAAATGTCCAGAATGCCAACGGTAATATCGAAGAACAGAAAAGACAGATTATGTATTTTATAGAGCAGAATGTTGATGTCATCGTTATTATCTGTATTGACGCCGATACTCTTTCCGAAGAAGTTAAAAAAGCAAAGAATGCGGGCATAAAAGTAATCGCATATGACCGTATCATAAGAGATGCGGATATTGACCTTTATGTATCGTTTGACAACGCCGAAGTTGGAAAGATGATGGGCGAGACCCTCGTTACTTCCGGTATAGGTGAAGGCAGCAATATCGTAATGATAGGCGGTTCTCCCGCTGACTACAATGTTCCCGCGCTTGAAGAAGGTTTTATAAGCGTAATGGATGAAAATAAAGTTAATATTTTGGACAGAACCCATTGCGAAGCCTGGAGAGCGGAGATTGCTTACGATTATGTATATGAAAATATGGAAACGATTTCAGGTGCCGACGCAATTATGTGCGGTAACGACAATATAGCAAGTAAAGTCGTATCCGCACTTTCCGAACAGCGTCTTGCGGGCCGTATTCCCGTGACAGGTCAGGATGCGGATCTTGAAGCCTGCCAGAGAATAGTGGAGGGCACGCAGCTTATGACAGTTTATAAACCCGTGGACAATCTTGCGAAGAAGGCAGCGGAGTGTGCGATTAAACTGGCAAACCATGAAGTTTTGGCAACCGACCAGACCATGAATAACGGAGCATATGATGTTCCCTGCATTCTTTTAGAGCCCATTCCCGTGACGAAGGACAATATGGACGAAGTCATTATAAACAGCGGTTTCCATACAAGAGAGGATGTTTACCTCAACGTTACAGATTAAAGTGCCAGGCACGCTGCGCGAGCCAGACTCCGTATAGCATTTTTTTGTCAAAGATAAGTGTATGCTGACAATTTTTTGATAGCATACACTTTTTTTGATTTTTAAAGTTATCAAAAAAATGCAGAATGTAACAATTTATTTTGCAAAAAGGTGTGTTAATGTGTATTTGTATTCATGAGACCAACATCATGAGAAAATAACTTATCACATTTTTTAATGGGAGGTAAAGAAATGAAAAAAAGATTACTCAGTGTTCTTCTTGCATCAGGTATGGTAGCAACTACACTCGTTGGTTGTTCAATAGGTGGTTCAGGAAATAAGAAAGTCGGCGTTGCAATGCCTACAAAGGATCTTCAGAGATGGAACCAGGACGGTTCTAACATGGAGAAGCTTCTTAAGGAAGCAGGATATGATGTAGACCTTCAGTATGCATCAAACGACATCAACACACAGGTTACACAGATTGAAAACATGATTTCATCAGGTTGCGACGTTCTCGTTATCGCTTCTATCGATGGTGATTCACTCGGAACAGTTCTTGAGCAGGCTAAGCAGAAAAAGATTCCTGTAATCGCTTATGACCGTCTTATCATGAACTCTGACGCTGTTACATACTATGCAACATTCGATAACTACATGGTAGGTACAAAGCAGGGCCAGTACATTGAAGAGCAGTTAGGCCTTAAGGAAGGCAAGGGCGGCTACAACATGGAAATCTTCACTGGTGACCCCGGTGACAACAACGCTAGATTCTTCTATGGCGGCGCTATGGACGTTCTTAATCCTTACATCGAAGCAGGTCAGATCACAGTTCCTTCAGGACAGATCGATTTTGATACAGTTGCTACAGCTAACTGGGCATCAGATGCAGCACAGGCTAGAATGGAAGCTATCATTTCTTCCAACTACGCTGACGGTACAAAGCTTGACGCAGTTCTCTGCTCAAACGACTCTACAGCATTCGGTGTTACAAACGCACTCGTAGCTAACAACATCAGCCCTTATCCTATCATCACAGGTCAGGACTGTGACATCGCTAACGTTAAGAACATGCTTGACGGAAAGCAGTCAATGTCAATCTTCAAAGATACACGTACACTTGCTCAGAAGACAGTTGAAATGGTAGACGCTATCCTTAAGGGCGGCACAGCTCCTACAAACGATACTTCTACATACAACAATGGTGTTAAGGTTGTTCCTTCATACCTTTGCGAGCCGGTATTTGCTGACGTTAACAACTACAAGGAACTCTTAATTGATTCCGGTTACTATACAGCAGATCAGTTACAGTAATTCCCCTATGAGTAGATCGTTAAAAATGATTTAACTCATTCCCTACATAAAGTTAAGTCCCCTTCGAATAAAAGGGGACTTAACTATGTAAAAACAAAATTGTGACACAAGTAAAGACAAATAATTTTAGTAATCTGAACAGGAGGGATAAAATTGGCCAAAATATTACTTGAAATGCAAAATATTACCAAGATATTCCCGGGCGTTAAGGCACTTGACAATGTCAACCTTCAGGTAGAAGAAGGTGAAATCCATGCTCTTGTTGGTGAAAACGGAGCAGGTAAGTCGACATTGATGAACGTATTAAGCGGTATTTATCCTTACGGTACTTACGAAGGAAAAATCATATACGACGGTCAAGAATGTAAATTCACTAACATAAAGGACAGTGAAGCACTGGGAATCGTCATTATCCATCAGGAGCTTGCACTTATTCCTTATATGACAATCGGAGAGAACATGTTCCTGGGTAATGAACAGGGAAAGTCCTGGAAGATTGATTGGGCTGAAACTTACGGTAAGAGCGATGAATATTTAAGAACGGTCGGATTAAAAGAATCATCGCGTACCTTGATTAAAGATATAGGCGTTGGTAAGCAGCAGCTGGTTGAAATCGCAAAAGCGCTTGCAAAGAATGCCAAACTTCTTATTCTTGATGAGCCGACATCATCACTTAACGAAAATGAATCAAAAGACCTTTTGGATTTGCTTCTTAAATTCAAACAGGAAGGTCTTACATCAATTATCATTTCTCACAAGCTTAACGAGATTTCATACGTAGCAGACAAGATTACGGTTATCCGTGACGGTTCCACAATCGAAACTCTTGATAAGCAGACAGATGATATTTCCGAAGCAAGAATCATAAAAGGAATGGTTGGACGTGAAATTTCCGACAGATTCCCGAAGAGAGAAAAGAACATCGGAGAGATTAACTTCGAGGTTAAAGACTGGAATGCATATCATCCTATTTACAGTGAGAAAAAGATTATCGATCATGTAAGTATTTATGCAAGAAAGGGAGAAATCCTCGGCATCTGCGGTCTTCAGGGTGCAGGCCGTACCGAATTTGCAATGAGCGTTTTCGGCAAGAGCTACGGCGAGAAGATCAAAGGAACGATTATTAAGGACGGCAAAGAAATCCATCTTAACAATGTTCAGGAAGCCATCAAAAACAAACTTGCATATGTTACCGAAGACAGAAAGGGTAACGGACTTATTTTAAGTAATTCGATTAAGTTTAATACCACACTTGCTAATCTTGGTGAAGTAAGTAAAAATTCGGTAATCAACAAAGATAAAGAATATGCGGTAGCGGTTGAGTATAAGGAAAAACTTAAAACCAAATGCCCGACCGTAGAGCAGAATGTAGGAAACTTGAGTGGTGGTAACCAGCAGAAAGTTCTCCTTGCAAAATGGATGTTCGCGGATCCGGATATTTTGATCCTTGACGAACCTACCAGAGGTATCGACGTAGGTGCGAAGTACGAGATTTACTGTATCATGAACCAGCTTGCTACAGAAGGCAAGACAGTTATCATGATTTCATCGGAAATGCCCGAACTTCTCGGAATGTGCGACAGACTTTACATCATGAACGAAGGCAGAATAGTCGGAGAAATGCAGGCCGAAGAAGCTACACAGGAATCTATTATGGCACGCATTATTCAGAGTGAAAGCGAATAAAAATAATTTTTAGGAAAAGGAGAAATGTGATGGAAAAAAAGAATGACAGCGCAAAAGTCATTGAATTTATCAAAAAATATGCAATGGTTATCGTGCTCGCATTAGTTTTGATATTTTTCACAGTTACAACTCAGGGTAAAATCCTTTTACCCAACAATATAAGTAACATTATTTCACAGAACGCATACGTGTTCGTTCTGGCAACCGGTATGCTTCTTTGTATCTTAACCGGTGGTAACATCGATCTTTCGGTCGGCTCGGTAGTATGTTTCGTAGGTGCGGTAGGTGCCACACTTATGGCTTCATTCGGAGTTCCCTGGCCGGTAGCGGTAATCGTTATGTTTACGGTAGGTATCGCAATCGGTGCAACACAGGCTTTCTGGATTGCATACGTAAGAATTCCGCCGTTCATCGTAACACTTGCCGGAATGCTTATCTTCAGAGGTTTGAGTAACGTAGTACTTAACGGTCTTACAGTTACAATTAACGACAAAGTCGGTTTCCTTAAATTATTCGGCGGCGGTGCTGACTGCTTTATCCCCGACTTCATCGGAAAACTCTTCGGAGATGTATTTACAATTAACGTTACATGTCTTGTAGTCGGATTTGTTGCAGTATTGTTATTCATCGGACTTGAAATCTACGGAAGATTAAAGAGACTTAAAAAAGGTTATGAAGTAGATAAGATTGTTCCCTGGATCATCAAGCTTGTGCTTATCTCTGCAGTAGTTGTTGCAGTAACAATCCTTCTTTCATTATTCAAGGGTATTCCTTCAGTTCTTATCATTGTAAGTATTGTAGTTCTTATTTACTCATACATTACTTCCAATACAACGACAGGACGTTACTTCTACGCAGTAGGTGGTAACGAGAAAGCAACAAGACTTTCCGGTATCAACACAAACAAGACATACTTCCTTGCATACATGAACATGGGCTTCCTTGCAGCTTTGGCAGGTATGATTACAATCGCACGTATGACATCCGCACAGCCTACATACGGCCAGAACTACGAAATGGATGCTATCGCTTCCTGTTTCATCGGTGGTGCTTCCGCATACGGCGGAATCGGTACGGTTCCCGGCGCTATCATCGGTGCAACCCTTATGGGTGTTATCAACCTGGGCATGCTTATCATGGGTGTAGACCAGAACATGCAGAAGGTTGTTAAAGGTCTGGTTCTTCTTGCAGCCGTTATCTTCGACGTAGTATCAAAGAGAGGCTTCAAGCTTATCGCAAAGAACTAATCATAAAAAGTGTAAATAGGTGTAATAACATAAAAGAAAATGCCACTCCGGCCGCTCGGAGTGGTGTTTTTTTCGCATAAAAATAGAATTTATAAGGTAGAATATGAAGTTTATATGTGATACAATCAGTTAGTGTTGTTTTCTGCATATTTTATGAGGAAAGATTTTAGAAACGGAGACAAAGATGAAATATACTGCAGACCTGAAAAAAAACGTTGCATTTAATAACAAAACCACTCACTGTGTGGGTACCGGCAGAATGGATTTGGCCCTTCACAAAGAGTACCTCGACCAGCTCAAACTGACACAGGATGAGATTGGTTTTTCATACATCAGAGGTCATGGCCTTTTCTCAAAATACATGGGTATTTACAGAGAGTTCAGACATATGGAAGGTAAGGCGGAATACTGCTTTACTTATCTTGATATGGTTATGGATTCTTATCTTGAAATGAATATCCGCCCTATCCTGGAGCTCGGTTTCATGCCCGACGATCTTGCTTCAGGCACCGAGACCACATTCTTCTGGAAGGGAAAAATTTCTCCTCCGAAGGATTATAAGAAATGGACCGATCTTGTTCAGGCCACTCTTCGTCATTTAATCGAAAGATACGGCATTGACGAAATCAGAAACTGGCCCGTGGAAGTATGGAATGAGCCGAACCTCCCTTCTTTCTGGAAAGATGCGGACATGGATGAGTATTTCAAACTGTACGAACTTACATCCAGGGCCGTAAAAGAAGTAGACAATCAGATAAGAGTCGGCGGTCCCGCTATCTGTGGCGTGGATGATGAGAGATGGCTTAAGTCTTTCCTTGACTTCGTAAAAGAAAAAAATCTCCCGATGGATTTTGTTTCAAGACACCATTACACAAGCTATACGCCCAGACTTGACGGACATTATGCATATATCGATCTTCACGAGCCCGAGAATGCTTTCAAGTGGCTTGAGAGATCCAGAGATATCGTTGATTCATATGATGAGTTTAAGGGAATGGAAATATTCATCACCGAATTTAACACATCCTATGTTCCCAACGCGCCTATCCATGATACCGTGCTTAACGCAACATATGTAGCACACATGCTTTCACGCCTTGGTGACAAGCATGAGTCATATTCATACTGGACATTCGGCGATCTGTTTGAGGAGTTCGGAGTTCCTTTCACTCCTTTCCACGGCGGATTCGGTCTCGTTGCAGACGGTCTTATCAAGAAGCCGACGTTCTACACATTCGCTTTTTATAAAAAACTTCAGGGCGACTGTCTTTTAAGAGGTGAAGACGCCATTGTTGTAAAAGCAGAGAACGGCGATATCAGAGGCCTTGTATGGAATGCGGACCTTTATAACGAAGACAAAAACAAAGAAATCGAAATAGAAATCGAGAGTCTTGAAGACGGCGAATATTTTATGATTGAGAAGTTTGTAGATGAGAATCATGCAAATCCTTTGAAGATGTGGCATGAAATGGGCGAGCCCGCATCGATGAACAATGAGCAGAAGATTCTTTTAAGAGCGGCAGCAGAACCCGGAATCGAGTCTTCAAACAAGATCGTAAAAGACGGAAAGTTAAGCCTTGCATTTAATCTTAATCCGAATGAATTAAGATATTTTGAAATAAAGAAAATTAAGAGAACGTCTGATACCGGCTATGATTATGAAGCGGTAATCGCGCAGAAATGCGTGCCGGATGAAAATCAGGCATAATCGGAGGATTTTATGAGCCAGAAAAAAAGAATGCTTGAGAGAAAAAGAAGAGAAGAAGCATTAAAAAAAGCTGAGCGAAACCAGGCAATCGGAAGAGTGATCGGAGTAGTTTTCATAGTACTCGTAGTCGCAATTATAGCCGGAGCACTTATATTTGATGCTTCGAAGAAAGCCGAAAAGGAACTTAATTATTCCATCGGACTTAATGAGGAAGGAAAGATAAAAGGAGTAAAGGCTGAAAAATATGTTGAGCTTGCGGACTTTAACGCACTTAACATGAACAATAGCGATTACTATCCTACCGAAGCGGAAGAGCAGACTTACATTAACGCAGTCGTTGAATCCTATCCCGACCTTTCTGACAAGAAGGGTGTGGAAGTTAAAGAAAGAGATACCGTAAACGTTGATTATGTAGGCCGCATCGACGGTAAGAAGGAATACGAAGGCGGAAACACCAACGGAATGGGTATCAGAGTTACACTCGGTTTAGGTACTTATCCCACAGAGTTTGAAAGCGGAATCATCGGTCATAAGACAGGCGAGACATTTGACGTATCCGTTCCTTTCAGAACGGACTTTGAAAACGAAGAACTCGCAGGAAAGATTGTTGTTTATACAATCACTTTAAACGGTGTATATGAAGCTGCGGAATTTAACGATGAATTTGTGCAGAAGAATTTCGGCTACAGTGTTGAAAGTGCCGAGGATTTCTTAAACAAATACAGAATGAACGCCGCACAGACAAAATTTGACCAGTATGTTCAGGATTATGCAATAAGCGAATCCAAGGTTAAATCCTATCCTGTTTCATATCTTTCAAAAATGAAGACTTTCATGAAAGCGAAAGATTACAAGCAGATGGAGACCACTAATTCCACATATCAGAACCTTTACCAGACAGATGCTTACAAAGACGTTCTTGATATGCGAAAGATGACCAAGAAGGAATATAAAGAGGAAATCAAAAAATCTGCCAAAGAGCAGGCTGAAAAGAACCTTATTTATCAGGCACTTTTCGAAAAGTTTGGTTTATCTGTATCAAAAGAAGATCTTGATGCGCTGATTATAACGCTCGGGTTCAATGAGGGTGAATACGACAAGGCTGTAGAGAGATTCGGCGAACCTTACCTCTATCAGCAGGCGATGAAAACCAAAGTAGACAATTACCTTGCAGAAAATTACAATCTGATTGATAACTGAGCGGGTTTTGTAATATATTATTATATATAGTTCCTGAAAGGAGATCCTAAAAATGGCAAAACAAAATGAACCTTTGGTAACACATATTTATACAGCGGACCCTTCCGCTCACGTTTTTAACGGAAAAATATATGTTTATCCTTCACACGACCTTGAACATGACGGCGAGGATAACGACGAAGGCGATGAATATCAGATGGAGGACTACCACATCCTTTCTATGGACAATGTGGATGCTCCCTGTGTAGATAACGGCGAAGCTTTAAACATGAGAGACGTTCCCTGGGTAAGCAAGCAGATGTGGGCACCCGACTGTGCAGAAAAGGACGGAAAGTATTATCTTTACTTCCCTGCACGTGACAAGGATTTAAGATTCCATATCGGTGTAGCTGTATCTGATAACCCTGCAGGACCTTTCAAGCCCGAACCCGATTACATTAAGGGCAGCTTCAGTATCGATCCCGCAGTATTTGTGGATGATGACGGAGCAGCTTACATTTATTTCGGCGGACTCTGGGGTGGTCAGCTTGAAAAATGGCAGACCGGCGAATTCGTTGAAAATCCCGCAGAGATTCCTGCAGATGCAAAGGCACTCGGACCTCAGGTTGCAAAACTTACAGACGACATGCTTCAGTTTGCGGAAGCTCCTCAGGAGATTACAATTCTTGACGAGAACGGCGAACCCTTAAAGGCAGGCGACGAAGACAGAAGATATTTCGAAGGTCCCTGGATGCATAAATACAACGGAAAGTATTATCTTTCATACTCCACAGGTACAACACATTACCTTGTTTATGCAATCGGCGATTCACCCAAAGGACCTTTCACATACGCAGGCAGAATTCTTGAGCCCGTAATCGGCTGGACCACACATCACTCAATCGTTGAAATCGAAGGCAAGTGGTATCTTTTCTATCACGATTCTTCACTTTCGGGCGGAGTTAATCACAGAAGATGTGTTAAATTCAGAGAACTTAAATATGATGAGAACGGCAAGATCATCACAATGAAACCTTACGAAGACTAATGAGCCAAACGGGGACGGTTCTAAAATGGTAAAAAAGGCCAAAATAGAACCGTCCCCAAGTGGTAAAAAAAGCCAAAACAGAACCGTCCCCGGATGGCTCTTTTTTTAATTGCTTTCTTCAGGTTTTAGATGGTATATGTCTCCGATGCTGTCGAGAACGATGCCTTCTTCTTTTGAGATCATGTTTTTATACTGCGTGGGCGAGCAGCCCGAGTATTTCTTAAAGCAGCGGCAGAAGGTGGTTAAGTTGTTAAAGCCCACCTGGAACGCAACATCCGTTACGGGAGTGTTGGTTAAAAGAAGCTTTTTCGCTTCGAGTATTCGCTTGCTGCAAAGGTAATCATAAAAGGTTGAATCCGTGTACTGCTTAAAGAGTCTCGAAAAATGATATTTTGAAAAGCCCGCGGTCTTTGCGACGCTTTCGAGATCCAGATCTTCCGAATAGTTAGTCTCGATATAGGTTAGGACTCTGACGAATTTATTGTAGATTTCGGAATGCGTAATTATCTTTTCATCTTCTTCATCTGTGGCTTCCGTAGAGTGTGTCATCAGACTTACGATTTTCAAAAGCTCCGAATAAATTTCCACTTCATTCAATTCACTGAAAGCAAAGTACAACTGGATAATTCTGTTTAGGGAAGAATAAATTAACGGATAAAGGTGCGTCGTAGAGTTGATTCCGATAACCTTTGTTGTGGAAAAGAAATTTAAGATTTCTTTTTTGGATTTGAAATAGTCAAAGAATTTCGAATCAAAGAGCATGATAAAACGCTCACCGGTTTCGGGAGCCGTGATGGAATGAACCGACATCGGCGGAATGAAAATGATATCTCCTTCGTGTAATTTGTAGACTTCATTTTCAACCGTAACCGAATAGGTATTCTGTGTGCAAAGAATGATTTCAAAGGCGTTGTGCTTATGGTCTCCGAAGTTGACCGGCTGGTCGTTATGCCAGATACGGTAACGATACCCCGGAAGGTAATCTATGGTCTCTTCGTCATGCTCGATTTTTCTTGAGACGAATTTTCCGAAAGGCTGGGAAAAATCCGCCTGGGTATTTTTGGATGAGGGCATATTTTCCTCCGAAATTTGTTTTAAAACTACGTACATTTATATTATATAACAGAGGACGGCTTTGTAGCAATATCTGTCAAAAAAGCAATATTTGTAAAACAGAAAATTAATGTGAAAAATGCGTGTTTTGATTGTTATAATAGTAAAAACATAGTAAAATGATTATTGCAATTTTTTTTTATGAGGGTTGCAGAAAAACTATAAATGTTGATGTACGGAAACGTACAAAAGGAGAGGGATTAATGAATAGAGAAGAAGCAAGAAAAAGAGCAACCGAACTTGTGGAGAAAATGACCGTTGAGGAAATCGCTTCACAGTTAAGATATGATGCACCTGCCATCGACAGACTCGGCATTCCCGAATACAACTGGTGGAATGAGGGCCTTCACGGCGTTGCCAGAGCGGGCGTGGCAACCATGTTCCCTCAGGCAATCGGACTCGGTGCAACCTTTGACGAAGAGCTTCTAAAAGAAACAGGCGACGTTATTTCAACGGAAGCCAGAGCAAAATACAATTTCCAGTCTGCCGACGGTGACAGGGATATTTACAAGGGAATCACATTGTGGTCTCCCAACGTAAATCTTTTCAGAGATCCGAGATGGGGCAGAGGACATGAAACTTACGGCGAAGACCCCTATCTTATCAGCCGTCTCGGCGTTAATTTTATCGAAGGCTTACAGGGCGACGGCGAGTATTTAAAGACTGCTGCATGCGCAAAGCATTTTGCGGTACATTCCGGACCTGAAGCTTTAAGACATCATTTTAATGCGGTTGCAAACATGAAGGATATGTGGGAAACATACCTTCCCCAGTTTGAAGCCTGTGTAATCGAAGGCAAGGTTGAATCCGTAATGGGAGCTTACAACAGAACCAACGGTGAAGTCTGCTGCGCACATTCATATCTTATGGAAGAAGTCCTTCGCGGAAAATGGGGCTTTGAAGGCCACTATGTTTCGGACTGCTGGGCTGTAAGAGATTTCCATGAGAATCACAAGGTTACATCAAGCCCTGAAGAGAGCGTTAAACTTGCACTCGAAAAAGGCTGTGATTTAAACTGCGGATGTACATACCAGAAAATAATGGATGCTTACGACGAAGGCCTTATCAATGAGGAGCTTTTAAAGAGAGCAGCCGTTCGTCTTTTCACAACAAGATATTTACTCGGAATGTTTGATAAGACCGAGTTTGATTCGATTCCTTTTGACGTAATCGAATGCAAGGAACACCTGGCAGTTGCTTCACGTGCGACAAAGGAGAGCCTTGTTCTTCTTAAAAACGACGGAATACTTCCGCTTGATAAAAACAAAATTAAAAAGATCGGCGTTATCGGACCTAACGCAAACAGCAGAGCGTCCCTTATCGGTAACTATCACGGAACATCTTCGAGATATATTACAGTTCTTGAAGGTATTCAGGATTATGTGGGCGACGATGTGAGAGTATACTTCTCGGAAGGCTGCCATCTCTTCGCACCCAAGACCGAGGCCTTAGGCAGGGAATACGGCAGACTTTCGGAAGCAAAAGCTGTTGCGGCAAATTCTGATGTTGTAGTACTCTGCCTCGGCCTTGACGAAACACTCGAAGGAGAAGAGGGAGATACAGGTAACGCATACAGCTCGGGCGACAAGAATGACTTAAAGTTCCCGCCTTCACAGCTTAAACTTCTCGAAACAATTATTGAGATGAAGGTTCCGTTCATTGTTGTAACAATGGCGGGAAGTGCCTTAGACTATTCACTTGCGGATGCAAATGCCAACGCAATCGTACAGGCGTGGTATCCCGGCGCAAGAGGCGGTAAGGAAGTTGCAGAACTTCTCTTCGGTGAATATTCACCTTCGGGCAAACTTCCCTTAACCTTCTACAGAGACGAAGATCTTAAGGACATGCCTGATTTCGAAGATTATTCGATGAAGGGCAGAACCTACAGATATATTGAAAAAGCACCGCTTTATCCTTTCGGATACGGACTTTCTTATGCAGATGTCAAAGTTACGGATGCATCTTTTAAGGATGCAAAGAGTTTTGATGCGGCTTCAAAGGAAGGTATTACAATTAACGTAAAGGCCGTAAACGCAAGCGCAATCGAAACAGAAGACGTACTTCAGGTTTATGTGCATGTTAACGGCACAAAGGATGAGGTTTTAAATACCAAACTTGCTGCTTTTATGAGAGTAAAATTTGGCGCAAACGAAGAAAAGGAATTTGAAATCACCGTTCCTGCATACGCATTTACCACCGTTGACGACGAAGGCATACGAAGCGTTACCGGAAATGCAGCCGATATCTATGTAGGCTTTAACGGAGCTGACAAGCGAACCGAAGAACTTACGGGTACTAAGGCAGCAGTGCTTAATCTTAAATAGAAAGAAGCAGAAAAATGAGTGACGAAAACATTAAAACAGAAGAAGAGAAGGCCGAAGAATTCGAAGGCCTGACCGATGCGGAAAAACTTCTTCTGGCAAAAGAAGAGCGTTTCCTTGACAAAGAAGAGGAAGAAGAAGTCGAGGAAGAAATAGATGATTCGGCCTGGGGCATTTTTAAAAGGAAGATAGGCTTCTTTTTGGATTACTACAAATGGTTTGTAATCATTCCCGCAATAATTATTGTAATTACGGTAATTATGATTACTTCTTATTTAAACGAAAGCAGGGAAAGAGCACTCGAATTAACCATTACAAATGCTCAGTATGAAATTCCTGACCTGATGTACGCCGTAGAAAATGATTTTATCGCGTATACCGGCGAAAACATTACGGGCGATGATATAAGAATAGTGTATGATATTCGTTATCCCGATACCTCAACGGGAGCGGAAAACTTCACTCAGGCAGATAATGTTTCAATGCAGAAATTCAATGCCAGCGTTATTTCGGGCAGAGTTGATATCGCGCTTACGGAGTCCTGGGTTGTAAACGATTATTCCGTGACGGATTCCACACTGGATTTGAGGGAAATATTCGATGAAGATTTCTTAAAAGACCATGAAGACAAGGTTTATTACGCCAGAGATTCATCGGGAGAAAAGATTCCCGTAGCATTCTATATTGATGCCAAGGTCGTAAAAGATGTATATCCCGAAGATGCAGAACCCCTTGCGGTTTCCTTTGATACTTCCAAACATAAAGAAGAAGCCAGACGTTTTATGGAGTGGCTTCTTTCTGAGAGTGAATAATTATATCTTTTATGAGTAATTAAATAATGGGAAGATCGTCATCAGGATCTTTTTCTCCGTCGAGAAGTTCACCATTCTCGGCGGATTCTTTTTCTTCGGGAAATTCGCTGCCCATGACTTTAATGAATATTCTTCTGTAAAAGATGCAGAAGAACCATGCCAAAGCTGCAATGCCGAAGAATAATAATACTGAAACGACTATAGCTTCGGCTTTGGCGGATAAGTCAGCTATTAAGAATAAGAAGATGTGGATAACGAACACCATTCCTATAACAGGAAAGTTAACAAAGCTCAGAATGGCAGAGTTTTTGATTATCTGGCGTGTGGGCGAGTTAAAAAGCGCCATCTGCGGGAAAACAAGCACTGTCACCCATAAAATAATGAAAAGCGCGATAGAAACCGGATACTGTAAAAATCTGTAAGCCTCCGGCAGAATGTTATGCGAAATATAAACATCGGCTGCAAGGAAAGCTACTATTAAAAAGAAAGGAATCCAGAAAAGTGTTGCCTGCTTGAAATTGGATTTGAATTCCGCAAAGTAAGTTTTACCTATTTTAACGTCTTTGCCGCGGATTCTCTTAAAAAGAACGGCATAAAGAGCAGTGGCTGAGGCGCCGATCGTAAAAATCGGAATGCTGCATATAAGGAAAAGGATATTTAGATACATAAGGTCGCATAAAAGAGTGAGCGCCTTAATTAATAAACTGTCCGGTGAAAATATATTTCTCATATATATACTCCTAAAAGAATATTTATTTTTATATAGTAAGAAAACTGTTTTTTTCCGACTCAAATTACGTACGAGTATATCATAATTTAGAGGACAAAACATGCTTTTGTGCGAATTTTATCTTATTTAGTGCAAAAAATATGCAAAATGAAATGCATATAGCAATATTTGTAAAAAACGAAGCAAGATATGTAAAGTAATAACCTTTCATAACGATTATAATTGGGTTGTTATTACAAAAGTCGACATTTTTATTGTTCGAATTGTACATTTTACATACAAATTGAACAAAGAGAACAATGAGATGTCAAAAACCTATTTAAGGAGGAAAAAGTAATGAAAAAATTTATGGCTTGTGCATTAAGTACATGCATGGTTGCTGCAACAATGGTTGCTTGTGATCCTAGCACAACAACTACTACAACAACAACTACAGATCCCGGAACAACTGAGCCCGCTCAGACAACTACAACAGAACCCGCTCAGACATTTGAGCCTATCGCTGCACCTACAGACGGTACATACGGTGATTGGGCTATCACAGAGTCTCCCATCGGTTTCTTCTGGGGTGGTACATGGGTAGTTTCCAGCCAGGCAGCTGTTGATGCTGGTAAGGCTGAAGGCGTTAAGGCTATCATGGAATACATCACACTTGATGATTCTGAATCAGGCCTTCAGTACGCTTGGGCTAACGGTACTTTCAACGTATCTGACGATGTTGACCTTGAGAACATCAAACCCGCTAACGGTGGTGACAAGGGAACAATCGAACTTTGGAACTTCACAAACGAAATTCCTAAGATGGTTTATCAGTTCGTACAGGATCATCCTGACTTTGGTTACAACGTACACGTTACAATCAAGGGTACAGGTGATGGATACCAGGATGCTCTTGACCAGGCTCTTATGAATGGTCAGGTTGACGTTTATGGTTGTGAGTCAGCTTTCGTTCTTAAGTATACACAGGGCGACATGGCTAAGTTCGCAGCTCCTTACGAAGCACTCGGCATCGATGCAGCAGCAGCTACAAAGGCAGCTGACATCGCTGGTTACACAATTGATATCGGAACAAGACCTTCTGATGGCAAGTTAGTTGGTTTAGGCTATCAGGCTACAGGTGGTGTATTTATTTACAGACGTTCAATCGCTAAGGACGTTTGGGGTTCAGATGATCCCGCAGTAGTTAAAGAGAAAATCGGTGGTGGCACAGGTTCATGGGATACATACTGGGCTGCAGCTGAAGAACTTAAGGCTCATGGCTACGGCATCTGCTCAGGTGATGGTGATATGTGGCACGCTATCGAGAACAGCTCTGACAAGGGTTGGATCGTAGACGACAAGCTTTACATCGATCCTAAGAGAGAAGAGTTCTTCGATATCTCCAAGAAGCTCAAAGACAACGGATATCACAATGATACTCAGGACTGGGGCGATGCTTGGTTCGCAGATATGAAGGGTCAGGGCGAGAAGCAGGTTCTTGGTTTCTTCGGTCCCGCTTGGTTAATCAACTACACAATGCTTGATAACTGTGGTAATAAGCCTGAAGGTTTAGGCTCCGCTGGTGACTGCGTTGCTTCCGGTACAGTTATGGCTAAGTCAAAATGTACTCCTGATTTCTTAGCAGGTCAGAACATGTTTGATGTATTCGTTCCCGCTAACGCTTTTGCAAATGGTAAGAACCTCACTCAGTACGATGAGAAGATCAACAACATCTTCCGTGATAAGGTTCGTGAATACACAGCTGGCAACCTTTCTAAGGATGAAGCTATCGAAGCATTCAAGACTGACGTTAACGAGCAGTTAGGTATTGCTATCGACTAATTACGACTCTTACGTAGTTAAGTTAAACTGAAATAAGAGCAGGGCGGACTTTTCGTCCGACCTGCTCTTTTCAAGATTCTTATTTACCACACTTGATTAGATTCGGCAATACGAGGTTTTTACGGGTGTGTAGCACATTAAATTAATTCGAGGAGGTTGGGCGTATGAAAAGGAAAAAGAGTTACGATTATGCAAGATTCGGCTACATATTCAGTATTCCCTTTGTTCTTGCCTGGTTAGTTTTTCAGTTATACCCTATTCTTTATACACTCCTTTTAGGTTTTACCGACCTTAAGGGTGCCGGCAACACTGATTTTAATATCATGTGGAGCGAACCTTTTAAGAACTTTATCACCGTTCTTAAAAACAAATCATTCAAAATTGCGTTCGGTAATACCCTTATTATCTGGGGCTTAAACTTCGTTCCTCAGATTCTCCTTGCTTTGTTGATCGCTGCTTGGTTTACAAACAGAAGATCCACAATTAAGGCTCAGGGTATTTTCAAAGTATTATTCTATCTCCCCAACATTATTACACAGGCAACCGTAGCTATGTTGTTCTTCCAGTTGTCACTGTATCCTAAGGGAGTTCTTAACGATTTACTTTTGATGTTAAAGATAATTAAGCAACCTGTTGATATGCAACGAATTGCTAATGTCGCAAAAGGATTCGTTATCTTTATTCAGACATGGATGTGGTATGGCTATACAGCTATCGTTCTTATATCCGGTGTCCTTGGTATTTCACCTGAATTGTTTGAAGCTGCCGAAGTTGACGGTGCAAACCAGTGGCAGACATTCTTCAGAGTAACAATTCCCAGTATCAAGACAATGTTGCTGTTCACATTGGTTACATCACTTATCGGTGGTTTGAATATGTTCGATATTCCTAAACTGTTCTTAAACGGTGGACCTAACAACGCAACACTTACCACTTCATTATATATTTACAACAAAGCTTTCCAGGGTGGTTATCTCTACGGCGAAGCTTCTGCAGCGAGTATGATCATGTTCTTCATTATCGTATTCCTGTCATGTATCGTATTCTATCTGTTGAGAGATAAGGATGAGGTTGAACTCAGACGTCTCGTAAGAAAACAGGAAAAAGAATACAAGAGAAAATTGAAAATGAGTAAAATGTAGGAAAGGAGGAGAAACATATGTCTAATAATTCTAATTTACAATTAACTGTAGAAGGAAGAGAAAAAGGCAAAGGCGGTGTAGTACAGAAAATTATTATTTACGTAGTAAGTATTTCACTTTCAATTTTAAGTATACTTCCTTTCTGGTTGATGTTCGTTAACGCTACCAGATCAACTCCTCAGATTCAGTCGACAGCGATTTCATTCCTTCCTTCGACACATTTGTTCGACAATATTAAGATTCTTTCATCGAAGAATATGTTCAAACCTTTAAAAGGTTTCCTGAACTCTTTCATCTGTGCAGGTGGTTCAACAATCCTTGCTGTATACTTCTCATCACTTACAGCATATGCACAGGTTGTATATGAATGGAAATTGAGAAATGCATTCTTCTCATTCATTATGGCAATCATGATGCTGCCCGGACAGCTGACATTGATTGGTTTCCTTCAGATGTGCTACAAGCTTCATCTTACCGATAACCTCTTAATGCTTATCATTCCGGCTATCGCAGCACCTTCAATGGTATTCTTCATGAAGCAGTACCTGCATCCGGCACTACCGATTGAAATTGTTCACTCGGCGCGTATCGATGGTGCAAGAGAGTTTTACATCTTTAACAAGATTGTGCTTCCCATCATGAAACCCGCTATTGCTACACAGGCTATTTTCGCTTTCGTAGGTAGCTGGAACAACCTCTTCACTCCTATGGTTCTTATCAACAGTACCAAGAAGTATACAATGCCCATGATGGTAAGTTTGCTTAGAGCTGATATCTACAAGACAGAGTACGGCTCAATTTACGCAGGTCTTACACTTACGATTTTACCTTTGATTATCGTTTACATCTTCTTATCAAAGTACATCGTAGCCGGTGTTGCTCTCGGTTCAGTAAAAGGTTAATAAAAATTTTAATCATACAAAAAATACCACATACGAAAGTATGTGGTATTTTTATGTTCAATTAAATAAATTAATGCTCTCTGTCGTATTTTCTCTTAACTATGATGTAACACACCACATGTACCGAGAACGTTAAAATCCAAGATATCGGATATGAATAATAAATAGTTTGAACTGTATGCCACTGATCAAACTGAAAGACTGTAGCGAGCCATATAAGTCTGAAAACGCAGGCACCCAGTAAAGATACTATCGCAGGCATTGTTGAATAGCCAAGGCCTCTTAAGGCGCCTACAATTACGTCCATAATTCCGCAAAGAAAATAAATGGAACAGATAATACGGATTCTTATAAGTCCGGCTTCGATAATCGCGGGATTTCTCGAATAAATGGATAAAAGCTCACGTCCGAAGTAGTTGGCAAGAGAGCCGAGTAAAAGGCCGGTTGAACTTACCAGGAGAAGTCCGATAACCGTGATTTTGTTGATTCTCTCTTTCTTTCCTGCGCCGATATTCTGGCTTACGAAAGAAATGACTGCCTGATGGAAGGCGTTCATTGCAACATAGACAAAGCCTTCAATGTTGATCGCTGACGAATTACCTGTGATAGTGATGTCTCCGAAAGAGTTAACACTCGACTGGATGAAAACATTCGAAAGCGAAAAAAGTGTACCCTGAAAGCCTGCGGGAAGGCCGATACTTAGGATTTTTACGAGGATATTCTTATCTATGTAAAGATGCCTTACGTCAAAATGAATATTACCTTTTTCAAGGATAAGACAGAGTATTACAAGCAGTGCGGAGATAGTCTGAGAAATCACAGTTGCTATCGCAACGCCTGCAACATTCATGTCGAATACGATTACGAAAAGCAGGTTTAATCCGACGTTCACGATACCGGAAAGGATCATAAAAAGAAGAGGCCTTCTGGTATCGCCGACTGCACGAAGTACGGCACTTCCGAAGTTATAAACCATAACTGCGGGCATTCCGAGGAAATAGATACGAAGGTAAACGCTTGCGAGAGAGAGGATTTCTCCTTCAAGTTTCATCCATTTTAAGAAAATCGGAGTACAGAAAAATCCGAATACAGCTACAACTACTCCGAGCACGCAGCTTAATGTAACGGCAGTCTGTACCGTATCATGCAGATTGTCTTTCTGTCCCGAGCCGTAATATCTTGCAACCAGAACGTTTACACCTACGGAAAGACCAATAAAAAGGTTTGTTAAAAGATTAATAAGCGAGCCGGTTGAACCTACGGCGCCGAGTGAATTGTCACCTGCAAAGTTTCCTACAACAACGATGTCGGCCGCATTAAAAAGAAGCTGAAGCATGCTTGAAAGCATCAGCGGAATAGTAAATATAAGCATTTTGCCGAATATGGATCCGGAACACATATCCATTTCGTTTTTACTTTTCATACGGACCTCCTTTCGTGTCGTTTCTTATTTTAAGAGAAATTAGTGAATATCATATATCAAAACCGATTTATATTCAATAGATGTAGGACAGATACTTCACAAAAGTCCCTATTTATCATATAATCAAATTGTGTGTTACTGTAATACTTTTAAAAGGGGTTAGAAATGGGCAAAAAATCTATTAAAGAAAACAAAAACATTTACCAGATTTCAAGAGAAGATGCGGGTTTAACTCGTTCTCAGGCAAGCGAAGCTCTAATCTTTATGAGCGATTCCAGAATTGAAAAAATTGAGAGCGAAAAGTGCGAACCTCATCCCGATGAAATTTTAGCAATGGCTAAGGCTTACAAGAGGCCCAGCCTCTGCAATTATTACTGTTCAAACGAGTGTCCCATCGGACAGCTTCACGTTCCCGAATTAAAGGAAAAAGATCTCGCTCAGATTACACTCGAGATGCTTTCAACCATAAATATTCTGTCAAAGCAGAAAGACCGCCTTGTTGAAATCACTGTTGACGGAAAAATTACAAAAGACGAAATGAAGGATTTCCTTTTAATCAAAACCGAACTCGACAAAATGACCGTTTCCATCGAGTCTCTTAAGCTCTGGATCGATCAGATGGTTGCCGACGGCAAATGGGTTGAATAATATTTGCCAGGAGTAATTCCTTCGTATTTTTTGAAAACCTTTACAAAATAGCTCTGGCTTCCGAAAGCCAGTATATTCGCTATCTGCGACAAAGAATAACCGGAATAGTCTATCATGTTACGGGCTGTTTCGGTTTTTTTGCGCATTACGTACTCGTTAAAGGTCATTCCGGTTTCCTTCTTAAAAAGCCTCGAAAGATGGCCCTCGCTGATGCCGGTTTCTTCAGCCGCATCGGTTATCGTTATTTTTTCATGCAGATGGTCGTAAATATAGTTGATGCACAAAACGACATGCTTTGAATAAACCTTGTCGGTTTTAAGATTTATCATACGTTTCAGATAGTCTTTTACCATCTTTTTATGAAGGGCGGAGAGCTCTTTTTTTGATGTGCAGATATCGGCTTTGTTGATGTAAAGATCGCTTAAATGGTAAGCCTGTTCGTGCTCCATTCCGCCGTCGATGCAGTATCTTGAGAGCATCGCCGCAGTGATGACAAAGTGGTATTTAAAACTCTGAAGAGAGTTAAGCGAGAGCTCGCCAAGGCCCTTTTTATCGCAGAAATCTTCCTCAAGGGTCTTTTCCACAGCCTCTTTGTTTCCGTCCCTTACAGCCTCATAAAATTCTAACTCCGGATTGTACGGTGCGTGAAAGGAATAGTCCTCACGCATGACATATTCTTTATATCCTAATTCCTGAGAAATAATATCCATAGATAACTCCCTTTTTATCAGCTTTTGCCTTTATATTATATCATTATTTTGATAAAAAAATCAGAATTTTAATATAAATCATAAAAGAATTGTTTTATTGTTAAGTTAATGTAGCAAAAACAATGTATTTTATGGTTTAGGAGTGAAGATTATGAAGAATTTTAAAAGAGTTATTTCAGTAGTTTCGGTAATGACACTTTTGACATCTGTGGCAACCTTTGCAGGCTGCAACAACGGTTCATACCAGCCCGACATCGATCTTGTGCCGAACCCCGATGTGGAAGAAGTTGTAGAAGCCACACCCGCGCCCGAACTCGAAGGCTACAACCTTCTCTGGCACGACGAATTTGACGGCACAGAGCTTGATTTTAACACATGGAGCTACGATCCCCATGCACCCGGCTGGACCAACAACGAACTTCAGGAATACACACAGAAAACAGATAACGTGTTCGTAAAAGACGGAAACCTTGTTTTAAAGGCTATCAAGAAGAACATCGACGGACAGAATTACTATACTTCAGGTAAGGTAAAAACCAAAGATAAAGAGGACTTTATGTACGGCAAAGTAGTTGCCAGAGCAAAGGTTCCCGAAGGTCAGGGACTCTGGCCTGCGATCTGGATGATGCCTACCGAAGAAATGAAGTACGGACAGTGGCCTAAATGCGGTGAAATTGATATAATGGAAGTACTTGGAAGCGATGTAAAAACAGCTTACGGAACCGTTCATTACGGCGAGCCTCACGCAGAGCAGCAGGGCGTTGTAACACTTGAATCAGGTTCATTTGCAGATTCATTCCACGAGTACTCTGTTGAATGGGAACCCGGGGAAATGAGATGGTACATCGACGACAATTTGTATCTTACCGTAAATGACTGGTTTACCGGAGAAGTGGGCGCAGACGAGAAGCCTTATCCCGCACCTTTCGATCAGACATTTTATGTTCAGTTAAACCTTGCGGTTGGCGGAACATGGCCCGGAAATCCCGACGAAACCACAAACTTTGACAATGCAGAATTTTTAATTGACTACGTTCGTGTTTATCAGAAAGACGAGTATGATACAAATGTAAAGAAACCCGAAAAGGTATTCCTGGAAGCTGACGAAACAGGCAACTTCATCAGAAACTGTGATTTCAGCGTAGCAGAAAATCTCGACGATGACGAAGACTGGAAATTCCTTCTTTTCGAAGGCGGCGAAGGCAGCGCAGAAATCAAAGACAACACAATGATTATCTATACAGATGCAATGGGTACGGTTGATTATTCCGTTCAGCTCGTACAGCCCGACCTTCCGATGATTAAGGGTAAGAACTACCGCATCACATTCGACTGCTGGGCAGAAGAAGACAGAAACTTAATCGTATGTATTTCCGCACCCAACGCAGGCTGGATCAGATATTTCCCGGATACACTTTTCGACGTAACCACCGAGCCTCAGACCTTTGTATACGAATTCACAATGACCGAAAAGAACGATAACAACGGCCGTCTTGAATTCAACATGGGCAATAAGGGATCGGACGCAACCATTTATATTCAGAATGTGCGCGTGGAGGAAATTGAAGAACTCACACCCGTGGAGGAATAATTATGAAAAAATTTGAAGGTTACGAACATGGCGTAGATTTGGGCGGATGGCTCTCGCAGTGCGACCATACGAAAGAACGCTACGATACATTTATCACCGAAGCCGATTTTGAAAAGGTTTCAAAAAAATTTGACCATGTCAGAATTCCCGTTGACTACGATCTTATTTTAAACGATGACTATTCTTTTAATGAAGAGGGATTTTCATATATAGATTTCGCCATCGCAATGTGCAAAAAGTACGGACTTAATATGATACTTGACCTTCACCGTACTCCCGGATATTCATTTGATCCCGCACACGGAGAAATGGGCTTTTTTGACAGCGAAGAATATCAGAATATTTTCTATACAATCTGGAAAGAATTTGCAAGAAGATACGGCAAAGAAAAAGATATTCTGACCTTCGAACTTTTAAACGAAGTTACGGACAAAGCATTCTGCGACAAGTGGAATGAGATATCGGTTAACTGTATTAAAATGATTCGTGAAACAGCAGCGGATATAAGAATCATCGTAGGCGGTTATTACAACAACAGCCTTGAGGCAGTTAAAGATCTCGCAATGCCTTACGACGACAATATCGTTTACACATTCCACTGCTATGAGCCGCTTCTTTTCACACATCAGGGCGCACACTGGATTCCCACAATGGACGTGTATTTCAGATGTGATTATAAAATGCCTTACTGGAAATATGATGAATTAAGCAGGATTCATACGAAAGACGCATACAGAGCATTCCCTCCTTTCGACAAGGATGACTGCCCCGATGAAAGATATTTCGAATACCTCCTAAAAGAAGCAATCGAAGTTGCCAAAGAAAGAAACGTAGCCCTCTACTGCGGCGAGTACGGCGTAATAGACAGAGCAAATAAAAAAGAAGCCGAAAAATGGTTTCACGACTTCCATGCAGTAATGGATAAATACAATATTGGCAGATGTGTATGGACTTACAAAGAGATGGATTTTGAAATAAGCGAGGATTTTAAAAACTGATTATTCGCTTCCGCTGTTAACGTAGCGTGAATAATCGACACCCTTTATTTCAAACCAGTTAGTCCAGGTTTCATATTCGATCGAATCATATCCGATACCGGAGTTTTCGGTTCTTGCATCAATAACCATTCCGTCCCCGACATATATACCAACGTGGCCGAAGGTATAAACACCTAAGCCCGGTATGTCGGGGATTGTTTCTATAGGTCCGCTTAAAGGCGATTCCGCCAGCAGTTCTTCAGTGCCCCTCGCACATACCTCAACTTTGGATTTTATGAGTCCGGAACAGTCTACATGACCTTCCTCGCAGCCGCCGTAAACATATTCCCAGCTTTCGTAATAAGCTCTGAAAGCCCATTTTACGAGGTCATCTGCGGAGGTGGTTAATGTGTCATCGGATGAATACAGTTCATCAACGCTTACAAAGATTTCCTGACCGTCTATCATTATTGCCACCATTCCTTCAGGAATTCCGGTGGTTGTTATTTCTATTTCTTCAGGTTCGCTTTGGATATTGGAAGAGCGCGTCAAAATAACGGTCTCACTTACGTAAGACTCGGTTCCCTCTTCCTCTTCGATTATTACAGGCACTTCGGGCTCGTCTTGTAACTCGGCGATATCAACCCAGTCGACTTCGTTTTTCTTTGCAATAATACCAGGCAGAACTGCAACGCCTAAATTGAAAGAAAGGAAGACTAAAAGAGAAGAAATTCCGACAACCCTCGATGTCTTCAACCTGAAACTCATACATATATTTTACTCTAAATCTGATATTTTTCCAATAAAACTGTTATGCGGATTTTAGTTTGTTACCTAATGTTTGTCACACGTCTAACTTTGTTGATTTTAGGGGTGGCCTCAGATATAATAATTTTATACGTTTACGAGGCATAAAAAAGATGTCAAACACTAAGAATTTTAAGGGCTTAAACCTTTTTACTTTAAAGTTCATAGCGATTTTTGCAATGACCATAGATCATGTTGCGTGGGCCTGCATTCCTTTTGATTCCGTGCTCGGTCAGATAATGCATGTGGTCGGAAGATTTACGATTCCGATTATGTGCTTTGCGATCGTGGAGGGCTATATTCACACGGGCAATATCGTAAAATATGCCCTGCGCCTTCTTATCTTCGGAATCATCTCAGCAACGCCTTTTTACATGTTTTTCGGGTCTATGTACGGCTACAGGCAGAACATCATCATAGACCTTCTTATAGCGCTTCTTACAATTATGATTGCGGCGAGCGAAAACAATTCGCTTTCTGCAAAAATCATAGCAATCATATGCCTCGGAATCATCTCGGCGACTCTCGGCGGATGGCCTATTCTTCCGATGGTTTATGTATTAATTTTCTATTTCTTCAGAAACAAATTCGGAAAGATTTGCCTTTTCTTCTCCATAGCGACGGTTATCATGGTCGTTGTCGTCACGGTTTTTTCCATCATAAACGGCAATGTTCATATGCTTGACGTTGACTGGAAATGGTATGACAAGCTGTATCTTTTAGGATTTATTCTGCCGCTTGCCCTTATTTATTTCTACAACGGAGAAAAGGGCGGAAACCGTTTTTCGTCTTCATTCTTTTATGTTTATTATCCCGCACATCTTTTGGTTTTATCGATTGCATTCTCAACCATGACGGATATAAGAAGCATCTTTATCATAGTGCAGGGAACATCGATTCTGCTGATTGCGGTCCTTATTGCAATGGCTGCGGTTCAGAGCAAAAAATCGTCCAACGCATCGATTATCGCGACACTTATTTTCGGACTTTTGTTCATGGTCGGATTCTTCGGAGAAATCATAAATCCCACGTATGAGACCATAAAAGAAGTAGTCAAAATTGAGTATGTTGCGGACTGCGGATTCTTAATCTGCTTCACATGGTTTGTGGCGGATTTCCTTAGAATGAAAGTTCCCGTCACGGTTTATATAATTGAGGGTTGCGTGAGTGCGCTGACAGTGTTCGGTGTATACACAATGGACAGCAATACACTTTTCTACAAGAGCTTTGAAGTAGGCGGAGACTTGGCTTACCCTGTAGCGATAATTGAGCCCGGCATCCTTTATATCATCTTTTATATCTGCATTGTGCTTGTATTTGCGGGCTTTCTTGTGGCCAACTATATTTCCAGCCGCGAGACTTCGTATATCGAGCATCAGAGAAGGATGATAATTAACTACGCGGTATTTGCACTCTGGTTCTTCATCGCGCTTAAGGTAGTCGGAATTTCACCCTACGATCTGATTGCATTCGGCGTTATCGCTGCCATCTGCATAGTCTCGTACGGAACGCTCAAATACGGCTTTAACAACAACACGAAGGTTATTGCGGCGAGTGCGTTAAACCACACTTCTGAGAGCGTCGTCGTTATTGATATGACCGGTGAAGTATTGATGATGAACGAAAACGGAAAGGCACTTTTCCCTTACGTACAGACCGGTAAAAATGTTAAAAGATACAGAGTATTAAAAGATATTCTGGATGATAAAAGAAACACAATGGAAAAAGATGACCATGTTTACGGCTTCAGAAAAGAGCCATTAAACGAAAACGGTGTCATTCAGGGCTACATGGTCTGGGCTTCAGATATCACCAACCAGGTTGAAGTTTTCAACGAAATAAAGAACTTAGCTGAAACGGACGGACTCACAGGTCTTTACAACAGAGTATATCTTGAAAAACTGGTTGATGCGGAAATTGCCGCAGGAAATATCGGTACACTCTTTATGACCGACCTTGATAATTTTAAAAGCGTAAATGACCTCTACGGCCATGCGACAGGTGATGCCGTTCTCATTGCATACGCCGAGCATCTAGTTAACTGCTTTAAAGACACGGACGCAATTGTATGCCGTCTCGGCGGTGATGAATTTACAATCTATGTTAAGAATGATACCGACAGGGTAACCATGGCGGAATACGCAGGCAAAATCATTTCAGGACTTTCCGATAAAATGGCGCGTTCGAGCCTGCCTCCGATTGTCGGCTCGTCCATCGGTATCAGCGTAAATGACGGTCAGATATCAAGCTTTGATGAAATGTATGAGAAGACCGACAAAGCACTTTATTACTCGAAGGAACACGGTAAGAACAGATACAGATTCAGTGAGTAGGTGACTTATGGGATTATTTAAAAACCAGTACGAAAAAGCAATGGATGACATCATAAAACATATCGATGCCAACATGAGCAACAACTACAAAGATGCCGCACAGGCCAACTTCCGCGAGTTCGAAGAGCTTTATAACAAGCTCTGTGAACAGGGCGTGCTCAAAGAAAAAGTCAAGGCAGCCTACAGCGATAAGCTCGAAGAATACAGGACCAAAATGCAGGGCTTCACCCACAAGGACCAGAAGCCTTACTGGACTTGAGCCAATTGGGGACGTGTGCGGAGCACTTGGCGAGGTTTTTTCGAGCCTAGTGCGTGCCATGGGATTCCACTTGGTGAGGTTCTTTCGAACCTAGTGGAAGACCAGTTCTATAAATAATTAAATGGAGAAAAAACAATGGGATTAAATGATACTCCGGGATCGGAGAGAAAACATATAGCGTTTTTTGGGTGCAGGAATGCAGGTAAAAGCAGTCTTTTAAACGCTGTTACCGGACAGAAGTTTGCGATAGTGTCCAATGTGCCGGGAACAACTACTGACCCTGTGTACAAATCGATGGAACTTCTTCCTGCGGGACCTGTGGTTGTGATTGATACACCGGGTCTTGATGATGTCGGAGAACTGGGCGAACTCAGAATTGAGAAGGCCAAAGGCGTCTTAAGAAAGACAGACCTTGCGGTTCTGGTTATTGATACCGAAAAAGGATTTGCGCCCGAAGACGCGGAGATTCTCTCACTCATAGAAGAGAGAAAAGTTCCGGTAATCAAGGTGTACAACAAATCGGACATAGCATCCACAAAAGACATTCCTAAAAAAGACGATGATTCCGAATTATCCGCTACGCTTTCCGTAAGTGCTGTAACCGGAGAAGGCATTTTTGAACTTAAGGAAACGATCGCAAAACTCCTTAACGATACAAAGGATGATAAAGTACTTGTCGGAGATTTAATTGAGCCGAACGACCTTGTAATTCTTGTAGTTCCGATTGACAAGGCTGCACCTAAAGGAAGACTTATTTTACCGCAGCAGCAGACCATCAGAGACTTGCTTGACCACGGTGCAGTTCCTATCGTCTGCAGAGACAGCGAATTAGCAGATGTTATTGCAAGATATGGCAAAGATGCAAAGCTTGTCATTACCGACAGCCAGGCTTTTAAGAAGGTTGCGGCAATCGTGCCTGAAGAAATTCCGCTTACATCATTCTCAATTCTTTTTGCAAGATATAAGGGTGAGCTTGATTATCAGCTCGACGGAATCAAAGCGGTTGAAAGTCTTAAGGACGGAGACTATGTGCTCATCGCTGAGGGTTGCACACATCATAGACAGTGCGGAGATATCGGAACCGAAAAGATTCCCGCAATGCTTCGCAAAAAAGCCGACGTGCAGATTGATTTTACGCAGGGAACCGAATATCCCGACGACCTTGAAAAATACAAGGTCATCATTCACTGCGGCGGGTGCATGTTAAACGAAAAAGAAATGAAAGCGCGTATCGAAGCAGCAAAGAAGCACAATATTGCAATAACAAATTACGGCATGACGATAGCATATCTGACAGGCGTGCTTGAAAGAAGTATGAAACCTTTATGTACAACGGATTAATAAATGTCTACAAAGAGCCGGGCTTCACATCGCTTGATGCGGTAGCGGTTCTTCGCGGAATTTTAAAACAAAAGAAAATAGGCCATACGGGAACACTCGATCCCGCAGCGGAAGGCGTACTGATGGTGTGCCTCGGCAATGCGACCAAGCTCTGTTCTTTTCTTGAAGACAAAGACAAGGAATACGAGTGCAAAATGCTGCTTGGCACCACGACCGATACCGAAGACACCACGGGCAAAGCCTTAAGTCAAAAAAACGTGGACTGCACTGACGAAGAAATCATAAAAGCAATAAATTCTTTCGTCGGAGATATAAAGCAGGTTCCGCCGATGTATTCGGCATTAAAAAAAGACGGAAAGAAACTTTACGAACTTGCCAGAGCCGGAATCGAAATTGAGCGCGAAGCAAGAGATATAAAAATCTATCAAATAGAGATAAAAGAGATAGCAGTTCCCTACGTAACATTTACCGTAAAATGTTCAAAAGGAACATACATAAGATCACTTTGCAGAGATATAGGAGAAAAGCTTGGCTGCGGCGGATGCATGGAACATCTTAAAAGAACCGCAGTATCGTTTTTCGAAGAGAAAGATTCGCTCAAATTATCGCAGATTGAAGAACTTGCGAAAGCCGGGAAGATTGATGATTTTATCTTAAAGACTGAGGAAGTATTTAAAGACCTGGATTCGCTATATGTTCTTTCTGAATCTAAAAGAATCATTGATAACGGAAACCCTCTGCTGATTGATAATGTAAAAGAATTAAGCACAGAACCTGCAGACGGAAAGATGTATAAAGTCTATAACGCAGAGGGTGATTTCTGTGCGGTGTACGCATTCGAGAAAGAAAAGAATTACTTCAAACCTTATAAAATGTTTATGACTTAAAAAAGTGCAGGCCTGCCTGCACTTTTTGTTTTATCTTTTCGCATTTCTGTAAGCATAAAAGATATACTGCTGAATAACTCCGTTGTAAGGCGCATAAGCTTCGAAATCAAAACCTGTCGGAAAATGCTCTGCGAGAGCACGGTTAATCCAGACATCCTTGGGGAAGAAATCCAAACGATGGAAGCCGAATAATGCAATGCATGAAGCAACCTTGTCACCGACGCCCTGCATCTTTTTTAACTCCTCCAAGAGTTCCTCATCAGAGAGCTCATCCAGACGTGAAATAATATCAGGCTCCGAATAAAAAGCTTCTGCAGCCAGTCTTATATAAGGCAGTCTGTAACCGAGACCGCACTCGGCGAGTTTATCCAAAGGCGCGCCGAGTATCTGTACGGGTGTCGGGAAAGCATAAGTATCGCCTTCAATCAGCGTACCGCAGGTCTTGCAGAGTCTTTCAATCGAAGTTTTGATTGCCGGAATGCTTTTTCTCTGCGAGATGATAAAAGAAACAGTCATTTCCCATTTATCCTGATTCAAAATTCTCATGCCCACGGAGCGAGCCGCACAGTCGCATAAAAACGCATCGTCTTTTACGGATTCGCGGATAGAAGAATAATTTGTATCAAGATCAAAATAGTTCTTCCAGATCTTTTTAAAATCGTCTGCGCTGCAGTCAAAATCAAAGGAGTTCCCGCCTGAATCTTTTATGGTCAGAACCTTTCCGAAAGCAACAATCCTGTAAGTATTTTCATCTATTCTGTTAAATCTGAAGCACTGGCCGCTCTCGGCGATTACACTCAGATTAAAATCGTCGTTAAAGGTTTTTTTCATGGCATTTTCCTCATTCACATATCAAAATTTTAGATGAGTATCTTTCTTTTTTCAAGAGCAAGAAATATATATTTTCGCGTCCGGCTATGGTATAATTAATCGTGTGCGGACCGCGGGTCCGAAAGATAAAAACGGAGAAAAAAATGAAGATTATCCACACGGCGGATTTACATCTTGATTCGTCGATGAAAACACATCTTGAAGGCGAAAAAGCAGCGAAGCGTAAAGACGAACTTACGCTTAATTTCACGCGCCTTTGCGAGTCTGCCGCAGACTTAGGCGTTAAAGCGATAATCATCGCGGGCGACCTTTTTGACACAAAGAGCGTTGCCAAAAAAGTTGCGAGCATCGTCCTTACACAGATAAACAAATACAAAGACATAGATTTCTATTACCTTCGCGGAAACCATGACAGGGAAAGTTTTATAAGCTTCATAAAAGGCACGGGAGACGTACCCGCGAATTTCCACATGTTTGAAGATACCTGGACTTCGTATGTTTTAAATCCCGGTTCAACGGGCAAAAAGATAAAACTCTACGGCGCGGAATTTAACGAAAATGTTTCTTCGCTCATGAAACTTTTTACCGCAGATTTTGATGATATAAACATTGTTACTCTTCACGGTCAGGAGAATGAGTACAAGGGAAAAGACAAGACCGAAACAGTTCCTGTTTCGGAGCTTCGCGGCAGAGGCATAGATTACCTTGCGCTTGGACATGTGCACGAGTACAAACTTAAAACCCTCGATTCAAGAGGCGTATACTGCTATCCCGGCTGTCTTGAAGGCAGGGGATTTGATGAGTGCGGAGACCACGGTTTCGTGCTTCTTGACGTGGATGAAGAGAAGGGCGACATCATTCCGCAGTTCGTGGATTTCGCATACAGAAAACTTCATACACTCGATGTGGATATTTCGGGCCTCGACAACTCGGGCGAGATTATAGAAAAAGTTAAAAGCGAACTTTTCTCAAAGCGTTACAGCGGGCGCGACATGATAAAAATCCGTCTCATCGGAAACGTGGATGAGAATGCGGAGGTTAACGAGAATTTAATCGCTGCATCCGTAATGGATGATTACTTCTTCGTAAAAGCCAAAAACGAAAGTCGCGTGAGCGTTGATTACAGAAAGTATGCGCTCGACGAATCGTTAAAGGGCTGGTTTATCCGTCTTGTCGAAGAGTCCGACGAGATTGACGAAGAGACCAAGGGACAGATAGTACGCATGGGACTCAGAGCACTTTCCGGAGAGGAGATTATACAATGAAACTGATTTCCTGTTATATTTCCGGCTTTGGAAAAATCCATGATGAAAAGTTTGATTTTAATGACGGGCTCAATGTGTTCTGCGAAGACAACGGCTTTGGAAAGAGCACTTTAGCATCGTTTATTAAAGTTATGCTTTACGGCTTTGAGGATGAAAACAAAAAGAGTTTAAAAGATAAAGAGAGAGAAAAATTCCGCCCCTGGAACAACGGTATCTATGGCGGAAGCATCACTTTCGAATATGCGGGCAAAGAATACGAAGTATCGAGAACATTCGGCAAAAACGACAATTCCGATTCGTTTGAAGTCAGAGAACTTCCTTCGAATGCAGTCAGCAACGCGTTTGATAAGAAGACTTTAGGCAACACGATTTTTGGAATAGACAAAGATTCATTCTTCAGAACCGCTTATATCGCATCACCCGATTTGCAGAAAAACGACGATTCCGTAACCGATTCAATCAGAGCAAAGCTCGGCAATCTTACCGATGCGACAGACGATATCAACAATTTCGATACCGCATGCGCCAGATTTGAAAAGAAATTAAACGAGTATTCTCCCGACAGAAAGCCCGGGAAAATTAAGTGTCTTCAGATTGAATTATCCGAAGAAAACAACCGTTTCAGAAATCTTGAGGATACAGAAAAAGCGACCGATATTCTTGAAGGCCAGATAATGGCACAGACCGAGAGAATCGACAATGACCGCCGAAAGATAAAAGATCTTAAAAGAAAAGAATCCGAAGTAATGAAGGCGGACTCAATAAAAGCCAAGAAAAAAATGTACGATTCGCTAAAAGGCGAATACGAAGAGAGCCGCAAAAAGACCGATGAGATATTTGATTTCTTTGCGGGCCATGTTCCGTCGTTAAGCGACATCAATGCAGTCCGCGACAAGGGCATTAAGATGAAACATCTCGAAGAAGAGATGAAGGAAAATGCCATCGTAAAAGACGAGAACTGGATGGATCTTGAAGACAAGTTTAAGAACGGAACCTGCAGTGAAGAAGAGGTTAAGAAATACATCTCTCTCTGGAACGAAACCCAGACTAAAAAGCAGGATATCTTAGGCAAGGAAAACGACTTAAAGACCGAAGCCGAGGAGTATATTGAACAGCAGAAAGAAGAACAGAGAGAAAAATACGAGAAAGGCCTTGAGGCTTTTCGTGTAAGCGAGAAAAAGAGAAAGACAAAACTCATTATCTTTTTAATCCTTGCGCTTCTTTTCTTCGGTACGGCAATCGCACTTACCGTGCTCGGAATAAAGGGCATGCGCGACAGCTTCATACTTATTCCGGAAGTGGCTGCGTTTGTTTTAGGAGTAATATTCGTAATTCTTATTTTAGTCATGAGACTCTTTAAGAAGGGCGAATTCAACTTAAAGCGTGATACGGATATCACAAAGGATGAGGCAATCTCGAAAGTCGATTCTTCACATTTTACGAGAAATGTCATCAAGTCCGGCAAAGACGATATTCTTTTTACGAACAACCAGGTTAAAAACTTTTTGGACAAATACAATGTGCCTTTCAACGAAAGCACCGTGACCGACGACCTCGTAAAACTTTTAGAAGACGTAAAGGTTTATACGGAAGGCAAAAAGAAACTCGAAATATTCGAAAAATGCAAAGCTGATTTTATAAAAAACGGCGACGAAGTAAACGAATTTTATGCGCGAATCGGAAAGAGCGGAAGTGCTGCTGACGATGCACAGTTAGACGAGTATCAGAAGAAGTCTGTAAGGTTTGTTTCATGCATGGAAGAAAGCGAAAGAAAAAAGAATATTTTAGTGCAATTTGAGTCGGAAAATGATATAACAGAAATATGTAAGGAACTGCCTGAAGATTTGCCCGATATCGACGACTTAAGAGACGAAGTTTCGGAACTTGAGGAAGAGATTGAAAAAGAATCCGAAGTTCTGATTAATTTCAGGAAACGTCTCGAAGAACGTCAGGAAGAAAGAGATTCTCTTTTAGGATTGGGCGTTAAAATCGACGAGGATAAAGAAAGATTGGCGGAGTACGAAAAAGATTATGCTCTGATGCAGAAAACTTTAGAGTTTCTTACCAAGGCAAAGAACGAGCTTTCACTTAAATACACCGGACCGACCATGGAAGGTTTCAAAAAGTATTCGGAGTATTTTGAAGAGGAAGATACTGACTCTTTCAGAATCGATACCGATTTAAACCTGACAAAGACCGAAGAGGGAATGCAGCGCCGCATAAGCGATTTAAGTCTCGGTCTGCAGGAGGTAACGGATTTCTGTTTAAGACTTGCTTTAATTGATGCAATGTATCAGAAAGAAAAGCCTTTTGTAATACTGGACGATCCGTTCGTAAACTACGACGAGAGCAATCTTTCGGGAGCCATGAAGGTGCTCGATAAGATTTCCGAAGATTACCAGATAATATATTTTACCTGCCATGAGAGCAGAACAAACGGGGGTTAAGTTATGGAAGAAAAAGATCAAAAAAGACTTAAAAGCATTTTTATCGGTCAGATAATCGACAGAGTAATTCTTATACTGGTGTTTTTCCTGCTTATCGGAAACCTTTGCGGAACGATTTATCTCGGAGTTCAGATAAAGAATTTTGCAAATATGCTGGAGCCTGCGCTTGAGGTTTTAAACGGAATAGACGTCGAGGGACTTAACAAGACAATAAGTACGTTGAACAATGCAGTGGACGTATTTAAGATCAACGAAACACTTGATGCCATCGGCAAACTGGATTTCGACGGATTCAGCAAGGTTCTAAACGGAATAGATGTCGACAAGCTAAACTCTACGCTTGAGAAAATAGATGATGCAACTCAGTTTATGAAGCGTGTGGGCGACGGAATGAATAATTTCCTGAATCAGTTCGGCATAAATATTGGTAAATAATTTTCATCTTAAATACAAGGAGGAAAGATTATGAAACTTTTAAAAGAATTTAAGGAATTTGCTTTGAAGGGCAACGTTATGGATATGGCTATCGGTGTTATCATCGGCGGCGCATTCTCCGCAATCGTTACAGCACTTACAACCTGCTTTATCAATCCTTTGATTAACAGTGTGGGTGGCGCAGAAGTTGCAGGCGCGCTCAAACTTCCCTGGGTGGACTACACAGGTCTTGATTCCGAAGCAGCACTTGCTTTATCCATTAACTACGGCGGATTCATCACAGCAGTAATTAACTTCCTTATTTTAGCAGTTATTCTTTTCATCATGCTCAAAGCAATCAACACCGCTACAAAGGCAGCAGAAGCAGCAGCAGCTAAACTTAAAAAAGACAAAGAAGCAGAAGAGGAAGCAGCTCCTACCACAAAGATTTGTCCTTTCTGTAAGAGCGAAATCGACATTGAAGCTACAAAATGTCCTCACTGTACATCCGATCAGCCAGCTGAATAATACAGGCGGAAATTATTACTCATAAAAGATAAAATCCTCCGGGGAAAGCTCTCCGGAGGTTTTTTCCCGTAAAAATCACTTTTTTGTTGACACTATAGTACTCTTTTTGTATAATGTTTCGTGCGAGTCTTTCATTATTTGCCCTAATAATAGAAAGAACAGAGAGAAAAGTTGACCGGCGGCCCGGACATCCGACGGTTTGACAATAAATGTAAAAACCCATAAACGGTGGATGGAGACCGTTTCGGGGTCAGACTAATGGAGGAAAACAAAATGAAATCTTATATGGCAAGCCCTGCTACCATTGAAAGAAAATGGTACGTAGTAGATGCTGAAGGCCAGACACTCGGCCGTTTAGCTAGCGAGGTTGCTAAGGTGTTAAGAGGAAAGAACAAACCCACCTTTACTCCTCACATCGATACAGGCGATTATGTAATCGTTATCAACGCAGAGAAAATTCAGGTTACAGGTAAGAAGATGGAGCAGAAGACATACTTCAGCCACTCAGATTACGTAGGTGGTGACAAGCAGGTAGTTCTTAAAGAAAAACTTGCTAAGCATCCCGAAGAAGTAATCGAGCATGCAGTAATCGGTATGCTTCCCAAAGGACCTTTAGGAAGAGAAATGTACAAGAAGTTATTCGTATATGCCGGACCTGATCACAAGCATCAGGCTCAGAAGCCCGAAGTTTTAACATTTTAAACCTGAAGTTTAAATAGGAGGATATTGATAATGGCTAAGAAAGCTGCAGAAAAGTTCTACGGAACAGGTAGAAGAAAAAAATCAATTGCCAGAGTGTATATCATGCCCGGCAAAGGAAATATAACTGTTAACAAGAGAGATATCGAAGAGTACTTCGGTATGGAAACCTTAAAGGTTGTTGTACGTCAGCCCCTCGTAGCTTTAAATGCTACAGATAAGTTCGACGTAATCGTTACCGTAAAGGGTGGCGGAACAACAGGCCAGGCCGGTGCCATCAGACACGGTCTTGCACGTGCACTTGTTAAAGCAGATGAAGACAACAGACAGATTCTTAAGAAAGAGGGTTATCTCACAAGAGATCCTCGTATGAAAGAAAGAAAGAAATACGGTCTCAAAGCTGCTCGTCGTGCACCTCAGTTCTCAAAGAGATAATTATACTTGGAACAAAACATATCCCTCCGCAAAATGCGGAGGGATTTTTTTGTTTGCTCGATTCTTTTATGATAAAATGATGATTACCGGGGATAAAAATATCTAATTTATTTGAAATTACACGCGTTTTGAACATAACAAGAATTAAGCGCGTAGAATTTTAAGAGTGGATATCCGATATTACGTGTGTTTAGAGTATATCTTGAATTATGCGCGTAAAAAACTGAGAGAAAAATATAAAACCTACGCGCGTTTTAAATAGTTCTTGAATTTTGCACGTAAGATTTTAAGGAATGACCATAAAAGCTACGCGCATATTAGAGAATTTCCGCTTAACGCGCGTAAAAATCCGTAATTACAGCGATAATTGCGATTACTGCAAGCGGGCTGTTTTGAAAAAACAGCCGGTATGAGAGGATGTATATGCCTAATTACAGAAAAACGAAATTAGCATGCTATCTGGGTTTTATTACCCAGGCGATAGCGGCGAATTTTGCTCCGCTTTTATTTTTGAAATTTCATAAGGACTATGGGATATCGTTAGGAAATATTGCGCTTATTTCTACCGTGTATTTTTTCACACAGTTGCTTGTGGATCTTTTCTGCGCGAAGTTTGTGGATAAGATTGGATACAGGGTTTCGATAGTGGTGTCGGAAATATGCTCGGCGGCGGGACTAGTTGGACTTGCGTTTCTGCCGGAATTGCTGCCGAATGCATTTGTCGGAATTCTTATAAGCGTAACGGTATATGCTGTGGGCTGCGGACTGATTGAGGTTCTGGCAAGCCCGATAATCGAAGCATGTCCATTTGAAAATAAAGAAGCGACAATGAGCCTTCTGCATTCCTTCTACTGCTGGGGATGTGTCGGAACAATCGGAATATCTACGCTTTTCTTCGCGATATTCGGAATGGACAGCTGGAGATGGCTGGCAGTTATCTGGGCTCTTGTTCCGGCCATTAATATATATAATTTTGCTACATGCCCGTTAGTTCCGATAGTTGAAGAAGGAAAGGGCATGGGGATTAGACAGCTCGGCAAAAAGCCGATTTTCTGGGTGGCGATTTGTCTTATGGTCTGCGCAGGCGCTTCGGAGCTTGCTATGGCGCAGTGGGCATCTGCCTATGCGGAGGCAGCACTCGGGCTTTCAAAAGCGGTCGGGGATCTTTTAGGACCGTGCCTTTTTGCCGTTACAATGGGCATAAGCCGTATCATATACGGTAAGTACGGAGAGAAATTTGATCTTAAAAAATTCATGATAGGTTCGGGATTGTTATGCGTTGTGTGTTACCTTCTTGCATCGCTTTCGGCTAATCCGATTATCGGACTTATCGGTTGTATTTTCTGCGGATTTTCGGTAGGAATTATGTGGCCCGGAACCATCAGTATATCTTCGAAGAAATTTCCGACAGGCGGAACTGCGATGTTTGCACTTCTTGCGATGGCGGGAGATTTGGGCGGAAGCATAGGACCTGCGATTGTCGGACGCGTGACGCAGTTTGCGGGGGATGATATAAGAGTCGGTATGAGAGTGGGCCTCGTTTTCCCGATAGTGCTCATAATAATGCTTTTTATTATCGGACATAAATCGGACAATTCCAAAAGGAAGATATAGCAAATCGGAAAAAATTTGTGATATTATAAAAATGTATTCATATGGTAACAGCAAACGGAGCAGACGAGAGGAGAAAACTATGGGATACAAAAAATATTATAGGATTATGGGAGTTATTGTAACCGCGGCACTTTTGGCCGCTACAGCAGCATGTAAAGAAAAGCCTGAGACGATAGACGTTTCGGGTATAGAAGAATTAATTGATCAGCCGGCGACTGAAGATACTACATCGACTGAAACAACATCCGACAGTACCGCGGAAGAGAATACGGCAGCCGACAAAAAGGCGTCAGAAGATGAGGATAAGTATCCGGGATTGGTGGTAGTTCACACAAATCAGACCTCATATACCTCATATGGAATGGCGGGCCAGACTGCACCGCCGGAAGCCGACGGAGATTTAAAAGCTGCCGACATTGTTATTACCGCCGACGGAAGAGAATATCATTATGAGCATATAGATATACAGTATGCTCCGATTGAAGAAAATTATAAGTATGACCCGTATGACGTTTCGAATGTGATACTTGAAGTCATGAAAGACTCGGGTTATGAAGAACCGTATAACGATGTTATGGTCATGGATTCTGACGAACAGCAAACTATTGACTGGAAGTCACTTACCCGGGTAAGCGGTGTTTTAAACCCGCAGGAAGCAGACAAGACATCTTTTGAAGTTTCTATATTTGAATATGAAACCGTTGAAGTTGCAGACCAAAAATTTTTGGATTATGCGGATTCATATAACAGTTACGACAAAATTGATTTAACTGTAAGCTCTGAAGAAAACAGCAGAACCCTTTCTAATTTCTTCCTGAAACAATCAGGTACGGCCATGCAGGCTTTTATCTGTCAGAAAGGTAATGTAATGTATATTTTTACCACAGGTTTCGCTGCAGCGCCCAGATTTAATTCCGATGCTGAAGAAATCAAACCGGTATACGATCTGGATACGGCAGAAGCAGTAATGACAGAATTAAATGTGCCGTTTAAAATCTTTTATGAGGACTAAATAAAAAAATCCCTCCGCATTAACGGAGGGATTTTCATTATCATAAAAGAATTAAATATCTGCTTTCCAGAGTCCGTGGAGGTTGCAGTATGCATATACGGCAACGGGCTTGTCGTCTGCTGCGAGAGCGAATTCAACAGCGGGTGCGCCGCCGACTGCAAGGTTCTTTCTCTGGCCACCGTTTTCGGTCTGAAGATATACCCAGAGAATGCTGTGCTCTTCGAGCATGGGATGGTCAACGCTTCCTACATTAACTTTTACGATGCTGCCTTCAACTGTTACAACGGGAACATGTTTTTCGAGACTTGCGTCAACTGTTCCGGGAACAAGGGGCTTCATAGCTTCGCCGCAGCACATTGTTGGAACGGCTGTGGGATTAATAACACCGATTATCTTTCCGCATCTTTCACAGATGTAAAACTTAACTTCACTCATTTTTATTTCCTCCTTAAAAATTTTGTACTCTTAACTACTGAAGCAGCTCGAGGATTCTTGCTTTGGAAAGCGCGCCGACATGCTTTGTAACGATTTCGCCGTCTTTAAGCACTACGAGTGTGGGAATACTCATTACACCGAACTCTTCTGCCAGATCCTGCTCTTCGTCGATATCAATTTTACCGACGGTAAATTCAGGATGTTCCTCTGCGATTTCATCTACCAAAGGAGAAACCATCTGACAGGGTCCGCACCATGTTGCGAAGAAGTCTAAAAGAACCTTTTTATCACTCTTTTTAATCTCTTCGATATTATCATTTGTTACATTTATTACTGACATATTACACCCCTTTCCGGAATCACTTTTATTCGTACTCCTATAGTAACTATTATAAGTTGATAAAAAATAAAAATCAATGTGACAAAATGCCAATTAAAATCGGCTTTTTTAGGTAAGATTTGCCCCGTCAATAATACTTGCAAATATCGCATATAAATTGTATTCTAAAAGAGGTTGATTTTATTTAAATAAAGCAGAAAGCGGTGGAGAAATTATGGAAAAAAATTATTTGGAAATGGCAGCTTTTATAGTTTATCTGGTGCTTGTTCTTGCAATCGGTATTTTCTTCTTCGTAAAGGGCAGAAAACAGACCGGTGACAAGGCATATTTTCTTGGCGGCAGACAGATGAACGGATTTGTTGCAGCACTTTCGGCAGGTGCTTCCGACATGAGTGCGTGGGTTCTCATGGGCCTTCCTGGATCCATTTACCTTTGGGGTATGGGTCAGGTTTGGATTTCCGTAGGTCTTATGATAGGAACCATCTGTGCATGGATTTTCATTGCACCGAGACTCAGAAAGTATTCAATCAAGGCTGATGACTCAATTACAATTCCTCAGTTTTTGACAAACAGATTCAAGGAAAAGAATCCTGCACTTCAGGCAGTATGTGCGGTAATTTTCATTGTTGTTTACTGTATCTATTCCGCATCAAGTATTTATGCATGCGGTTCACTCTTTAACAATATATTCGGATGGGATCCCCTTGTTGCCATGATCGGCGCTACAATCATCATCCTTCTTTACACATTCTTAGGCGGTTTCAATGCGGTTTGCTGGACCGACTTCTTCCAGGGAATGTTAATGTTAATGGCTCTCATGGCTGCACCTATCGTTGCACTTATAGTCATGAACAGACCCGGATTTACTCCTGTTGCTCAGGTAGTAACCGATGAAAACTACTACAACATTTTATCAAGTGGTAAATTTGATTATAACAGTCTTAAGGATATCTTGAGCGGTCTCGGCTGGGGCCTCGGCTACATGGGTATGCCTCATATCCTTGTAAGATATATGTCTATTAAGTCCGAAAAAGAAATGAGAAGATCTCAGATTATCGGATGTTTCTGGACAACACTTATTCTTATCATGGCTTCCGTAGTTGCACTTGTTGCTCATCAGTATCTTGGCACAAGCCTTGGCGCAGATGACAGAAGCTTTGTATTTATCACAATGGTTCGTGCATTGTTCCCCGCACTTATTGCAGGTATTCTTTTATCGGCAATTCTTGCAGCTTCAATGTCAACGGCGGACTCACAGCTTCTTGCTTCATCCTCCGCTTTTGCAACAGACTTCTACAAACCTGTTCTTCGTAAAAAAGCAGGCGATAAGGAAATGCTTGTTGTCGGCAGAGGCGTAGTTGCATTTATCTCGGTTATTGCACTTATGATTGCGGTTAATCCTAACTGTAAAGGTATCATGGCGCTGGTTGAATGTGCATGGGGTGCATTCGGTGCGGCATTCGGACCTGCTATCATTCTTGCTCTTTACTGGAAGAGATTTACTTACAAAGGCGCTATCGCAGGTATCGTTGCAGGTTTCGCAATGGATGCTTTCTGGTACTGTTGCCTTTCAGGTTCTGTTGAAAAGCTCTGCATCTTCAACACAGGACTTTACGAGATTATCCCCGGATTTATCTTCAGTATGATCGTGGCTATCGTTGTTTCACTTATCGACAAAAAGCCCGCAAGAGAAATCAGTGATTTGTTTGATGAAGTATCAAGAATGAAAGAGGATTAATTCTTCTGACAGGGTGGTTATATGCAAAAAAGCGAACTAGTTGAAAGCATAAGAAACGGATCGCTTGACAATATTCTTGTCGACATCTACTTAGACGAAACAAAACTTGATTATCAGTGCGCAAGATATATTGCCGCGTGCGAAAAATTTGAAATCTTATTCGGAAGCGGAGATTTAAGCATTTTCTCCGCTCCCGGAAGAATAGAAATCATCGGAAACAATACCGATCACCAGCACGGAAAAGTTATAGCCGCAGCCGTAAATGCGGATGTAATTGCTGTTGTAAAAAAATCTGAAGATGATTTTGTAAGAATGGTTTCGGGAGAAAACCCCGAGATTAAGATTGATATCAATGCGCTTGAGATCAGTGACGAAGAGGCAAAGAGCACAACGGCGCTCATAAAAGGAATGTTAAACGGCCTTAAGGACATGGGCTATAACTTAGGCGGATTCGCTGCCTACATAACCTCGGACATTCCCGTAGGCTCGGCATTTGCTTCTTCGGCCGCATTCGAAACACTCCTTGGCAATATTGTATCGGGACTTTTCAACGATATGAAAATCAGTGCCAGAGAAATAGCGCAGATCGGTCAGTATTCCGAAAACATTTATTTCGGAAAACCTTCTGGATTGATGGATCAGACAGCCTGCTCGGTAGGCGGATTTGTATATATTGATTTTTCAAATCCCGCAGATCCCGTAATTGAAAAAATAGATTCCGATTTGTCGGATTATTCGATATGCATCACGGATACAAAGAGTGTGAGCGGT